>NZ_JBIAIQ010000013.1:205247-228372 GCF_042871525.1 Streptomyces sp. NPDC005784
CCGGGATCCTCCGCAGCGGAGTCCTTCGAGCTGCCGGCCCCCGCACCGGAGCCCTTCGAACTGGCCGCCCCCGCAACGGACTTCGCCGAGACGCCGTCCGACTCCACGGCGACGACCGCGGCACCCGCCTTCGGGTCGGCCGAGTCGGCGCCCGCCTTCGGGTCTCCTGAGTCGGCTCCGGCCTTCGGGTCGGCCGAGCCGGCGCCCGCCTTCGGGTCTCCTGAGTCGGCGCCCGCCTTCGGGTCTCCTGAGTCGGCTCCGGCCTTCGGGTCGGCCGAGCCGGCGCCCGCCTTCGGGTCTCCTGAGTCGGCTTCTGTCTTCGGGGCTCCTGAGTCGGCCCCCAGTTCCGGTTCCGACTTCGTCGAGCCCGCCCCGGTTTCCCCGGAGGTGGCCGGAGCCCTCGACGAGCCGGCCCCCGGCTTCGGCGGGCCATCCACCCCCGTCGCAGACGAGACGGCCCCCAGTGCCGACGGGATGGTCCCTGGCGCAGCCGAGACAACCCCCCGCGCCGATGGGATGCTCCCTGGCGCAGGTGGGACAACCCCCCGCGCCGACGGGATGGTCCCTGGCGCAGCCGAGACAACCCCCCGCGCCGACGGGATGGTCCCCGGCGCAGACGGGGTGACCGCCCGCGCGGCCGGGACGGCCCCCGGTGTCACCGGGGCCGGTTCCCAGCCAGGCAAGGCGGGTGCGGAGCCCGCTCCGGCCGCGGAGCTCTCGTCGGGCACCGAGCCGGCTCCGGCGGCGGACCTGTCCGCAGGTTCGGCCGCCGACCTGTCCGCAGGTCCGGCCACCGACCCCTACGCCATCGGCCCCGACAGCCACGAGCGTGCCCCCGATGAGCACCCCCGGCTCACCGACAAGGGCCTGCCCAAACGGACGCCGAAGATCTCCGCTCCCGCCGCCGCCCCGCGGCCCCGCGTGGGCGGCGTGGACGCCGATGCCCTGCGCCGCAGGCTGGGCGGGTTCCACCGGGGCGCGATCGAAGGCCGTCGCGACGTGGAGGCGGAGATCGCCGACCGGACGGCGGAGACCCCCACGCCCGAAGGGCAGACCCCGTCGGTACCCGCACACGCACCTGCACCCGCACACGCGCCCGCAGGACCCGCGCCCACCGCGCACCAGATCGACGCACAGGACGTAGAAGCATCGGGGGGCACAGTCGAGGAGGCAAGCAGTTGACCGCGACCAGTACCTTCGGCCTGAGCAGTGAAGCTCGTAACCTGCACTGGCTGCTGACCAATCTCGTCGAGGAGGTGCCGGGCCTCCTGTCGGTCGCGGTCGTCTCCTCCGACGGGCTGCTGCTGCTCTCCTCCGACCCCGGCCGCAACGCCGAGGCGAGGACGGCCGAGAGCACCAGGCCGACCGGCCCCAAGGGCTCCGCGGCGGACCTCGCCACCATCGTCTCCGGCATCGGCAGCCTCACCATCGGCGCCGCCAAGCTGATGGACGGCGGCGGCGTGAAGCAGACCATGGTCGCGATGGACGAGGGCAGCCTCTTCGTCATGGCGATCAGTGACGGTTCGCTGCTCGGAGTGCACGGCTCCCCGGACTGCGACATGAGCGTGGTGGCGTACCACATGGCGCTCTTCGTCGGCCGGGCAGGACACGTCCTGACCCCCGAGCTGCGTATCGAGCTCCGAAAATCCCTCGAGGCCGACGCTCTCGGGAGCGCCTGATGACCGTAGCGAACGGCGTCCAGAAGCTCCCGGTGCGCGGCGGCGACCGCAAGCCCGCCCGCGTACGCCCCTACTCGCTCACCGGCGGACGTACGCGCTTCGGCCACGTCCTGCTGGTGGAGACCTTCGTGGCCGCGCTGGAGGCCCCGGAGGAGCGCAAGGAACTGACCAACGGATCGCTCACCCACCGGGTCATGCCGGAGATGCGGGCCATTGTCGAACTCTGCCGCCGGATGCGTACGGTGGCCGAGATCGCCGCCCTCCTCAGGATGCCGCTCGGAGTGGTCCGAGTGCTCCTGAGCGACCTGGCGGACCAGGGAAAGATCCGTGTGTACGGAACAGGTCACGGCCCGGGACAGCCGGACCGCGCTCTGCTGGAAAGGGTGCTGAGTGGACTCCGTCGTCTCTGACGCCGAACCTGGCGTCGCCCCCCTCCTCGACGAAGAGGAGAATCTGCAGGCCTGGCAGACGGACCGCACGCGCGCGCCGATCGCCACGAAGATCGTGGTGGCGGGCGGCTTCGGCGTCGGCAAGACCACCCTCGTCACGGCCGTCTCGGAGATCACGCCTCTCCAGACGGAGGCGCTGATGACCCAGGCCAGCGAGGAAACCGACGACCTCACGGGTACGCCGGAAAAGCTGACCACCACCGTGGCCATGGACTTCGGCCGCATCACGCTCGACGACGACCTGGTGCTCTACCTCTTCGGTACGCCGGGCCAGCAGCGGTTCTGGTTCATGTGGGACGACCTGGTACGCGGCGCGATCGGCGCGGTGGTCCTCGCCGACACCCGCCGCCTCTCGGACTGCTTCCCGGCGCTCGACTACTTCGAGAGCTGCGGACTGCCGTACGTCGTCGCCGTCAACCACTTCGACGGCAGCGACGAGTTCGAGCCGGACGACGTGCGCGAAGCCCTCACGGTGCCTTCACACATACCTGTCATGATCATGGACGCGCGCCGCCGGATCTCGGTCGTCGAGACCCTCCTCGCCCTGGTCGGCCACGCGCTCGAAGTCAGCCCCGAATAGGGACGCCTGAGTCCTAGGCCTAGGAGAAGCAACCCGCATGCGGAAGATACTCGTCGTCGGAGCCGGCCAGTCCGGACTCCAGCTCGCCCTCGGACTCCAGTCGAACGGGTACGAGGTCACCCTGATGTCGAACCGGACGGCGGACGAGATCCGTGCCGGCCGGGTCATGTCGACGCAGTGCATGTTCGACACGGCGCTCCAGCACGAGCGCGATCTCCAGCTGAACTTCTGGGAGTCCCAGGCCCCGAAGATCGAGGGGCTCGGCGTCTCGGTCGCGGTCCCCGGCTCCTTCGACCCCGGCCCCTCGCAGCGCGCCATCGACTGGGTCGGCAAGCTCGACGGGTACGCCCAGTCGGTCGACCAGCGGGTCAAGATGGCGGGCTGGATGGAGACGTTCGCGCAGCGCGGTGGCCAACTGGTCATCCACGGCGCGGCGGTCTCCGACCTCGACTACTTCTCCCGCGCGTACGACCTGGTCCTCGTCTCTGCGGGCAAGGGCGAACTCGTCGCGATGTTCGGCCGCGACGCCGCCCGTTCCCCGTACACCGAGCCGCAGCGCGCCCTCGCGGTGTCCTACGTCCACGGTCTTGGCCCGCGCCCGGAGCACCCCGACTACGACGCGGTCCGCTGCAACCTGGTCCCCGGCGTCGGCGAGCTGTTCATCATGCCGACCCTCACCACCTCGGGTCGCGCCGACATCCTTTTCTGGGAGGGCGTACCCGGCGGTCCGCTCGACGTCTTCAACGGCGTCAAGGACCCCGGTGAGCACCTCTCCCTGACCCTGGAACTCATGGAGCGGTTCACGCCCTGGGAGTACGCGCGGGCCACCAACGTCGAACTGACCGACGCGGGTGGCACGTTGTCCGGGCGGTACGCCCCCACCGTCCGCAACCCGATCGGCCGTCTCCCCGGCGGCGGGCTGGTCCTCGGCGTCGCCGACGTGGTCGTGGCCAACGACCCGATCACCGGTCAGGGCTCCAACTCGGCCTCCAAGTGCGCCGCCGCCTACCTCGCCTCGATCGTCGAGCAGGGCGACAAGCCCTTCGACGAGGAGTGGATGCAGGCGACGTTCGATCGCTACTGGGACACCGCGCAGCACGTCACCAAGTGGACCAACGCGATGCTGGGCGTCCCGCCGGAGCATGTGCTCAACCTGATCGGCGCGGCGGGCCAACTCCCGCCCGTCGCCGACCGGTTCGCCAACGGCTTCAACAACCCGGCCGACTTCGAGAACTTCTTCTTCGAGCCGGACAAGACGGCCGCCTACCTGGCGTCGGTCACCGGCGCGACCGAGGCGTAGCCCTCGTCGGTTCCTTCGGTGGCGTGTGCGGGGAGCTTCGGCGGCGTGTACTGCCGCAGGGGCTCTCCGTCCGGATCCGGGCGCACCGCGCCGAGGAGCGGGTTCGCCGCGATGGGGGACACCTTGATCGTCGCTCCGGGCCGCGGCGCCTGCACGACCATCCCGTCGCCCAGGTAGATGGCGACGTGCGTGGCCTCGGGGAAGTAGATCACCAGATCGCCGGGACGCAGCTTGCTCAGCGGGATTCTGGGGAGCTGGGCCCACTGCTCCTGGCTGGTGCGGGGGACGGGTCGGCCGGCCCGGTCCCAGGCCTGTGACGTCAGCCCCGAGCAGTCGTAGGCCGCCGGACCCTCCGCGCCCCACTCGTACGGCTTCCCGATCTGGTCGACGGCGTAGCGCAACGCCTCCTCGCCCTCCTGTGTGGGCGGCCGCGCGCTGCTGAGCGCGCCGGAGGCCATGACCTTCTTCTGCGCCGTGGCCGTCCCCGACTTCTCGAACCTGTCCAGTTCGGCGATCTGCTCGGCGGACAGCGAGGCGAGCAACTGCTGGACGTCGTCGAGCCGCTTGCGCACCGCGTCCCGCTCCTTCTTCTGCCGTTCGGCGAGGGAGAGCTGACCGTCCAGTGCCTTGCGGGCCGCACGCGCGAGCACGTCCGTGCGCCTCTCGCCGCCCGCGACCCGCCGCACGGTCTCGGCCCGCTCCAGCGACAGCTGACCGATCAGGTGCCCCTGGTCCAGGGCGTGCTGCGGATCCCGGGCGAGCAGGAGCTTCACGTACGTGGAGAGGTCGTCGCTGCTCTGGTACTGCTGCCGGGCCAGCCGCCCCGCTGCGCCGCGGCTGTCCTGCAGCGAGAGACGGGCCCTGGCGAGGCCGGCGTCGAGCCTGGCGACCTCGGCGCGCTGCTTCTTCAGTTTCTCGGCCGTGCCGTTGTACGTCTCGGTGGCGCGTTCGGCGTCCCGGTAGGCCCGCTGAAGATCCGTCAGCAACGAGGTCACGGACCGCTGGGCGTCGGACCCGGAACCCTGGCCGGGCTCCGGGGCGGCCGCGGCGGGTGTGGGCGAGAGCAGCACCCCGGCTGCCACCGCTCCCGTACACACCAGACGCAGAAGCCTTCCTGACACGTCATCACCTCCGGTACCGGGGTGGTCCGTCGACCACCCGTCTCGCACCGGCAGGATCGGCCCAGGGCGTCTCTCGCGCGCGCCGGGTGACCACTTCGGCCCAACAAGGTCACTCGTCGGCGTTGCCGTCCGGCGTGGTGCCGCCGCTGCCCCCGCGCTTGTGCGTGCCCGGGGACCAGGGCAACGTGAACCGGCGCCCCGACGCGTCGCCCTCGGGGTCGTACTCGTACTTCCACCCCTTGTGGAGCCCGAGCCGTTTGCTGGTGGCCGCCTGGACGCGCCGGTAGACCAGCACGGTGGGCCTGCCGCCGTCCGGGTCGGGCACCGGAATCCGGTACGTCTTCGGCGGGTGACCGGTGATCCCGAGCAGAACGGGCATCACACGCCCGTCCAGCGGGCCGCCGACAAAGGGGGTGTCTTCGCTCTTCACCGGACCAGTGTCACAGCAGGTGGGCCGCATCCTCGACAACGGGCAGCACCCGGCGGACCAGCGCCCCGGCGATGCCGTCGGCGCTCTCCATCGCGAGCGAGGCCCGGACCACCGCCGCGGTCTGCGGATCGCTCCCCGCGCTCGCCACGAGTGCCGCCACGAACTGCTCGACGAGCCAGTCCCGCAGCTCGTCCAGCGGCGGTTCCTTGTCCTCGTCGAGCCAGATCAGCGAGGCGGCCTCCACGGCCGTGATCCACATCCGTACGGTCATCCGCAGCCGGGGCCCGGGATCCTTCACCGCCAGATGATCGAGAATGTGCTCCGCCGCGGCCCTGCGGACCCCGTCGACTATGGCCGTGGTCCGAGAGGTCTCGATGACGCTCCCGCCCTGCAGCAGCGCGCTGAACCCGGCGTCGTGCTGGTCCACGAACGCGAGATACCGGTCGAGGGCCCGGGAGAGCCGCTCGGTGAGCGGCCCCTCCGGCGGCTCCGCGAAGCAGTGCTCCAGCTCGTCGGCGGCGGACCGCAGGGCAGCCTCGTACAACTGCTGCTTGCCGCCCGGGAAATACCGGTAGACGAGCGGCCGCGACACCCCGGCCGCCTCCGCCACATCGTCCAGCGAGACCTCCTCGGGCACCCGCTGGGCGAACAGGGACAGCGCGGCTTCGAGCAGCTGACTGCGCCGCTCCTCGACACTGAGCCGACGGTAGGCGGGGGTGGAAGCCTGCGAGGTCATGCCGGGCAGCGTAACCGCCTACCCACACGGCCCCCCGAACAACGCAGGACGGATACCACCTCGTCCACCGGACACATCCCCGTACAACCCGGACGCACAACGGCCCACCCGGCACGCGAGCCCCCAAGCCCCCCACGGAGCGACGGGCGAAGGACGGCCGGCCCGCTGATCGAGCCCCCACCCAGGGGCGGACGAGGAAGGTCCTGCCGGCACGCGAGCCCCCACTCAGGGGCGGACGAGGAAGGTCCTGCCGGCACGCGAGCCCTCACTCAGGGGCGGACGAGGGAGGTCCTGCCGGCACGCGAGCCCTCACTCAGGGGCGGACGAGGAAGGTCCTGCCGGCACGCGAGCCCCCACTCCGGGGCGGACGAGGGAGGTCCTGCCGGCACGCGAGCCCCCACGCAGCGGCAGCCGCCGGACAACGCGAGGGGACGTGCCGGTACATCGAATGCCCGCATCCGGGCGGATCACAATCCGCGACCACTTGGAACGCCGTTCGGATCCGTTCGGATGCGGGCGGATGTACCGGCGCGGCCCCGCCCGCCCCGGGACCTCGGCGCCCCGCCCGCCCCGGGACCTCGGCGCCCCAGCCGAGCCGGGCCCTGCCCCGAAACCTCAGCCGAGTCCGCAGCCGAGCCCGACACGACATGCAGGACCACCTCAGGCCAGCAGCCCCGACGCCTTCCACAGCCGCCGCCCCGCCCCCCGCAGCACCCCGATGTCGTCCAGGAAGTCCGTCAGCTTCCTGGCCCCGGTCTGCATCACGTCCCGCCGGTGCCCACTGGCCTTCACCTGGGCCAGGGCCTCGCGCTTGTCGAGTCCGACGTTCGTGTAGACCTCGGGGTTGACGAAGGCCACCGAGAAGACGCGGGCGAACTCGCCCGAGGTGATCCGGGTGAACTCCTGCGACCACCGCGGCGCGGAAACCATCTGCCGCCGCAACTCCTCCCGGGCGTAACGGACATGCCGCGCCTCCTCCACCACATGGATCCGCGTGACCCCCCGGACGAGGGTCTGCACCCGCTCGTCCGGGAACGTAAGCCGCTGCATCCAGTCGAGGATCTCCTCACCGAGCAGCGTGGCCGTGAAGGAACCCGGCGTGGTCGAGATGGTCTTGAACACCCGCCCGAGATTGAGATGCGCCCGGCTCACCGGGTAGTACGGGGTGCCCCCGCGCGTGATCAGCCGGGCGAACATCTTCGAGTGCCGGCACTCGTCCTCGATCTCGGTCAGCGCGTACCGCACATGCGCGCTCGTCGCCGCCTTGTCGTAGATGTGCCGCACCAACAGCTGCATCAGGATGATCTCGAACCAGATGCCCAGCGAGGCCAGCGCGGCCGCCTCGTGCTGGGACAGGGCGATCCGCTGCTCCTCGCTCATCCGCCGCCACAGCGGGGTGTCGTACAGCGACACCAGCTCGGGCGGCCAGAACCACTTGCCCTCCTCGAAGGGCGCGTCCCAGTCGAGCTCCTTGTCGGGGTCGAAGGAGTGCTTGGCGGAGGAGTCGAGGAGGCGCTCGGCCACCTGCTCCCGGTCCTTGAGCAGACCGAGCGCGTCACGGAGCACATCGGCTTCGGGCACCGTCGTCATGGCTGTTCCCACCTCGTCGTACGGGATCACTTCAGGGGTTACCGGCGGTCACCACTTATGAGACTGCTTGTCAGCAAGCTCGTCAATCCCCTGTGCCGGACTTGTTGACGACGTGTCTACTTCGTGTGAGTCTGCGAGATATGCCGACGCATGAGCTGTACGCCGCGGACTCGGGAGATCCCCTCTGGCAGATACCGGCCTCGGGGGCGGCCCGCTTCAACTGGGAGTACGACGACGGTCGTGACCGGCTGCTCGCCCTCTACCAGAAGGGCAAGGACAAGCAGTGGGACGGCCAGAAGCGCATCGACTGGGGCCTGGACGTCGACCCCGGCGATCCGCTCGGTACCCCCGACGAGGCGATGACCCTGTACGGCACCCCGTACTGGGCGAAGATGACCGACCGGGACAAGGCCGAACTGCGCAAGCACTACGCCTCCTGGCAGTTCAGCCAGTTCCTGCACGGCGAACAGGGCGCCATGATCTGCGCGGCGAGGATCGTCGAATCGGTCCCCGACCTGGACGCCAAGTTCTACTCGGCCACCCAGACCATGGACGAGGCCCGGCACGCGGAGGTCTACACCCGCTTCCTGCACGAGAAGATCGGCATGGTCTACCCGATCAACGACAACCTCCGGTCCCTTCTCGGCGACACCCTCCGCGACTCCCGCTGGGACATGCCCTACCTGGGCATGCAGGTCCTGATCGAGGGCCTGGCCCTGGCCGCCTTCGGGATGATCAGGGACACCACCGACAAGCCGCTGCCGAAGCAGATCCTGGCCTATGTGATGCAGGACGAGGCGCGCCATGTCGCCTTCGGCCGCATGGCCCTGCGCGACTACTACAAGCAGCTCTCCGACGCCGAACTCCGCGAACGCGAGGAATTCGTCATCGAGGGCTGCTACTTGATGCGGGACAGGCTGCGCGGCGTCGAGGTCCTGGAGAACTTCGGCATCCCCAAGGCGGAAGCCGAGGAGTTCAGCGAACAGTCCGAATTCCTGCACCTCTTCCGCCAGTTGCTCTTCAGCCGCATCGTCCCCTGCGTCAAGGACATCGGCCTGTGGGGCGAACGCCTCCAGCGGGCCTACGTGGACATGGGCGTCTTCGACATGGGCAACTCCAACCTGGACCTCCTGATGGCCCAGGACGAGGAGATCGCCGAACAACTGGACGCGCAGCGGTTCGCGACCGAGGAGCGGGAACGCCTGGCGGAGATCGAGGACATGATCGAAGAGGGCACAGCCCAGTAGGCGCCGGGTCTGCGAGCCCTGGGCCCCGTGACAACGGGGTCCAGGGGCGCCCTGCCCGCCCCCGCAAACGCGGCCGAAAACGCCTCGCCCGTACCGCACCCCGCCCGGCATCATCACCCCATGACCCAGCCGATCACCCCGAACCGCACGGCCGCCCGACGCAGTCTCGAAGGCCTGGCCCTCGGTGACGCGTTCGGGGAGCGCTGGTTCCCGCTCTTCAGAGACCGGCTCCAGGCCTACGAGGAGATCCGCGCCCGGCGCACCCCGCAGGAGCCCACCTGGCACTGGACGGACGACACGGCGATGGCGCTCGGTATCATCCGGGTCCTCGACGAGCACGGCGAGATCCGGCAGACCGAACTGGCCCAGACATTCGGGCTCGGCTACGACGCGGACCCGGCCCGCGGCTACGGCTACGGCATGCACGAACTCCTTCCCCGGCTGCTCCAGGAACCGCACCGCTGGCCGGAGTTGGCGCGCGGACTGTTCGACGGCGAGGGCAGCCTGGGCAACGGCGCGGCGATGCGGGTCGCTCCGCTCGGGGCGTGGTTCCACGCGAGTCTGCCGGCCGTCGCCGAGCAGGCCGCGCTGTCGGCCGAGGTGACGCACGCGCATCCGGAGGGCATCGCGGGCGCCGTCGCGGTGGCGACGGCCGCCGCGTTGTCCGCGCGAGGCGGGCAGGACCTCGCCGCCGTCGCGTCGGCGACCCCGCGGAGCGCCGTGCGGGACGGCCTCGAAAGGGCGGCCGACCTCCCCTTCTCGACCGCTCCGTGGAAGGCCTCGGACATCCTGGGCAACGGCGGGCGCATCCGGGCCGACGACACCGTTCCCTTCGCCGTCTGGTGCGCCGCCCGTCACCCCGACGATCTGACCGCGGCGCTCTGGAGCACCGCCGAGGGCTTCGGCGACGTCGACACGACCTGCGCGATCACCGGCGGAATCGTGGCCGCCCGCACCGGCGTCGACACGGTCGCCGCCGACTGGCTGCACCGCAGGGAAGCGGTGCCCGGGAGCGCCTAGGACCCTTCCGCCGTCCCCGGCGGGAACGACGTCCGCAAGGTGAACGCCTGCTGGGTGGGCCCGTGTTCGCGCAGATGCAGCAGTCGGGACTCGGCCTCCGGGACGGTGGGGCGATGGCCGGAGGGGACCCACCACAGTGTGGTCACCGCCTCCTCCAGGCGCTCGAAGAAATCACGGCGCCGCGCCATCAGCTCACGGTGTCGGCCCTGGTACATGAACGCCGTCAGCGCGTTCGTGTCGCGCCAGGTGGACATGTTGACGATCAGCCAGTCGTCGCCGAGGACGGGAACGTCCGTGGCGTTGCCGGAGTCGCTCTGCAGACGCCAGACGAATCCGTCCGCCGCGTCCGCGACGGCGTTCACGGGGTCGAGGGCTTCGACGAAGTCCTTCAACCGGGGTGAGTCCAAAGGTGCCTTGAGGCGGGCGACATTGACCTGTGCGAGCTCGTACGGGGCTGTCGACTCAGTCATGACCGAACGCTAGGTCGGCCGGGGCGACGGCCACACCCCCGTCTCACGCAGTGAGAGAACGCCCCCTCGCGTGCCCCCTCGCGCGGCCCCTCATCCACCCCCGGCCCACCCCTGACCCACCTCCCTCACGACCCCAGCACCGCCTCCATCACCGCCCGGGCGATCGGCCCCGCGAACCCGCCGCCGGTGATGTCCCCCCGGTCCGCCGCCGCGTCCTCGACGACGACCGCGACGGCCACCGCGGGCTGCATGGAGTCGTCGGCCCGGGCCCAGGAGATGAACCAGGCGTACGGAGTACCGGAGTTGCCGATGCCGTGCTGGGCGGTGCCGGTCTTTCCGCCGACGGTGGCGCCGGGGATGGCGGCCACGGTTCCCGTGCCCTTCTCCACCACGTCGGTCATCAGCTCGCGCATGTGCTGCGCCGTCGACGCGCTCATCGCCTGGTGGAGGGTCCGCGGGCCGGTCGTGGCCAGCGTCCTGCCACCCCGTGCGGTGGTCCGCTCCACCAGGTACGGCGTCCTGACCGTCCCGTCGCCCGCGACGACCGCCGAGATCATCGCCATCTGCAGCGGAGTCGCGCGGGTGTCGAACTGACCGATGGAGGAGAGCGCCAACTGCGCCTTGTCGAGACGCAGATCGAAGTTGCTGGGCGCCACCGAGAAGGGGATGCGCAGCTTGCGGTCGTTGAAGCCGAAGTTCGCCGCCGTCCTCGTCATGTCGTCGAGCCCGACGTCCACGCCCAGTTTCGCGAAGACCGTGTTGCAGGACCAGGTGAAGGCGTAGCGCAGGGAGGCGTCCTCGCAGCCCTCGATCTCGTTCGTGAGCCTCGTCGTGGTGCCGGGGAGCCGGTAGGGGTTCGGCGATGTGGTCGGCTCGTCCACGTCGTCCACCACGCCCGAGTCCAGCGCCGCCGCGGCGGTCAGCACCTTGAACGTCGACCCCGGCGGATACGTCTGCCGGATCGCCCGGTTGAGCATCGGCTTGTCGGCCTGCCCGTTCAGCCGCGCCCACGCTTCGGACACGGACGGCCCCGTCCCGGAGAGCCGCGCGGGATCGTACGACGGCGTGGAGACCAGTGCCAGGATCCGGCCGGTGGACGGCTCGATCGCAGCGACCGCGCCCCGGCGGCGGCCGAGCCCCTCATAAGCCGCGCGCTGCGCCGCCGAGTTGAGTGTGGTGACGACCTTTCCGCCGGGGTTCCGGGCCCGGGTGAGGCCGTTCAGCAGGGGGAACGGGTCGAGCATCGGGTCGGCGCCGGAGAGGACGCCGTCCTCGGTGCCCTCCAGCAGCGTCGCCCCGTACAGCTGCGAGGCGAAGCCGGTGACGGGCGCGTACAACGGGCCGTCCCGGTACGTCCGTTCGTAGCGGAGCTGCTCGCCGGTGTCCTTGGAGCCGGTGACCGTCCGGCCGTCCACGACGATGTCGCCGCGCGGCTGTCCGTAACGGGCGATGGCCAGACGGCGGTTGGCGGGGTTGTGGTCGTACGACGGAGCCTGGACGACCTGGACGCGGGCGGCGTTGACCAGGAGGGCCACCAGCAGCACGGCGCACAGTCCGATGGCCCGGCGGATGTACTTGGTCATGGCGCCGGTGTCCCGTCGTACTGACCGCGGGCGCAGTCGCTGATCCGGATCAGCAGCGCCACGATGATCCAGTTGGTGACGACCGAGGAGCCGCCCTGCGCGAGGAAGGGCATCGCCATGCCGGTCAGCGGGATCAGGCCGGTCACGCCGCCCGCGATGACGAACACCTGGAGGGCCACGATCGAGGCGAGGCCGATCGCGAGCAGCCGGCCGAAGGGGTCGCGCAGTGCCAGGCCCGCGCGGTAGCCGCGTTCCACGAGGAGGGCGTAGAGGACGAAGATCGCGGACAGACCGATCAGCCCGAGCTCCTCACCCGCGGTCGCCAGGATGAAGTCGGACTTGGCGGCGAAGCCGATCAGGATCGAGTGCCCGAGCCCGAGGCCGGTGCCGAGCAGGCCGCCGGCGGCGAACGCGAAGAGGGACTGGGCGAGTTGGTTGGGGCCCTGGCCCGCGGTGATCGAGGCGAAGGGGTCCAGCCAGTCCTGCACCCGGCTGTGCACATGCGGTTCGAGACGGCCGACGGCGACCGCGCCGACACAGGCCAGCAGCAGCCCCACCGCGGTCCAGCCGGTGCGGCCGGTGGCGACGTAGAGCAGGATCACGAACAGGCCGAAGAAGAGCAGCGAGGTTCCGAGGTCCCGCTCCAGGACCAGGACCAGGACGCTCAGCAGCCAGATCGCGACGATCGGGCCGAGTACGCGGCCGGTGGGCAGCTGGAGCCACCGGAACCGCCAGATCTGGCGGCCGCTGTAGGCGAGCGCGTTGCGGTTGGCGGCGAGGTAGCCGGCGAAGAAGACCGCGAGCAGCACCTTCGCGAACTCGCCCGGCTGGATCGAGAATCCGGCGATCCGGATCCAGATGCGGGCGCCGTTCACCGCCGGGAAGAAGATCGGCAGGACGAGCAGGGCGAGCGCGCCGACCACCGAGACGTAGGTGTAGCGCTGGAGGACGCGGTGGTCGCGCAGGAAGAGCACGACGACGATGAAGAACGCGACGCCGAGTGTCGACCAGATGAGTTGGATGGGCGCCGCCTGGTCGGCCGGGGTCTCCAGGTCGAGCCGGTAGATCAGCACCAGGCCCAGGCCGTTGAGGAGGACGGCGATGGGCAGCAGCAGGGGATCGGCGTACGGGGCCCTCAGGCGCACGGCGACATGGGCGAGCAGCGCGAGCACGCCGAGCCCGGCGCCGTAACCGGCGGCGCCGGGCGGGACGGTGCCGTTCCTGGCCAGACCGACAGCGCAGTAGCCGTACACGCAGAGCAGGACGGCGACGACGATGAGAGTGAGCTCGATGCCCCGGCGCCTGGGCAGGCGTTCGGCGGGAGGGGCCGGGTCCGCCGCCACGGCCGTTCCGGACATTCCGGGCTGGATCATGTCCGGAACGTAGCAAGCGGGCGACCCGATGTCCCGTTGTGTGATGACGGACAGGCCGGTCCGGTCCGGTTCGTTCTCGGGGGTGTCAGCACCAGCGGGGGGACGGGCCGATGTTGTCGATGAAGCGCGCGGCGCCCCAGGCCCAGGTGCCGTCCGTGAGGAGGTACCAGAGCGGGTTGCCCTCGACGGTCTGGCCCGGCGTCTTGCAGAAGATGGAGACGATCTCGCCCTGCCGCGCCACCCGGATCAGCTGGCTGCCGCGGGTCGGGGAGCTGCGCAGGGCCAGCCCGCCGCGGGCGGTGATCCTGCCCTGGTACAGACGCGGGTTGTTCTGGCCGAGGCCGTCGCCCCTGCCGTTCCCGTTCGCCGGCTCACGCCCGTCACCACCGCCACCGCCGTTGTTCCACGTGTGACTGTCACCGCCGCCCCCGTTGTTCCACGTCTGGCCGCTGTCACCGCCGTCGCCGCCCCCACCGCTGCCCTGCTCGCGGCCGTCGCTGCCGCCCCCGCCCCCGCCATTGCTCCATTGGTGACTGTCGGCGCCGCCACCGTTGCTCCACTGCTGATTGTCACTGCTTCCGGTGCCGCCCTCTCCGTCGGCGAGGGCGGGGGTGGCACCGGCGAGGGCGACAAGGCTGCCGGCGGCGAGGGCCATACCGATTCGGGTGTATGTGGACCGCAGGGACATGGAGGGCTCCTCCAGAAAGGGGGCGAACCTGACTTACCGCCAGATTAGGATCGGGAGCCTGGGAGCGCAGGTCACACTCCGCCATCGGAGCTGCCCGGCTCCTCCCGCCCGCGCTGAGGCAGCGTCAGCGTCGCCACCGTTCCGCCGTCCGGGGCGTCGGCGAACGCCGGACGCGCGCCCAGGACCTCCGCCTGGCCGGGCGTGACGGTCAGGCCGCCTCGCCGTAGTCGATCGCGGGCGTCGACGGGCGGCAACCGCGGCCACAGCCCGGTCGGGCCGACGGCGGAGGGAATGCCCCCGACGGCTCGGCTCGGCTCGACTCGACTCGGATCCTGCTCCCTTATTCCGCGAGTTCTTCGAGGAGACGTGCCGTCGTGAGCCCGGCCCGCAGGTACTCCACGAACAGCTCGTTGTGCAGCGCCCAGGGCGAGCGCCGGGCCCTGATCAGCCGTATCGCGTCCTCGGCGGTGTGCCCCGCCAGCGTGAGCGCGTGCGCGACGACCAGTCCCGAGCGGTTGTACCCGTGATAGCAGCGGACGAGCACCCGGCGCCCGTCCTCCAGCGCGTCGTCGGCGGCCCGCGCGAGCCGCATGACCCCCGTCAGCTGCGTACCGTCCAACGGCCCGTCCGGTATCGGCCACACATGGTGCTCGACCCCCGGGTCGGGCCCGTACCCAGGCAGTCGCAGAAGCGTCAGGACAAGGTCGAACTCATCGTGTACGACGGCGGATTCGGGCTGCCCCGAACGCCCCGCGAACTCATGGCCGCCCATCCACAGGCCGGGCACGATCTCACTCCACGGGCTGTCCGGGGCCGGAACATCCGGATACCTTCTACGAGTCCGCAACGGCGCCTCCCACCCAACTCCCCCAACTCCTGCCAAAGGTAACCGGGTTCTTGCCCCTGGAGCACCCCGCCTGTTCCCATGGTCATGGGGTGATGGTGCATGAACGGACTGCGCGTCGTACCGGCCTGGCGGCACGGACAGGAGCGCCTGTACGTGTGCCTGACCGACGGGAGAAGCGTCGCCTGGTACGACCGTGAGACAGCCAGGGTCAATCTGCTCAGCGAGGACCGGCGCGAGGACGTGCTCGATGTGCTGGGCCCGTTCCTGACCGGCCCGGTGACCGTCGGGCCGCCGCCCGTGCCGACCCCGGCCGAACTGGCCCGTCTGACCCTTCACCCGGACGACGACCTCGCGCCGAACCGGCCCGGCGAGGCCCTGGTGATCGACCTCGACCGTGACCCGGGTCCGGCGCACCGGCTGCGCCCCGACCCGCGCCGCCGCGCGCTCGCCGCCGAGCAGGCCGTCGGCGCGGCCCTCGACCAGCTGGAGGGAGGCGGCTGGCACACCCTGCACTCGGTCGCGCTCCCCGGCGGCGACCGCATCCACCATCTGGTGATCGGCCCGGCCGGCCTCTTCTGCGTACACGCTCTGTACGCCCGCAAGCAGCGCGTCCTGGTCGCCGACCCGATGGTCACCGTCGGCCGCCGCGAACCGCGCCCGCTGCTCCGCCGGGTCCGCGCCGACGCCGGCCGCGCGTCCCATGCCCTGACGGCCGAGGTCCACGCGGTCCTCGCCGTGGTCGGCCCCGCCCGCCTCGACACACCGGCGCCCCCGCGCGAGGTCCGCGTCCTGCGGGACACCGACCTCGCGGGCCTCGCCCGGCGCGGCGGGGTGCTCAAGCCGGCGGACGTCGAGGCCCTGCACGCGATGGCCCGCGACCGGCACACCTGGCTGCGGTTGTGAAGGTGAACCGGGTGCTGCCCGCCCGCGCCCTTGGCCGCGCCGTTCAGGGCAGCGGGCTCGCGCCCTGGTGCTCATGGCAGCGGACCCGCGAGCTCCGGGTCGAACAGCGGGGCCAGCAGGTCCCCGAAGTCCTGCACGCGGGGCGCGATGTCCGGTGCCCGAAAGACCAGCCGGTCCGGCGACCCGCACCCCTCGACCTCCTCCCACGTCACGGGCGCCGAGACCGTCGGCTCCGTCCGCGCCCGTAGCGTGTAGGGAGTGGCGGTCGTCTTGCGACCGGCGTTCTGGCTCCAGTCGACGAACACCTTTCCGGGCCGCAGGCTCCGCGTCATCCGGTGCACGACCTGGCGGGGCAGCGCCTTCTCCGCCTCCACGGCCAGCTCCTTCGCGTACGCGCTGACGTCGGCGGACGGCGTCGGCGCGACGGCGGCCAGCAGGTGCAGCCCCTTCGACCCGGACGACTTCGCGTACGCCTCGATCCCGTCGCCGGCCAGCCGCTCGCGCAGCCACAACGCCACCTCGCAGCACTCCACGACCGTCGCCGGCGCCCCCGGATCGAGGTCGAAGACGATCCGGTCGGCGATCCCGGGCGTGCCGATCGTCCACTGCGGCGTATGGAACTCCGTCACAAGGTTCGCCGCCCATATGAGTGAGGCCAGGTCCTGGACGAGGACCATGCGCGCGGGCCCCTCGGTGCGCGGGACCTCGGCCGTGGTGACCCAGGCGGGCGTACCGGGCGGCACGTTCTTGGTGAAGAAGAGCTGCCCTTCCGGCCCGTCGGGGTAGCGCAGGAAGGAGACCGGCCGGTCCCGCAGATGGGGGAGCAGCACGTCCGCGACCGTGGCGTAGTAGTGCAGCACCTCGCCCTTGGTGAAGCCGGTGGCCGGATGCAGGACCTTGTCGAGATTGGTGAGCGCGAGCCTTCTGCCCTCCACCTCCGTGATCGGCGTCATACCATGACAATCCCACGAAAACGGCACAAAATCGCTAAAAGTGATCGGAAGGGTGCTGCACGTGCGATCCATCTGGAACGGCGCCATCTCCTTCGGCCTGGTGAGCATCCCCATCAAGGTCGTGAACGCCACGGAGAGCCATGCGATCTCCTTCCGCCAGATCCACCTCGACGACGGCGGCCGCATCCGCTACCGCAAGGTCTGCGAGCTGGAGGACAGCGAGGTCTCGACCGCGGAGATCGGGAAGGCGTACGAGGACGCGGACGGCACGCTGATCCCGATCACGGACGAGGACCTGGCCTCGCTGCCCATCCCGACCGCCCGGACCATCGAGATCGTGGCCTTCGTCCCGGCGGACCGGATCGACCCGCTCCAGATGGACACGGCGTACTACCTGGCCGCGAACGGCGTCCCGGCCGCCAAACCGTACGTCCTGCTGCGCGAGGCCCTCAAACGCAGCCAGAAGGTCGCCGTGGCGAAGTTCGCGCTGCGCGGGCGGGAGCGGCTCGGCATGCTGCGCGTCGTCGACGACGTCATCGCCATGCACGGCCTGCTCTGGCCGGACGAGATCCGCGCCACCGACGAGGTCGCCCCGGACGCTGCCGTCACGGTCCGCGACAAGGAACTCGACCTGGCCGACGCCCTGATGGACACCCTCGGCGAGGTCGACCTCGAAGACCTGCACGACGACTACCGCGAGGCCGTCGAGGAACTCGTCACCGCCAAGGCCGAGGGGCACGAGGCACCCGCCGCGCCCTCCGGGGAGAAGACCGGTGGCAAGGTGCTGGACCTGATGGCGGCCCTGGAAAAGAGCGTGCGCTCGGCCAAGGAGTCGCGGGGCGAGGGGGCCGCGGAGGCCACCGGGACCGGTGGTGAGGACGCCGAGGTCACCCCGCTGCCTGCCCGCAAGACCGCCGCCCGCCGGTCGACCGGTACGGCGCCGAAGGAAGTCGGCGGGAAGAAGTCGACGTCCACGGCGAAGAAGCCGGCGGCCAAGAAGGCCGCGGCGAAGAAGTCGACCGCGAGGAAGTCGACCGCGAAGACAGCCGCCAAGACGACCGGCAGGACCGCCGCGAAGTCGGCCGGGGGCACGGCAGCCTCCCCGGCGGCGGCCAAGAAGACCGCCGCCAAGAAGACGCCCACGAAGAAGACGGCCCCGCGCAAACGGGCGTCCGCCTGACCGATGCCCTGAACTCGTGTGCCGGCCCGGGAGACGGAGGGGTACGCCGCCCCGGTCTCCCGGGCCTTCCCGCGGGGACCGGCGATGGGCGGGCTGCTGCCCCTCACGCCCGGCGTCCCGGCACTGTGCCGATCCCCGGCGGGAAGGCCCCATGCGGGCGGTGCGGGCGGGCTGATGGCCGAACTCACCTTAATTACAAGGTGGTTGGCGGGAGGGGGGCCCACATCGCGGAACGGGACGCGGCATGACTACGCCACACTGGAGGACAAGAAGGGACCGAGGCGGGAGACGCCGGGGGAGCCCGCGGCGACTGCGGTGCGCGGACATCGCCCGTGACGTCCCCCGGCCGGCCGGGGCGATGCGAGGCGCCCGAGGGGCAGGAGCGATGCGAGGAGTTGCTCGGGATGCCAGGACGATACGAGTGGCCGGCAACGCCGGGACGATGCGCGCAACTGCGCGAGCCCCCCGGCCGTCGCCCCAGCCGCCGACCAGGGCACGGCCGATGAGCGCGCCGCCGCCCGTGACACTCGTCCATGCCTGCCTGCGCGACGGCGCGGGCGGAAGCCCCACCGCCGTGGTGCTGGAGGAAGCGCATCTGAACCTGAGCGACGCGGAACGGCGCCGGGTGCCGGTGGAGGCGGGCACCTCGCACGCCGTCTACGTCCGCCTGCACCCGGGCGAGACCCGCGAACCGACGGTGGACCTGCGCTTCTTCACCGCGGAGGGAGAGTTGCCGGCCTGCGGCCACGGGACGGTCGCCGCGCTGGCGTACCTCGCGCACCACGCGCCGCGGAACGGTGCCCCGGAGCCCTACCGAGCCACCCTCCGGACAGCGAGGCGAGTCTTCGACGGCTGGTCCGAACCGCGTGGGGCGCACCTCGCCGCCGCGTTCGATCCCGGCCCCGTGGCCCTGCGCGAACCGACCGAAGCCGAGCGCGCCCTCGCCCTGCCCGCCCTGGGCGTGGTGCAGGACGAGTCCGGCCCGGACTCGTCCGGCCGCGACGTACGTGTGGCGGCGATGGGAAGGGAGCGGCTCCTGGTCCCCGTTCCCGACCGCGCGGCGCTCGCCGCACTGACCCCGGACCTCGACCGGCTCCGCGCCGCCTGCGACCGGTTCGGGCTGCTGGGCGCGTACGTCTACTCCCCGCCGTCACTCTCCGGCTCCCTGGCGGCCCGCATGTTCGCACCGTCGATCGGCGTCCCGGAGGACATCGCCAACGCCAACAGCAGCGCCTGCCTGGCCGCGCACCTGGTCGGCCGGGGCATCGCCCAGCTCACCATCGACATGGGCGACGCACTGGGCAGCCCCGCCACCATCACAGCCACGGCCCACTCCGGCACCCGGGGACCACGAATCCAACTGGGCGGAACGGCAAGCGTCGACCACGAGAGGAACACGCCGGGGGTCTGACGAGAGCACGCGTTCCGGCCGGCCGTGCCGGGCCCGGCTTTGCGAAGCCCTTTCGCCGCCGCCGGCGCTCCTACCGCCCTACCGCGCCGCTACCTCGATCCGTGCCGTGTTGTTCTCCGGGAGGGGATCTCCCTCCCGGTACATCGTGGTGACGGACCCGGGCCGCAGGTCCCGCGACGAGTCGTACGAGCCCGGGCGTCAGCCCTCGTCGCCAGACAACCCCACGGCGACGCAGTCCGCAGACACCCCGATGCGCGCCCCCGGTGAGATCCCCCGGCGTGTTGACGCCGAGGTCAGGAACAGCCCTACGACACAAGGGGGATGCAACGTTATGCGGCATGCCGCCCGGTAGTCACCGGCGGTCACCGATAGTCATTGAGCCGGCGCCGCGGATCGTACGCTCGGATCAACCTGCTGTCCCCTTTTCTCCTCGGCCTGCGCATCACTATCGCGATAGCCGTTCCGAACGAGAATCCGAGCAACGCGGCCTGCTGTACGCGGAGTGGATGCACGGCTGCGCCGACGCCCCCGGTACGCCACCGGAGGCGGGCAGGCCCGGGACGGTCTCCCTCGTTCAGGAGATGTGCGACAGCCCTTGCGGTACCTCGCCGGGGCCGCTGTCGGCGCAGTCGCCGGTGCCGAGTGTGTTGGCGATGGTGTAGGCGGTCTTCATGTCGGCGTTGAGGTCGTCGATGGTCTTGTTCGTCGTGGTGATCGCCGTGGTGAGGTGGGCCTCGGCTGTGGCGATGGCCGTGCCGGCGTCGGGCAGTGCGGGCAGCCCGTCGGCAGTGAGGGCCGCCTGCGCGTCCTTCAGGTCGGTGATCCTGGAGCGCAGTTGCTTGATGCCCTGCTGCTCCTGGTCGACGTCGTAGCTGGCCGTGCTCGTGACGTCGTAGCCGACGACGTACTCCGCGTCGTAACCGACGACGTACTCCACGTTGTAGCAGTCCTCGCCGTTGCCGCCCTTGGCGTCTTTGCGCAACTGGGCCAGGTCCTTGACGGCCGTCGTGAGGTCACCGCGCACCGACTTGGCGTTGGTGAAGGCGCGGTTGGAGTCCCGGAGGGTGGCGAGCGCCTCCTTGGCGGCCCTCTGGTCCGCTGCCCGCGCGCTGGCCTGGGCGCCGGCACGCGCCGTCTGCTGGTCCTGCTGCTGCGCGCTGTGCTCAGCCTGCGCATCTTCAGTCCAGCCGCCTTGCACCAGTGCGCTGCACACGTTCTGCCCGAATATCTGGGCGTTGGTGTCGCGGACCACGACCACGAGGCCCCCCTTCTGCACGGCGCACACCTCGGGCACGATTCCCTGTGCGGCGACGGCCTGCGTGGTCCAGAAGTCACCGCCCTGAGACAGAGACGAGGCCAGGCTGCGGCACTCGTCCGCCGGATCGGATGCCCCACCGCTGCGTACCTCGGCGCGGGCGGCGTGCCCGTACAGGTGGATCGTGCAGGCACCCTCTGCCGCGGCTGCGGTGCTGCTCGCGGCCGGCATCGGCGAGGAGAGCGGACCGACATCCGGCGCGGCAACCGGTGCGGGTGTCGACGCGCAGGCCGAGAGGAAAGTGCCACAACTGGCCACGACCACGGCGACGACGCCTGATCTCATCGAGTGCTCTCCTCGCGAAGTACCTGTGAAGAAGGTGTGTTGGGGCTGTACTCTCCCACCGTTTTCTGACGCCGCGACACCAATGGGCACACTGGCGCATGCGCATTCTGGTTGGACCGGGCGCGGGGCCTTGGCTTGGGCATTCGTGCTGAGGGCAGCCATCGTCCGTGCGTCGGTACAGCCGGGGCGTACGCGCCTGTGCGTCAGCCACGGACCGCACGCCCATACGCCGGTTCTCGGCAAGAGACAGAGGCGCGTGTGACGGCCATGCTGACTACTTCCATCCAGTTCGCTTGGATTCGACAGAGAGAGGATCCGAGGATCACTACGACTTGATCAAGGCACGCCAGGGCATCGCGCCCGGCACGCCCGACGAGGAGATCACCTCTGACGTGTGGGGCCTTCCGGACGGCGAACGGCCGCCGCCGATCGTGCTGTTCGTCGACGAGGTGGCCGAACTCTTCCTCGTGGCAAGCCGCAAGGACGAGGAACGACGCGGGGGACGGTGACCCAATGGGAAGGCAACGGACGGACTCGGGGGAGACCCATGACTACCGTGGTCTGAAGAACCGGCCCGCTGATGACGTTCGGCGGGTGCCCATCCCGCCCACCCGTCACCGTGCTCCGCGAACACCTGGCCACCTTCGGCACGGCGGACGACGGGCGGCTCGTCTTCAGTGAGAAGGGTTCCGTCGTTCCGTCCTCGACGTACCACCGCGTGTGGCAGGAGGCCCGGCTCCCGGCCCTTCCGCCGGCCGCCGCGACTTCGCCGCTCGCGAGCCGCCCGTACGACCTTCGTCACTCGGCCCTGTCGACGTGGCTCAACGCGGGCGTCGACCCTACAGAGGTGGCCGAGCACGTCGGCAATAGCGTCGAGGTCCTGCTGACCCGCTACGCGAGGTGTCTCGACGGAAGGCAGGACGTCGCCAACCGGCGCATCGAGGACCTGCTTCGCGAGCACGAGTGACTGAGGGCACGATCCTGCCGTCACCATCTTCGTACCCACCCGCCGCCCATCAGCCTTCGGCCTGCGAAACCGCCGCTGCTGCGCTCGCCCGCGCGCCGACCGCGCATGCCCACTGGGACGCGTTGGAAGCCGTGGCTGTCGCGTCGATACCCGGTTGCCGGTCCTGCGTTTGCCGCGAATGACAGGTTGTGGGCCCACGGAAAACTGGTCCTGGTCACTGAAAGTGATCAATTGATTACGCGCTGCGATCTGGAGAAGAAATGCTCAGACGTCAACTCAGCGCCGTGGCCTTGGCTGTGCCGATTGTGGCTGTGCTCGGCATGGGAAGCAGGGCAAGCGCGGAGCCCCAGGTGTCCATCCCGTGTGATGTCAGCGCGCTCAACAACGCGATCGTCGCCGCGAACAACAACACCGGGCCGCACACCATTCGGCTCGCGCCCAAATGCGTCTACAACGTCACGACTCCGGCGTCGACCGGGGGGCTCGGCGCCAACGCCCTGCCGCAGATCACGGGCACCGTCACCCTGCTGGGTCAGAACACCACCATCCGACGGGACCCCGACGTTGCCCGATGGCTTCCGCATCGCGGAGATCGACGGTCCCAATGGGCACCTGACCGTCGACGGTGTCACAGCGACCGGTGGCGGCTACCTCGACTACGCCGGCACCTACCTGCCCACCGACGGAGCGACGCTCATCCTCCGGCGCAGCGTCGTGACCAACAGCACGGCGAACAACGGAGGCGCCGTCTACGTCAACCAGGGCAGCACCCTCGAAGTCCATGACAGCGATCTGCGGGACAGCGCGGCACAGCAGGGAGGCGCCATCTACAACGGGCCGCGCAGCACCACCCTGCTCGACAACACCAAAGTGGAGCGGAACCAGGCTACGCAATTAGAAGTCTGAGGCGCCCCGAGGTTCTCGGACAGCGGTCCCCATAGGATTGAAGTCCAGAACGGTGGAGAGAGCACGTGGCACAGAAGCGTAGGAAGTTCAGT
>NZ_JBIAIQ010000014.1:0-221208 GCF_042871525.1 Streptomyces sp. NPDC005784
TGGACTGGGAGGCGGGCGCCGTACGTCTGTTGACCGAGTCCGCCGCCTGGCCCGAGACCGGCCGGCCCCGCCGCGCGGCCGTCTCCTCCTTCGGCATCAGCGGCACGAACGCGCACACCATCATCGAGCAGCCCCCGTCCGCGTCCGCTCCGGAACCGGTGGGGGACCCCTCGGGCCCACTGCCGTACGTGCTGTCGGCGCGGTCACCGGAAGCGCTGCGCGCCCAGGCCGCCCGGCTGCGGGCGCATCTGGAGCAGACTCCGGGGGAGCGGACCGTGGACGTGGCCCACACGCTGGCGGTGCACCGTGCCGTGTTCGACCATCGCGCGGTGGTCGTGGTCGGAGACCACGACGAGCTGGTACGTGGTCTGAACGCCCTCGAGTCCGAGGGCCCGGCCGCCGGGGTGGTGCGCGGGGAGGCAGACGCCCGGGGCAAGGTCGCCTTCCTGTTCACGGGGCAGGGGAGTCAGCGGCTCGGCATGGGACGTGGGCTCTACGCCGCGTACCCCGTCTTCGCGGCGGCGCTGGACGCGGTCGCGGAGCGACTGGAGCTCGAAGTGCCGCTGAAGGAGGTGCTGTTCGGGGACGACGCGGAGGTGTTGAACCGGACGGAGTACGCGCAGCCGGCGCTGTTCGCGGTCGAGGTGGCGTTGTTCCGGCTGTTCGAGTCGTGGGGCGTGAAGCCGGACTTCGTGTCCGGTCACTCGATCGGTGAGATCGCTGCCGCGCATGTCGCCGGGGTGCTGTCTCTGGACGACGCCTGCAAGCTGGTGTCCGCTCGTGGTCGGCTGATGCAGGCGCTGCCCGGGGGCGGGGTGATGATCGCGCTCCAGGCCACCGAGGCCGAGGTCACGCCACTTCTGAACGAGCGGGTGAGCATCGCCGCGATCAATGGGCCCCGGTCGGTGGTCATCGCGGGCGACGCGGACGAGGCGGAGAGGATCGCCGGATCGTTCGGCGACCGCAGGTCCAAGCGGCTGACCGTCAGTCACGCGTTCCACTCGCCGCACATGGACGGCATGCTCGACACCTTCCGCAAGGTGGCCGAGAGCCTGACCTACGAGCTTCCGCGCATAGCGGTGATCTCGAATGTGAGCGGTGCTCTCGCTTCGGAGCAGTTGACGCAGCCCGAGTTCTGGGTCCGTCACGTCCGTGAGGCGGTCCGCTTCGCCGACGGCATCCGCGCCCTGGAGGCCGCGGGCGTCACCACGTACCTCGAACTCGGCCCCGACGGCGTCCTGTCCGCCATGGCCCAGGACTGCGTCGAGAACGCCGACGTCACCCTCGCCCCCGCGCTGCGCGCCGGACGCGACGAGGCCGAGACCATCGTCACCGCCCTCGCTCAGGCTCACGCCCACGGCACGCGCGTCGACTGGGCCGCGTACTTCGCCGCTACCGGCGCACACCGCGTGGACCTGCCGACGTACGCCTTCCAGCACGAGCGGTACTGGATCGACGTGCCGGTCGGTGGTGTCGGCGACGTGGCCTCGGCCGGGCTCGGCGACGCCGAGCACCCGCTGCTCGGCGCGGCGGTGGAACTGCCGGACGGGGCGGGCACGGTGTTCACCGCGCGACTGTCGCTGGCCGCGCACCCGTGGCTGGCGGACCACGCCGTCGCGGGCACGGTCCTGCTGCCGAGTACGGCCTTCGTGGAGCTGGCGCTGCACGCCGGACAGCGAGTCGGCGTCGGCGTCCTGGAGGAGCTGACCCTGGAGGCGCCGCTGGTGCTGCCCGAGCAGGGCGCCCGCCAGCTGCGGGTCTCCGTGACCGGGCCGGACGAGGCGGGCCGGCGGGCGCTGCACGTGCACTCGCGTCCCGAGGGCGAAGCGCGGGCGGACGACCTGTGGACGCGGCACGCCAGTGGCACGCTGGCCTCGCCGGAACCGGCGTCGCTGCCGGACCGGCTGGAGAACTGGCCGCCCGCGGGCGCCGACGAACTGGACTCGGACGACCTGTACGAGCGGTTCGCGGCCGGTGGGTTCGGCTACGGTCCGGCCTTCCGCAACCTGCGGGCGGCCTGGCGCCACGGCGAGGAGCTGTACGCGGAGCTGGCCCTGGCCGAGGGCTCCGGCGCGGACGCCTTCGGGGTGCACCCGGCGCTGCTGGACGCGGCCCTGCACGGCCTGGCGTTCGGGATCGTTCCGCTCGGCGCGGGGCAGGACGCGGCCGGGCAGGTCCGGCTGCCGTTCTCCTTCAGCGGGGTCGCCCTGCACTCGGTGGGCGCGGACGCGCTGCGGGTGCGGCTGGCTCCGGCCGGTTCGGGGGCGGTGTCCCTGACGGCCTACGACGTGCAGGGCGCACCGGTGCTTGCGGTGGAGTCGCTGCTGCTGCGGGCGCTCGACCCGGCCCGGCTCGGGGCCGCCCAGGCGCCCGCGCACCACGAGTCGCTGTTCCGGCTGGAATGGCCGATCGTGTCCGCCGCGCCCGGACGGAACGAGCGCTGGGCGGTGGTCGGGGACGACCCGATGGGCCTGGAGGCAGCGCTGCGCGGCGCCGGGTACGCCGTCGACGGGTTCGCCGACGTGGGTGCCCTGGCCGGTGTGGTGGCCTCGGGCAAGCCGGTGCCCGACACCGTGCTGGTGTCGTACGTCCCGTCGGACAGCGGCGATGCGACACCGGCCGCGCACGACACGCTGGCGCTGGTGCGCGACTGGCTCGCCGGTGACGTACCGGAGGACGCCCGCCTGGTCGTGGTGACCCGGGGCGCGGTGGAGGCCCGACCGGGCGAGGGCGTGGCCGACGTGGCCCACGCGGCCGTATGGGGTCTGCTGCGCTCGGCGCAGTCGGAGAACCCGGGCCGGTTCGTGCTGCTGGACCTGGACGCGTCCGCCGCCAGCGATCCGGCCGAGGCACTGGCCGCCGCCGCGGGCACGGGCGAACCCCAACTCGCGGTCCGGGACGGCGAGATGCGTGCGGCCCGGCTGGCCCGCGTGCCGGCCGACCGGGAGACGGCCGCGGAGATCGCCCTCGATCCCGAAGGCACGGTCCTCGTCACCGGTGGCACCGGTGCGCTGGGCGGCCTGCTGGCCCGGCATCTCGTCGTCGAACACGGAGTACGGCACCTGCTGTTGACGAGCCGGCGCGGTCCGGCCGCCGAGGGCGCGACCGAACTCGTGGCGGAGTTGCACGAGTTGGGGGCCGAGGCGACCGTGAGGGCGTGCGACGCGGCCGACCGGGACGCGCTGGCCGCGCTGCTGGCGTCCGTGCCGGCCGCGCACCCGCTGACGGCGGTCGTGCACACCGCCGGCGTGGTGGACGACGGCATGGTGGGGTCGCTGACGCCGGAGCGCCTGGAGAAGGTGCTGCGGCCCAAGGCCGAGGCGGCGCTGCACCTGCATGAGCTGACGCGCGGGCTGGACCTTTCGGCGTTCGTGCTGTTCTCCTCGGCGGCCGGCACCCTCGGGAACCCCGGCCAGGCCAACTACGCTGCGGCCAACGCCTACTTGGACGCGCTCGCCCAGCATCGGCGCGCGGCAGGACTGCCCGCCGTCTCGCTGGCCTGGGGCCTGTGGGAGCAACGCAGCTCGATGACCGGGGAGTTGTCGCAGGCGGACGTGCAGCGCATGGCGCGGGCCGGGCTCGCGCCGCTCACCTCGGAGCAGGGACTGGCGCTCTTCGACACCGCCTGCACGCTGGCCGCAAGCCGCGAACGGCCGGACGCCGCGGTGTTCGTGGCGATGCGCCTGGACACGGCCCCGCTGCGTGGCCAGGCCGAGGCCGGGGCGCTGCCTCCGGTGCTGTCCGGGCTGGTACGGGGCGGACCGCGCCGGGCCGCGGCGGGACGGGCGACCGCCCCGGTGGCCTCGGCCGCCGCGCGGCGACTCGAGGGCCTCGCCGGGCTGCCGGAGGCCGAGCAGGAGCGGATGCTGCTCGACGTGGTGCGGGCGGAGGTCGCGGCAGTGCTCGCGTACCCCTCGCCCGAGGCGGTCGGTGCCGACCAGCAGTTCCTGGAGCTGGGTCTGGACTCACTCACCGCCGTTGAGCTGCGCAACCGGCTGAACGCGGCGACCGGGCTGCGACTGCCCGCCACGCTGCTCTTCGACCATCCGACACCCGTTCTGGCCGCGGCACGGCTGCGTAGCGAACTGGGCGCGGGCGCACCGGCGGAGCGGTCCGCCGACGCGGGTGCGGCGGAGGAGTCCGGGGTGTTCGGCGCGATGCTCCAGGAGGCGGGCGCGCAGGGCGCGTCCGGCCGGTTCATGGAGCTGCTGATGCAGGCGTCGCGGTTCCGGCCGTCGTTCTCCTCGGCGGCGGACCTGCGTCGCGCGCCGGCCCTGGTGCGGCTGGCCCGCGGCGGGGAGGGCGTGGAGCGGCCCGGGCTGATCTGTTTCTCGTCGATCCTGTCGATCTCGGGCCCGCACCAGTACGCGCGGTTCGCCGCGGCCTTCCGGGGCCGCCGCGACGTGCACGCGCTGAGCGCCCCCGGGTTCCTGCACGGCGAGCAGTTGCCGGTGAGTACGGACGCCGTCGTGGAGGCGCAGACGGAGGCGGTGCTGAGGCACGCGGACGGCAGGCCGTTCGTGCTGCTTGGCCACTCCTCCGGCGGCATGCTGGCGCACGCGGTCACCTCCCGGCTGGAGGACGCGGGCGTGTTCCCGCAGGCCGTGGTGCTGATCGACATCTACTCGCACGACGACGACGCGATCGTGGGCATCCAGCCGGGCCTGTCCGCGGGCATGGACGAGCGGCAGGACAGCTACGTGCCGGTCGACGACGACCGGTTGCTCGCCATGGGTGCGTACTTCCGGCTCTTCGGCGGGTGGAAGCCGAAGGCGGTCAAGACGCCGACACTGCTCCTGCGGGCCGGTGAGCCGTTCTTCGACTGGCGTCGGGGCTCGGACGGTGACTGGCGCTCGTACTGGGATCTCGACCACACGGCGGCCGATGTACCGGGGAACCACTTCACGATGATGGAGGAGCACGCGGGGGAGACGGCCGGGGCGGTCGAGTCCTGGCTCGACGCCCCCCGCTGAGGACCTGAAGGGCGGCACCGCCGGCATCCTGCCGGCGGTGCCGCCCTTTCCGCGCCCTTCGCCGGGCGCCGCCCCTACACCCCCGGACCCCCACGCCCCGCAGTTCCCCGCGCCCCCGAGGCCGCGGCGTGGCTGGACGGCCGGGCTCCGGGCCGGGGCCCGCACGACTTGGGCCCGGGCCGAGCGGAAGAACCGCTCGGCCCGGGCCCCGGTGTGTGGTGGTCAGGACGCGGTGCGCCGCCCCGGCCGCTGACGCTCCCGCTTCTTGGGCAGCCCCACGGTCCGCACCGTGAACAAGGAACGCGTGAGGTCGAGTCGGTGAAACAGGTTGTCCGGCCCGGTCACGCACACCGTGCCCACGTCCAGCCGCGTGAGGGTCTCCACGACGCTGGGCCAGTTGATCGGCCGGTCGAACGTGTCCAGCATCATCGAGCGCAGCTCCGCCGCCGTCCGCACCACGCTTCCGTCGTGGTCGGAGACCACGGGAAGGGTCGGATCGGCCAGCTCGTACCGGGTGAAGACCTCCTCCTCGGCCTTGCGCCGCAGCGCGGAGAACGAGGCCGCGTGCACCGGCGGGCGCATCGAGTACATGGAGTACCCGCCGGCCGCGCTGATGCGCGCCTTGAACTCGTCGAGGTCCTGCTCGCGCACGGACACCATGTGGAAGGCCTCGTCGAGTCGGCCGGAGAAGTCGTACCAGGCGCCGCGCGCGTCGAAGTCGGCGAGGATCTCCGCCAGGCGCTCCTGCGGGGTGCGCACGAAGGAGTGGGTGACCACGTCCGGATGGGAGGTGGCGAAGAACTCCTCCTCGCAGCGGGCCAGTTCGGCCGTGAGCCGGACGACGTCGGCGAAGGGCAGCGCGCCGGACCAGGCCGCCGCGGCCTTCTGGCCGAAACTGGGGCCGGTGATCACGGTGGGGGAGAGGCCGAGTTCGGCGACGGCCCGGTCGGCCAGCGCCATGGAGTTGACCAGGAAGACGATCTGCGAGTGGACGGAGTAGTCCTCCTCGGAGTCGCGGAAGCGGTCGAAGACCGAGTGGCCGAGGGCCTCGTCGGCCTGGGCGAGCCGTTCGCGGGCGTACGGGTCGAGCAGGAGGAACTTGCCGACCTCCGCGAAGGCCGAGGGGCCCATGCCGGGGAACACGATCGCGGTCCCGGTCCGGTCCGGTGCGACGGTGTGGGTCATCATGCTGAACGCCTCTGCTGGTAGGGGTGGTTCGTCGAGGGGAAGCGGTCGGGGACGGGCGCGGCCCCGTGTCCGGACCGGCGGGCGCAGGTCCGGACACGGGGCCGGGGAGGCGAGAGGGACGAGGGGGGAGCGGGAGGGAGTCCCGCGCCGCCGCGGGATCAGTCCTGCGGGAGCGGCAGTGAGTCCCGCGTCCCGGCGGGATCAGTCCCGTGCCCCGCGGGATCAGTCCTGCGCCCTGCGGTGGAAGCCCTTGATGCCGATGAGGCCGAAGATCACGACGGCCCCGCCGAGAGCGGTGAGGTCGAGCCAGAGCGGGATGGACTCGGGGCCGCCCGGCGGCAGCAGCAGGGCGCGGATGCCCTCGCTGACGTACGTGAGGGGGTTGAGCGTGCACAGCACCTGGAACCAGCGGATGCCGGCGAGCCCGTGCCAGGGGAACTGGGCGCAGCCGGTGAACATCAGCGGGGTGAGGGTCACCGCGAAGATGACGCTGATGTGCCGGGGCGGGGCGAGCGTGCCGATGGTCAGGCCGACGGTGCTGCCGGCCAGCGCGCCCATCAGCAGCACGCCGAGGGTGGCGGCGAACTTGTCCATGGGCCAGGAGACGTCGTCCAGGACGAGGAATCCGACCGGGATCATCACCAGCGAGGCGATGACGCCGCGCAGCGCGCCGAAGACCAGTTTCTCCACGGCCACCAGGCTGGTGGGGATGGGCGCGAGCAGCCGGTCCTCGATCTCCTTGGTCCAGGAGAAGTCGATGACCAGCGGCAGGGCGGTGTTCTGCAGGCTGACCAGGAAGCTGTTGAGGGCCACCACGCCGGGCAGCAGGACCTGGTTGAAGCCGCTGACGTAACCGAGTTCGCCCAGCACCTTGCCGAAGACGAACAGGATGAAGAACGGCTCGACCAGCACCTGGGCGAGGAAGGGGCCCAGTTCGCGGCCGGTGACGAAGACGTCCCGCCACAGGATGAAGAAGAAGGTGCGGGCGGCGGTGCGCACGTCGGTGCGGGCCGGTCGCAGGGCGGCGGGGAAGTCCCGGACCGGGTCGGGGGCGGTGGTGGCCGTCATCGCAGCTCCCGACCGGTCAGTTCGATGAAGACGTCCTCCAGTGAGGCAGTGCCCATGCTGATGTCCTTGATGTCGCAACTCGCTTCCGTGAGGGCCACGATGGCGCCCGGCAGCACCGCGCCGGACGGCGCGTCGCTGTAGAGGCGGAGCCGTACGACGGCGCCGGCGTCCTGGCCGGCCGGCTCCTGGTCCTCCTGCTGCACCACTTCGACCCGGTCCACCGCGGGCAGCTTCCCCAGCAGCCGGACGACTTCCTCGTGGCCGGCGCGGGCGGGTTGCACCGTGAGCCCGACCGCGGTGGCGCTCAGGGTCTTCATCAGGGCCTCTGGGGTGTCCAGGGCGAGCAGCCTGCCCTGGTCCACGATGCCGACCCGGTCGCAGAGCTTCGCGGCCTCGTCCATGTCGTGGGTGGTCAGCACGGTGGTGACGCCCCGCGAGCTGAGTTCGGCGATCCGCTCGTGGATGAACAGCCGTGCCTGCGGGTCGAGTCCGGTGGCCGGCTCGTCCAGGAAGAGGACCTGGGGGCGGTGCATCAACGCCCGGGCGATCATCACCCGTTGGGCCTGGCCGCCCGAGAGTTCGTCGCCGCGCGCGTTGCGCCGTTCGGCCAGCCCCACCCAGTCCAGGCACTCGTCGGCGAGCCGGCGCCGCTCGGCCCGGCCCATGCCGTGATAGCCGGCGTGGAAGAGCAGGTTCTGGCGGAGTGTCAGGGAACGGTCGAGGTTGTTGCGCTGCGGCACGACGGCGAACGCCCGCCGGGCGCGGGCGGGTTGGGCCACCACGTCCACGCCCTGCACATACGCGCGCCCCGCCGTGGGGGCGACGCGGGTGGTGAGGACGCCGATCGTGGTGGTCTTGCCGGCGCCGTTGGGGCCGAGGAATCCGAAGACCTCTCCCCGGCGGACGGAGAAGCTCAAGCCGTCCACCGCCGGTCGGTCGCGGTCCCGGTACTTCTTGACCAGTCCGTCGACCACGACAGCAGAATCCATGGGTGGTTGAGAATTCATTTACGCCTGCGAATCGCGCGGGACGCGTAAACGGGGGGTCCGGGCTCTCGCGCAAGAATGTCGCGCCACCGGCCGCACGTCGAGCGCCGACTGAATGGGACACAGAAGTGGTGCTGCCCCTGTCTAGCACTCGGATCCGGGCAGCGGACCAACTTTCCCCGTGCGTAGGGGTCGTTCGGCCGGGCTAGGGGGAATGAGGGGGAAACGGGGCCGGACGGGGTCGGCGGAAATCACCACCCCTATTCGTCGATCTACCGGTGATTGACTGTTGCGATCGCTCGAAAATGCCTCCTAGCATCGCTGCGTGATCACGCCGAATTACTCTTTGCAAAACGAAGTGTCGGTGGGGTGGACGGACACGGCGGAGGGCGAGGACCCGGCCGCTTTGCGATGGATGGTGATCGGCGCGACCGGCATGCTCGGCGGCGAGGTCGTCGCCCAGCTCACCGCCCGCGGCGTCGACCCCATGACGAGCGGGCGGGCCGAGCTGGACCTGACCGACCCGGCGGCCGTCGCCGACGCGGTCGCCGGGGCCCTGGCCGACGTGGTCGTCAACTGCGCCGCCTGGACGGCCGTCGACCTCGCCGAGACCGAGGAGGCCGCGGCCCTCGCCGTCAACGGCACCGGCACGGACCACCTGGCCCGCGCCTGCGCCGCCACCGGCAGCAGACTGCTGCACGTCTCCACCGACTACGTCTTCTCCGGCACCCCGGCGGACCTCGGCCGCCCCTACGCCGAGGCGGCGCACCCCGCCCCGCGCACCGCCTACGGGCGCACCAAGCTCGCGGGCGAACGCGCCGTGGCGCGGCACCTGCCGCGTACCGGCGCCGTGGTGCGCACCGCCTGGCTCTACGGGCGCGAGCGGGGCGGCTTCGCGCACACCATGGCCGGCCTGGCCCGTGAGCCGGGACGCACCGTCGAGGTCGTCGACGACCAGCACGGGCAGCCCAGTTGGGCGCCCGACGTGGCCGACCGGCTGATCGCCCTGGGCACTCTGCCCGCCGACCGCGGCCACGGCGTCTTCCACGCCACCGGCGCCGGCAGCACCACCTGGTACGAGCTGGCCCGGGAGGTCTTCCGGGTCACCGGCCACGACCCCGACCGGGTGCGTCCCGTCGACAGTTCCCGGCTGGACCGGCCCGCCGTGCGGCCCACCTGGAGCGTGCTGGGCCACGACCGGTGGGCCGCGGTCGGCCTGCCCCCGATGCGGCCCTGGCGCACCGCGCTGGCCGACGCCTTCGCGGACGCGGACCTCCCCGCGTCCGACCCCCGTACCCGAAAGGCTGTGGAAACGTGAAACCCCTGTCGCTGGAGGGCGCGTGGCTGTACGAGCCGCACCTCCACGAGGACGAACGCGGCACGTTCCTGGAAGCCTTCCGGAGCGAGACGTTCGAGAGGGCCACCGGACGCCGCCTGGAACTGGCGCAGGTCAACTGCTCCACCTCCCGCCGGGGCGTGATACGCGGCGTGCACTTCGCGGACGTGCCCCCCGGGCAGGCCAAGTACGTCAGCTGCGTGCGGGGCGCCGTCCTCGACGTGGTCGTGGACCTCCGCGTCGGCTCGCCCACCTACCGCCAATGGGAGGGCGTGCTCCTGGACGACCGGGACCGCCGTTCGGTCTTCCTCTCCGAGGGCCTCGGCCACGCCTTCCAGGCCCTCACCGACGACGCCACCGTCGTCTACCTGACCACCTCGGGCTACGACCCCGCCCGCGAGCACGGCGTCCACCCGCTCGACCCGGAGCTGGGCATCGTCTGGGCGCCCGGCACCGACCCGGTGCTCTCGCCCAAGGACGACCGGGCGCCCGGCATCGCCGAGGCCGAGGCCCGCGGTCTGCTGCCGCGCCACGAGGACTGCGTACGCCACCCGTCCTCGCCGGCCGCACCCCTCAGCGAGGAGACGCCGTGAAGGCACTCGTCCTGTCAGGAGGCTCCGGCACCCGCCTGCGCCCCCTGACCCACACCACGGCCAAGCAACTCGTGCCGGTCGCCAACAAACCCATCCTCTACTACGTGCTGGAGGGGATCGCCGACGCCGGCGTCACCGACGTGGGCATCATCGTCGGCGACACCGCGGAGGAGATCCGCGCCGCCGTCGGCGACGGCTCCCGCTTCGGCATCAGCGTCACCTACATCCCCCAGCACCAGCCGCTCGGCCTGGCGCACGCGGTGCGCGTGGCCCGCGACTGGCTGGGCGACGACGACTTCGTGATGTACCTCGGCGACAACTTCCTGCTCGGCGGGATCAGCGAACAGCTGGAGGATTTCCGCAACCGCAGGCCCGCCGCGCAGATCATGCTCACGCGGGTCCCCGACCCCTCCGCGTTCGGCGTCGTCACCCTCGATGACGAGGGCCTCGTCACCGGCCTGGAGGAGAAGCCGAAGTTTCCCAAGAGCGACCTGGCCCTCGTCGGCGTGTACTTCTTCACCCCCGCCGTGCACGACGCGGTCGCCGCCATCCGGCCGTCCGCGCGCGGCGAACTCGAGATCACGGACGCCCTCCAGTGGCTGCTCGACCAAGGCCTGGACGTCACCTCCTCCACCGTCCACGGTTACTGGAAGGACACCGGCAACGCCACCGACATGCTGGAGGTCAACCGCTCGGTGCTCGACTCACTGACCGCCGCCTGCGCCGGCACCGTGGACGAGGACAGTGACATCGTCGGCCGGGTCGTGGTGGAGGAGGGCGCGGTCGTCACCCGCTCCCGCATCGTCGGCCCGGCCGTCATCGGCCGCGGCACCCGCGTCGAGGGCTCGTACATCGGTCCGTTCACTTCCGTCGCGGAGGACTGCCTGGTGGCCGACAGCGAGATCGAGTACTCCATCGTGCTGGCCGGCACGGCCATCGAGGGCGTGCGCCGCATCGCCGCCTCCGTGATAGGTCGGCATGTGCAGGTCACCCCCGCGCCCCGTACGCCCCAGGCCCACCGACTGATCCTCGGCGACCACAGCAAGGTGCAGATCCGCTCATGAACATCCTCATCACGGGAGCGGCCGGATTCATCGGCTCCCACCTGACGCGCACCGTCCTCGGCCCCGGCAAGCCGCTGGGCGACGACGTCCGCGTCACCGTCCTGGACGCCCTCACCTACGCCGGCGACCGCGCCAACCTGGCCGCCGTCGAGGACGAGCCCGGCTTCTCCTTCGTGCACGGCGACATCACCGACGCCGCCCTGGTGGACCGGCTGGTCGCCGAGCACGACGCCGTCGTGCACCTGGCCGCCGAGTCCCACGTGGACCGCTCCATAGCCCACGCCGACGCGTTCGTGCGCACCAACGTGCTCGGCACCCAGACCCTGCTGGAGGCCGCGCTGCGCCACGGCACCGGCCCCTTCGTCCACGTCTCCACCGACGAGGTGTACGGCTCGGTGCCCACCGGCTCCTCCAAGGAGACCGACCCGCTCGCCCCCAACTCCCCGTACTCCGCCTCCAAGGCCGCGAGCGACCTGCTCGCGCTGTCCTACCACCGCACCCACGGCCTGGACGTGCGCGTCACCCGCTGCTCCAACAACTACGGGCCGCACCAGTACCCGGAGAAGATCATCCCGCTGTTCGTCACCCGACTGCTCGCCGGTGGCACCGTCCCGCTGTACGGCGACGGGGAGAACGTACGCGACTGGCTGCATGTGGACGACCACTGCCAAGGGCTGCTCGCCGTCCTCACCGGTGGCCGGGCGGGGGAGACGTACAACATCGGCGGCGGCTCCGAGCTGACCAACAAGGAGCTGACCGGGCTGCTGCTGGAGGCATGCGGCGCGGGCTGGGAGCGGGTGGAGCACGTCACCGACCGCAAGGGCCACGACCGGCGCTACTCGGTGGACTGGACCAAGATCAGTGGCGAGCTGGGCTACCGGCCCCGCCACGACTTCACCGACGGTCTCGCCGAGACCGTCGCCTGGTACCGAGCCCACCGCCCGCCGCTGACCGCGCCCGAGGCGGAGCTCCAGGGCGCATGACACCCGAGTGCACCGAGCACTCCACCAGGGAGGTCACCCCGGACGCCGTCACTCTGATCCAGATCCGGCAACCCGCGGTCCCCAGCACGTACCGCATGATCTGCTTCCCCAGCCGGCGCAACTCCTCCGTCTGCTACCTCGCCATGTCGGAACTGCTGCTGCCCACAGTGGAGTTGCTGATCATCCAGTACCCCGCCGGCTCCACGGAGGAGGAACAGGAGGACGGCGACCGCGCACGACTGGTGGACAAGATCTTCCAGTCGATCCGCGGCTGGGCCGACCGTCCGCTGGCGCTCTTCGGCCACCGGCTCGGCGCCGAACTCGCCTACGCCGTCGCCCGCCGCCTGGAGCAGGAGGAGCACGCCGTCCCGCTGACCCTGTTCGTCTCCGGGTGCACCGGACCGGCCAACCGCGGAAGCATCGGCCCACCGGCCCTCACCTGCCGGGTGGTCGCGCTCGCCGGGAACCACGACAACCGTGCGCCGCTCACCGGGATCCGGGCCTGGCGCCGGTGCACGGCCGGCCGCTTCGACCTGGAGGTGTTCCCCGCGCCGCGCGGCTACCTCGACTCCTACCGCCGCGAGGTCGTCAACCTCGTGCACGACCAGCTCATCTCGCTGCACGGGACCGAACCGGACTGAAACGCAAGGGAGTTGAGGACTCGGGTCGGCCCCCGGTCGGCACCCGAGGTGGCGTTGACAGGGGGCGGCAGGGGCGGGACTGGGGTACCCGCGCCCACCCCGACTGAATAGCGTGCCGTGCGGAGACCCGCGTCAACCGGGCGGGACCGACCGGTCTCCCCGTCTCTCGTGAAGCTCGCGATTCCGCGATTCACCCACCGGACCAGCCGGACCCGCCTCGGCACGGCGCACCGCGCGCCGCCTCCGGTCCCGTCCGGTCCAGAGGAAGGACAGTGTGCGACCGATGACCGCGAAGATCTTCGCAGCCGACTCGGTGCGGCCCGTTGCCGAGTTCGAGCAGGACGCCCTGCGCGTCGCCGATGTGATCCGCGACCGCGGTGTCGGCCTCGGCGACCGGGTCATGCTCAAGGCGGGCAACTCGGCCAACTACGTATGCGTGCTCTACGCGCTGATGCACGTCGGCGCCTCGATCGTCCTCGTCGACCAGCAGGAGCACAAGGAGGAGACCCGCCGCATCGCCCTGCGCACCGGCGTCAAGGTCACCCTGGTGGACGACGAGACCCCCGTCGACCGGGACGCCGACCCCATCCACCTGTACGAGCTGATGGTGGACGCGGCCGACCGCGTACCCGTCGAGACCGAGCTGTCGTTCGACGCCTGGGGCGAGCTGCCCGACGGGCTCATCATGTGGACCTCCGGCTCCACAGGCTCCCCCAAGGGCGTGGTGAAGTCCGGCGCCAAGTTCCTCACCAACCTGCGGCGCAACGCCGCCCAGGTCGGCCACCGGCCCGACGACGTGCTGCTGCCGCTGCTGCCCTTCGCCCACCAGTACGGGCTGTCGATGGTGCTCATCGCCCAGCTCACCCGCTGCTCCCTGGTGATCGCCCCCTACCGCCGGCTGGACCGGGCGCTGCGCATGGCCCGCGACGCCGGCACCACCGTCGTCGACGCCACCCCCTCCAGCTACCGCAGCATCCTGGGCATGGCCACCAGACAGGCCGCCCTGCGCGAGCACCTGGCCGGGGTGCGCATGTTCTGCGTCGGCGCGGCCCCGCTCGACGCGCCGCTGGTCGAGGGCTACGTCAAGGAGTACGGGCTGCCGCTGCTGGACAGCTACGGCTCCACCGAGCTGGGCAACATCTCCTTCGCCACCCTGGAGAACCCGGTCGCCTGCGGCAGGGCCATGGACGGCATCCGGCTGCGCATCGTCGACGAGGACGGCCGCGAACTGCCCGCCGGGCAGCCCGGCGAGATCGAGGTGGACACCCCCGACGCGCTGGAGGGTCAGATCGCCGACGACGGCACCGTGGTGCCCGCGCCGACCGGCTGGCAGCCCACCGGCGACCTCGGCCACCTCGACGCGGAGGGCAACCTCCATGTGCTGGGCCGCAAGTTCGCCGTGCACCGCATGGGCTACACGCTCTACCCCGAGCTGATCGAGCGCAAGGTGGCCGGCGAGGGCTGCTCCACCCGCATCGTGCCGGTGGACGACGAACTCCTCGGTTCCCGGCTGGTGTTCTTCGTCGAGGACGACGAGCGGCGCGACGCCGCCCACTGGCGGGAGCGGCTGTGCGCGGTGCTGCCCGCCTTCGAGCAGCCCAACAAGGTCGTGGTGCTGGAGCAGTTCCCGCTCAACCGCAACGGCAAGCCCGACAAGAAGGCCCTGGCCCGCCTGGCCGCCGAGGAACAGCGCTTCCCGGCAGCGTAGTCGGCGACTGCCCACGCTCCAGGGACGGGACCTTCCACGCAACGGACGCCGCCCCCGTCCCGGTTCGCCGGGACGGGGGCGCCATCGGTGCGGCCCTCAGCCGTCGTAGGGCAGTTCCACAGGAGCCAGCGCGTCGAAGAGGTCACCGGGGCCCGGGTTGTCGGGGTGCGTGGCGCCGCCGAGGTGGTCGAGGACGGCCCACACCGCGTTGAGCGCGGTGGTGACCGCGCCCTCCGCGAAGCCGGCCGTCCAAGACACGTCGTCGCCGCACAGGAAGAAGCCGCGCTGGTGCGCGGCGAGGTCGCGCTGCACGAACTGGGTGAACAGCCGGCGCTGGTAGCGGTAGTGGCCGGGCAGGTTCGACTTGAAGGCGCCCATGAAGTGCGGCTCGTTCTCCCAGGTGATGGTGATGGGGTCGCCGACTATGTGGGAGCGGATGTCCACGTCCGGGTAGATCTCGGCCAGCCGCTCCAGCAGCACCTCCAGGCGCCGCGCGGTGCTCAGCGTGGAGATCTTCGCCGAGTCGTCGTTCCAGGTGTACGACAGGCACATCACACCCGGCCGGTCCGGGCCGTCGTCGAAGAGGTACACCCCGCGCGGCATCCGGTCGGTGAGCGTCATGCTCATCGCCGGCCGGCCGGTGAGCGGGTCGAGGTCGTGCCAGAAGGGGCGGTCCGTGAGCACGAACAGTTTCGAGGCGCCCATGTAGTGGGTGCGCTCCACGGCCGTCCACAGCGGCGCGGTCAGCAGCGCCGGATCGCACGCCACCCGGTTCAGCAGGGTCCACACGTGCGGGGTGTAGACCACCGCTGCGAACCCCTCACGGTCGCCGTCCGCGTCGGTGACGACGAAGCGGTCACCGTCGCGCGCCACGGCCGCCGCGGCCGGGCGGGTGCGCCCGCCGTGCAGCGAGGCCAGCGAAGTGCCGGCCGGCCAGTGCGCGAGCGCGTCCGGACTGTGCTCCCACAGCCCCAGCGGCACCCGCTGTGAACCGCCGTCGATGGAGACCTGGTTGTCGTCGGCCTCGGTGTAGACCACCCGCAGGATCTCCAGCAGCGAGTTGGGGAAGTCGGTGTCCCAGCCGCCGGAGCCGAACCCCACCTGGCCGAAGATCTCGCGGTGCCGGAACGACTGGAACGTCGAACTCGTCGCGAGGAAACCGTAGAACGACTGGTCGTCGAACTCCCTGACCAGCCGGTTCCATATCTGCTTGAGGATGTCCACGTCGCGGCGCTGCACCGCGTCGCGCATGGTGGCCAGCTCGGCCCGCTCCTGCAGGGCCTTCTCCCAGGCGACCGCCACCTCCTGGAAGACGTCCGGGAGTTGCTCCACCATGCGGGCGCTGTGCCGCTCGCCGCCCAGGTCGATCAGGGTGCTGGGGGTGGTGGGGGCCAGCGGGTTCGGGAAGGGGCGGGTGGACAGCCCCAGCAGGTCCACGTAGTGGAACAGGGCGCGGGCGGAGAGCGGGAAGCGCATCGCCCCCATCTCCGCCACGCACCCGGGCGCCTCGGGGAAGGGCAGCGACCGCATCCGGCCGCCCACCTGCTCCGCCTCGTACACCACCGGGCGCAGCCCCAGCCGCATCAGTTCGTACGCGGCGGTCATCCCGGCCATCCCGCCGCCGACCACGGCCACCGGGGTGCCCGCCCGGTGCGCCGGCAGCGTGCCGAGCCCGGCCGGGTGGCGCAGCCAGTCGTCGTAGGAGAAGGGGAAGTCCGGTACGAGCATGGTGGTGGGAGGCGCGCTGGCTGACGTCATCTGGAATACCTCTCGGGCCGATTCCACATCGTTTCCGGGGAAACCGGAGACCTGTCCCGGCGGAGCCGGAACGCGCGGAGTCGGGCCGGGCACCGTGAGACGGTCGCCGCGAGCGGCCCGGCGCGGTCGTGCCGGTCACCTCACGCTAAGGACCGGCCACAAACCCCGACAACCCCTATCCACCCTGGTTGCGCCCCGTACCCGGGGTACCGGGAGACACGGCCGTCGCCCGCCGGGCCGGCACCGCGATCGCCGTCACGACGATGCCGCGCCCGGACAGCCAGCGACCCGCGAACCGGTCGACCAGCCGGCCGTCCGGGGCGTGCCGGGGCCGCAGCACGCGCGCCGCGAAGACGCCGCGCGCCGCGCCGGTGACGGCGTCCTCGTGCTCGGTGCGGAAGGCGATGTCCGCGTCGTCGAAGTCCAACTCGGTGCCCAGCGCCGGGAACCAGGTCTTGTAGACGGCCTCCTTGGCGCTGAACAGCAGCCGGTCCCGGCACAGCCGCCCGCCCGCCCCGGCCCGTACCCAGGCCAGTTCGCGCGGCAGGGCGATCGACTCCAGCACCCCGTCCGGCAGCGGCCGGTCCGGCTCGGCGTCGATGCCGACCATCGCCAGATCGGTGTCGCGGGCCAGCACCGCGGCGCGGTAGCCGGCGCAGTGCGTCATGCTGCCCACCACGCCCTCGGGCCAGCGGGGCACGTTGCGCACGCCCGGCAGCACCGGGGCGGGCGGCAGGCCCAGCGCCGTCATCGCGCGGCGGGCGCAGGCCCGTACGGTGGTGAATTCCTCGCGGCGCTGGTCGGTGGTGCGGGCCACCAGCTCCGCCTCCTCCGGGTACAGCGTCGCCGAGCCGTCCGGCCCGAATGCCTCGACCGCGACGGCCGTGTCCGGCAGCAGTACCTCGATCACGTTCCTGCCTCCTGAGCCTGGCGCGCACCCGTCCCGGTGACGCTCTCCGCGCCGGTCGTGGTGCGGGCCCCCTGCCGACCGGGCTCGGGCAGGATCTGCCGCAGCAGGCCCTTGGGATGGCCGCGTCGGCGCCACTCGCGCGGATAGCCGATCGACACCTCCTCGAACCGCACGCCGTCGTACCAGGTGGTCCTGGGGATGTGCAGATGTCCGTAGACGACCGCGGCGGTGGAGAACCGGCGGTGCCAGGCGGCGGTGAGCACCGTGCCGCACCACTGGGCGAACTCCGGGTGCCACAGCACGTCCGTGGGCTCGCGCACCAGCGGGAAGTGGTTCACCAGCACCAGCGGCACCGCCGGGTCGTGCGCCAGCAGCCGCTCGCGGGTCGCCGCCACCCGGGCCCGGCACCACGCGTCGCGGGTCGGATGCGGGTCCGGGTGCAGCAGGTACTCGTCGGTGCACACCACGCCCGCCTCGTGCGCCCGGGCCAGCGACTCCTCCTTGGTCGTCGTGCCCGGCACCCGGAAGGTGTAGTCGTACAGCAGGAACAGCGGGGCGACCGCGACCGGACCGCCCGGGCCGCGCCACACCGGCCACGGGTCCTCCGGTGTGCTCACGCCCAGGTCCCGGCACAGCCGCACCAGGTACTGGTAGCGGGCCTCGCCGCGCAGCTGCACCGGGTCCTCGCGCGCGGTCCACAGCTCGTGGTTGCCCGGCGTCCAGATCACCTTGGCGAAGCGCCCCGCCAGCAGCCGCAGCGCCCAGGCGATGTCGTCGGTCAGCTCGCCGACGTCCCCCGCCACGATCAGCCAGTCGTCCTCGTGCGTCGGGCGCAGCGACTCGGTGATGGGCCGGTTGTCGGCCATCCCGATGTGCAGGTCGCTGACCGCGAGCAGTCGCGGGGCGGAAGTCCTTTCGGCACCGGGGATTCGGGGCGCGGCGTACGGGTCATGCGGTGTGTGCGACATCTATGTCCAGACTGACCGGCAGGTCCTGACGGTGGGTTATGTTGATCTTCCGGTAGACCCGGGTGAGGTGCTGCTCCACGGTGCTGACGGTGATGAAGAGCTTGGCGCTGATCTCCCGGTTGGTGTAGCCGTGCGCGGCCAGCGCCGCCACTCTGCGCTCGGCGTCCGTCAGCGAGGCCGACGCCTCCGAACCCTGCCGGCCCGCGCCCGCCGCCCTGTCCGGGCGGGGCAGCACGGTGCGGTCCGCGAGCCGCGTCGGCGCGTCGCCGGCGGCCTGCGCGGGAGCGGTCTGCCGCTGCGCGCCGTCCGTGCGGTCCTGGTACGGCTGGAGCGCGCGGTACAGCTCCTGCGCGGCGCAGCCCTTGGCGATCCGACGGGCCCGCCGGGTGTGCAGCTTGAACTGGGCCGCGTCACCGAGCTGCTTGTACGCCGAACCCAGGTCGCTCAGCGCCCGTGCCAGCTCGTACCAGTCGCCGTTGTCCTGCAGCAGCGACACCGCCTCGCCCAGCAGCGCCGGGCGCTCGGCGGCCGGTCGGGCGGTGGCCAGCACCCGCAGCGCCAGCCCGCGCACCCGGGGACCGGCGTCCCCGGCGAGCTGCTCGCGGGCGAACCGTTCCGCATCGTCGCGGCTGCCCAGCGCCAGCGATGCCTCGGCCACGCCCACCCGCCACGGCACCAGCGCCGAGCGGTCCATGTCCCAGCGCCGCATCAGCCCGCCGCAGGCGGCGAAGTCGTTCAGCGCCGCGTGGTGCCGGCCGGTGGCCAGCCGGTGCCGGCCGCGCGCGTAGAGGTAGTGCAGTCCGTAGCGGGTGCGCAGCATCGCCTCAGGCACCGGCCGCCGCACCAGCTCGCCCGCCGCCTCGTGGTCGCCCATCGCGGTGCGCGCCTCGATCAGCGCGGCCAGCGGCATCCCCACGCCCACGCCCCAGCTGTGCGGCGGCAGTTGCTCCAGCGCCTGCTCCGCCATGTGCCGGGCCTCCGCCAGGCAGCCGCGGCGCAGCGACATGTGTGCGCGCATCCCGCGCAGCACCGCCGTCCAGCCCGGTGCCCGCCGGTCCGCCGCCTCCGCCAGCAGCCGGTCCGTCCACACGGTCGCCGTGCCCAGCCGGTCCGCGTACAGCAGCGCCAGCAGACAGCCGCGCATCCCCAGGTGGGTCTCCTCCGTCAGCCGGGTGGCGGCCAGCAGCCGCTCCGCGGTGTCGGCGAGCTCCTCGTCGGCGGCCTCGCCCGCCCCGGCCGCGCCCAGCACCTCGTGCAGCACCCGCGCCGCCTCCAGCCGGGGATGGGACGGCGTCGGTGCCCGGTGCCCGGCGAGGGCGGCGTCGGCAGCGGCGACCGGCGCCCCGTCGAGCTGTTCCAGGACCGTCGGGTACGTGCCGGCCAACAGGAGCCACAGGGTTCGCAGTTCCGCGGCGAGCGGCTCGTCCGGCTCGTCCGGCATCTCCGCCAGCACCTGGCACAGCGCGGCCGAGGCGTCGTCGGTCCAGCCGTTCCACAGCAGGTCGCGCACGAGCCGCAGGGTGTCGGCGGGCGGCAGCAGCCCGTCGCGGACCGCGCCGAGCAGCGAGCGCAACTGCTGTGCCCAGGCCGAGGGTTCGACCCGCCAGATGTACTTGGCGAGCGCCGCGCGCAGCTGCATCCGCTCGGCCTCGTCCGCGCAGCAGCCCTCCGCCAGCCGCAGGCAGCGCACAGCCAGGGCGACGTTCTGCGCGGACAGCGCGGTGCGCGCGGCCTCCCGCAGCACCCGGGGTGCCCACTCCTCCTCGGGCGCGGGCATCTCGTGCGCGAGGAGCTGGGCGGCGACCGCCATGGGCGAGGCGCCGTCCGCGTACAGCAGCCGGGCGGCGCGCAGCCGCAGCCGGGTGACTTCGTCGTCGGCCAGGCTCTCCACCACGGCGGCCCGCACGCCGCCGTGCCGGAAGCGGGTGCCGGCGAGCACCCCCGCGTGGTCCAGGGCGCTCACCACGCGGGCCGCGGTGCGCTCCTCGACCTCCACCAGCCGGGCCAGCAGCGCCATCGAGCCGGCCGAGCCCAGCAGCGCGATGCCCTGGGCCACCCGCAGCCCGTCGGGGCCGGTGCGATGCACGCAGATGAGCGCGTTCCGCAGGAAATGCTCGTCGGGCTGGCCCGCGACGACCGGGGCGGGCGCGGCGGTGCCGTCCGGGTACAGCAGTGGGTCGGCGGCCGGGTCGCCCAGCTCGGCGAGGTCCATCGGCGGGCGCGGCCCGAAGGCACCGTCCGCCGCCGGCGGGTCCGCCTCGTCGTGCCCGTCGCCCGTGTCCGGAGCCGGTACGCGGTAGGGGTCTTCGCCGGCCGGCCGGCCCAGGCGGTCCTCCATCAGGCCGAGGACCAGCAGCGGGTTGCCACCGGTCGCCGCGTGCAGGGTGTCGGCCAGCGCGGCCGTCTGCCGGGCGGTGCGGCGGGCCGGGCGCCGCAGGGTGCGCTGCCCGGCGGTCGGTGCGGTCGGTACGGTCCCGGTCGTCGTGGCGTCCAGCCCGGTCTCCCGGGCCGCGAGCAGCCGTGCCACGCCGTCCACGCTCAGCGGCACCAGACGCAGGTGCACCCCGTGCCACTGGTGCAGCAGCCGCGACAGCACGCGCGGGGCCGGGCCGCCCGCGTAGGGGTCGTGGGTCACCATCAGGGAGATCGGCGCGCCGGGCGAGGGGGCCCGCAGCGCGTGCGCCAGGCATTGCAAGGACTGCGGGTCGGCGTACTGCACGTCGTCCACCGCGATCAGTACCTGCCCGCGGGACCGTACGGTCGTCAGCCTGGCCTGGAACTCCTCCAGGACGTCGAGGGGGACGTCCTGCGGCGCGTCCGGACCGGTGGGCGCCACGGGCGGGCGCAGCGGCGGCAGCCCGTCGACGGCCGGGGCGTCGCACAGCAGCTGCTCCACCACGCCGAAGGCGATGGCCTGTTCCGCGGGCGAGGGGACCGCGGTGAGCACCTGCGGGCCGGTGTCCGCGGCGGTCTCCAGCGCGCGGTGGAGCAGTGCCGTCTTGCCCGAGGCGACGGGCCCGCTGATCACCGCGATCCGCCCGGCCCCGCGGGCGGCGCCGGGAGCCGTGCCGGAGGCCGCCCCCGATATGAAGGAGGTCAGCCTTCCTATCTGTTCGTCCCGCTCCACCAACACAGCCGCGAAAGCCTTTCCGTTGTATGTCAAAAGGCGTCTGCGGGGCGCGCTGCCGCACCCCCGTCCGCTCTCCCCGTCCCCGCACGCTGCAGAGGCATCAGGCCAACTCGTTTGGGATGCACCGGGAATTCACCGAACTTGTCCCAGGCCGCACGACACCCCGGTTCTCCTCGTTCGGCGGGTTTCTCGAACTGTACCAACGACGCGGCCCCCGATTGCGTCCACGACATTACGGCTTCGCCCCGTCGTGTTTCCCGGGTAACTCCGGGTAATGGAAGCCCAGTTACCTCTTGACTGGGATCGTGGCTGGTCAGGCGGGTAAGCGTGCCGCATGGGACCTGAACCTCAGGGAAACCTCAAGGAATGGCCGCGGCACGGAGAACTGGCCGATGGCCAGCCGCTATTGAACCCCTCTTCTTCTAGGGGTGATCGTGCCGAGAGTAGGGGTGGCCAGCGGTGTCGGGCCCATTGCTCAGGCCGCTTGAATTACCGGACGTGGGCATTTGGCGCCCACAGGACCGCAGAGTCGCCCGCACCGCCGGGCCGGGTTGGGGATGGTGCATGTCGACGATCCGGGAGAGTGCTTCGGCACACGGGAGCGCCACGACAATCAACGGCAAGGTTGCCGAGTTGTGCGCTGTTCGTGAAGCCGCCGTACGCGGTCCGAGCGAGAAGGCGACCGAGGCGCAGCACGCCAAGGGCAAGCTGACCGCCCGGGAGCGGATCGAACTGCTGCTGGATCCGGGGTCGTTCGTGGAGGTCGAGCAGCTTCGCCGGCACCGGGCCCAGGGCTTCGGTCTGGAGGCGAAGAAGCCGTACACGGACGGTGTCATCACCGGCTGGGGGACGGTCGAGGGCCGGACGGTCTTCGTGTACGCCCATGACTTCCGGATCTTCGGCGGCGCGCTGGGCGAGGCCCACGCCGCGAAGATCCACAAGATCATGGACATGGCCATCGCGGCCGGTGCGCCGCTGGTGTCCCTGAACGACGGCGCGGGCGCCCGTATCCAGGAGGGCGTCTCCGCGCTCGCCGGCTACGGCGGCATCTTCCAGCGCAACACCAAGGCCTCCGGGGTCATCCCGCAGATCTCGGTGATGCTGGGCCCGTGCGCCGGCGGCGCGGCCTACTCGCCGGCGCTGACGGACTTCGTGTTCATGGTCCGGGAGACCTCGCAGATGTTCATCACCGGCCCGGACGTGGTCAAGGCGGTGACGGGCGAGGAGATCACCCAGAACGGCCTGGGCGGCGCCGACGTCCACGCGGAGACCTCCGGCGTCTGCCACTTCGCGTACGACGACGAGGAGACCTGCATCGCCGAGGTGCGCTACCTCCTGTCGATGCTCCCGCAGAACAACCGCGAGAACCCGCCAGTGGTCCACTCCGGCGATCCGGTGAACCGGCGCGGCGAGGTGCTGCTGGACCTGGTCCCGACCGACGGCAACCGCCCGTACGACATGACCAAGGTCATCGAGGAACTCGTCGACGACGGCGACTACCTGGAGGTCCACGAGCGCTGGGCCCGCAACATCATCTGCGCGCTGGCCCGCCTCGACGGTCAGGTCGTCGGCATCGTCGCCAACCAACCCCAGTACCTGGCAGGGGTGTTGGACATCGAGGCCAGCGAAAAGGCCGCGCGCTTCGTCCAGTTGTGCGACGCCTTCAGCATCCCCCTGCTGACGCTCCTCGACGTCCCCGGCTTCCTGCCGGGCGTGGACCAGGAGCACGGCGGGATCATCCGGCACGGCGCGAAGCTGCTCTACGCGTACTGCAACGCGACGGTGCCCCGGATCTCCCTGATCCTGCGCAAGGCGTACGGAGGTGCCTACATCGTCATGGACAGCCAGTCCATCGGGGCGGACCTCACCTACGCCTGGCCGACGAACGAGATCGCGGTGATGGGTGCGGAGGGCGCGGCGAACGTGATCTTCCGTCGGCAGATCGCCGAGGCGGAGGACCCCGAGGTCATGCGGGCGCGCATGGTCAAGGAGTACAAGGCCGAGCTGATGCACCCGTACTACGCGGCGGAGCGCGGCCTGGTCGACGACGTGATCGACCCGGCGGAGACCCGTGAGGTGCTGATCAAGTCCCTCGCGATGCTCCGGACCAAGCACGCGGACCTGCCGTCCCGCAAGCACGGCAACCCGCCTCAGTAAGCCACCGGAAAGGTACCGATCCCACCATGACCGCCCACCCCAATGGAGTGACCCCGCCGGTGCCGCCGGTGGAGTCGGACCGCACCGTCCACTTCGCGGGCCTCGCGACGTTCGGGCGGGTGCCCCGGCTCGACCAGGTGGACAAGGCGGAGGTCGCCGTCGTCGGGGTGCCCTTCGACGGGGGCGTCACCTACCGCCCCGGTGCCCGCTTCGGCAGCAACGCCATCCGCGAAGCCTCCCGAACGCTGCGCCCGTACAACCCCGCACAGGACGTCTACCCCTACCACTACAGCCAGGTCGCGGACGCCGGCGACATCACCGCCAACCCCTACAACCTCGACGAGGCCGTGGAGACCATCGAGGCCGGCGCCGACGAACTCCTTGCCACCGGCGCCCGGTTGATGACCCTGGGCGGTGACCACACCATCGCGCTGCCCCTGCTGCGCGCCGTCGCCAAGAAGCACGGCCCGGTCGCCGTCCTCCACTTCGACGCCCATCTGGACACCTGGGACGACTACTTCGGCCAGGCGTTCACCCACGGCACGCCCTTCCGGCGCGCCGTCGAGGAGGGCATCGTCGACACCTCCGCCCTCTCGCACGTCGGCACCCGGGGCCCCATCTACGGCAAGCAGGACCTCGACGAGGACGCCAAACTCGGCTTCGGCATCGTCACCTCCGCCGACGTGATGCGGCGCGGCGTCGACGAGGTCGTCGACCAGCTGCGCCAGCGCGTCGGCAACCGCCCGCTCTACATCTCCATCGACATCGACGTCCTCGACCCCGCGCACGCCCCCGGCACGGGCACCCTGGAGGCGGGCGGGCTGACCTCCCGCGAACTGCTGGAGATCCTGCGGGGCCTCAGCGACTGCAATCTGGTCTCCGCCGATCTCGTCGAGGTCGCCCCCGCCTACGACCACGCCGACATCACGTCCGTCGCCGCCAGCCACGCCGCGTACGAGCTGGTGAGCATCATGTCGAAGCAGATGGCCCCGGTACGGTGGGGGAGCGGGCAGTAGCCGCCCCGCACGCCCCGGCCGGACCCCTTGTGCGGCCCCCCTGTGCGGCCCCCCTGCGCGGGGCCACTGGGTGTCTGGCGCGCCGCGGGGTCAGAGCCCCTGGCCAACCTGGAAATAGCCCTTGACCTGCAAGAACGCAGGCAGGGAGCTGCCATTCCGCGGTTCACGGCAAGCTGGTGCCGTCCCCTTCCGTCGCTGCGTCAAGTTCCTGGCCGGAGCGTGGAACCCGCCGGGCAGGCGGCAGTCGCGCCGTACGCGGCCGGCCGACCGAGAGCTGTCCGGAAGTCCACAGGGGCAAGTGTCAGCAAAAGTGTCTGATAGATCGCTAGGTATATTGTTAACAATCTTGTAGCGTCCATCAGGCCTTGACTCCAAGGCGTCGGCGGAGCACTTGGTGCTCAACGAGGGGAGACCCCCATGCAGCGGCTCTCTGCGTCCTTCGGACGCGATGGACTGACCCGAGCGACGGGCAAGCGCGAAGGACACCCTGTGATCCGTAGAGACTTCCTGAGAGTCATGGCGATCACGGGCTCCCTGGTGCTCACTGCCGCCCCGGTGCCCGCCTCCTTCGCGGCGGCCGGCACCGGGGTGGCCCACTCGCGGGGAAGCGGCCAGGCCGCAGACCCGCAGGACGTCGCGCTGGCCTTCGACTCCGCCGCCTACACGACGATCACCGTCTCGGTCGACGGCCAGCCGATGAACGTGCGCTGGTACAAGGAGATCTGCTACGTCGCGAACCCGGTCGCTGCGGCGGCGCAGCAGCCCGGCGGTCCCGGCGGCGGCAGCACCACGATCCCCAACACCGCCTGCGGCTACCAGAGCATGAACGTGTTCGTCCCCGAAAGCGCCTTCGGCAACCAGCAGGCGCCGATCTACTTCGCGGTGAACAACGCCGGCTGGATGGCCAGTTACATCAAGGCCGGCGTGACCGACGGCACCGCCTACGACAGCGCGACGTCCAACGTCGGCGCCGCGCTGAAGGCCGGCTATGTCTTCGCCGACGTCGCCAACCGCAGCCGCGGACTGATCGGCGCCGACGGAACGTCTCCGGGCAAAGCCCCTGCCGCGGTGGTCGACGCCAAGGCTGCCGTCCGCTACCTGCGCCTCAACGACGCGACGATGCCCGGCAGCGCCGAGCGGATCGTCGTGAACGGCACCAGTGGCGGCGGCGCGCTGTCCTCGATCCTGGGCGCGTCCGGCAACAGCGCCGAGTACAACCCCTACCTTGCCGCGATCGGCGCCGCAGGCATCGACGCGAAGGGCCGAAGCACCCTGCGCGACGACGTCTTCGCCGTCAACGCGTACTGCCCGATCACCGACCTCGGCAACGCCGACATCGCCTATGAGTGGCTGTACAACATCCTCGGCACCCGCGACACCACCGGTGAGAACCCCTCGCCGGCGGACGCCGCCGCCATCGCGGCCCAGTTCCCCGCGTACGAGAAGAGCCTCGGGCTGCGCAACCCCGCCGGCTCCCGGCTCACCGCCGCGAACATGCTCGACACCATCAGGAAAGAGGTCGTCCGCTCCGCGGAGACCTACCTGAAGGCCGATCCCGCCAACACGATTCCGCCTCTGGGCGGCACCTTCGAGATCCAGTCCGGTGGCCCCGGAGGCCCGCCCACCACCAAGTCGTACGTCAACGACTGGATCGACGCCGACAACGCCACCGACAAGGTGCTCTCCGTCGACATGGCGAAGTACCTCGCCTTCGTCGCCACCCAGGCCGCCCTCAAGACGACTCCCGCCTTCGACGCCGTGGGCGTCAACGGCAACACGACCAGCGGCACCGAGACCAACCTCTTCGGCCCGTCGACGCAGAAGTACATGAACTACACCGAGTACAGCTGGAATCACAACAACGTCGCCGGCGACGGAAGCGGCATCGACGACACCGGGCTGACCTGGGACGAATACACCAGCAAGAGGAGCACCACCGTCGACGACCAGGTCCACCTGATCAACCCGATGGACTTCGTCGGCACCAGCGCCGACACCGCGCCGAACTGGTACGTCCGCAACGGCACCCGCGACCGGGACACCTCGTTCATCATCTCGCTCAACCTCGACCGCGCGCTCGAAGCGGACAAGCAGGTCAAGAACGTCGACTACCAGCTCGCCTGGAACAAGCCGCACGCCGGCAACTACGACGTGCCCGAGGCCATGGCCTGGATCGCCGGCGTAGTCCGCGATGCCGGCAACCCGCTTGCCCCCGGCCACCACGGATAGGCCGGCCGCGGCAGCGGTCCGACGCACGGCGCCGGGGCGCGCAGGAGCCGCGGCGCCCCGGGCTCCGCGGTTCAGAGCCCGCCGGCTGCGCACGGATGGGGATCTTGGCACAGGCAAGGCGCCGAGGGGCCATACCGTGCTCCATCCGGTATTTGCGGACTTCAGTAAGAAACTTGCAATCACTTGAGTGGCTCATTCTCGCCGTCGGCAAGCCCACCAGCGAGTCCAGCCGCACCGACGTGCACCCGTCGTCGCACGTGACGGACAGCAGCCGACGCTACTTCCGCGTCACCATCACCGCCAACAGCGGCTGGCCCGCAGGCCAGGTGTCCGAATTCCAGATCCGGACCTCCTGACCCCGCCCCCCCACGGTGCCGCCGGACACCCCGTCCGGCGGCACCGCCATGTGTGGGGCCCGGTGCCGGGTGCAGCCTCAAGGCATCGCATTAGATCTTGCAGGCTTCATTTTTATTGTTGCAATGTCTTGTCTAGTTCTTGCGTGTCCATGTCGAGGATATTACGGTCCCCCTCGCGTCGTCAGCACCCCCTGTCTTCCCCTTGTCTTCCGTCTCCCCTTGGGTCCCGTTCCTTCCTCTCTGGTGGTGTCAGCGGCACAGTTCCGGCATTTCGTTACGAAAGGAGTGGCACGTGTTCCATTCCATCCGAGATCTGAGACGAGCCCTCGTCTGGGCAGTCAGCACCGCGATGCTGGCCGCCGTCGGCGTCTTCGTGCTGGCTGTCCCACCTGCTTGGGCGGCGACCGCTGCCACCGGCGGCAGCGGCGCGAGCCTGCCGTACGTCGAGGTGCAGGCGGAGAACTCCGCGACCAACGGCACACCCATAGGCCCGAGTTACACCCAGGGCCAGTTGGCCGACGAGGCGTCGTACCGCAAGGCGACGACGCTCCAGGGCACCGGCAAGTACGTCACGTTCACCACGCCGGTGGCGACCAACTCGATCAACTTCCGGTACAGCATCCCCGACACCTCGGGCGGCTCGGTCTACACCGCCGCGCTGTCCCTGTACATCAACGGCGTCAAGCAGCCCGACTTCACCCTGACCAACGCCTACAGCTGGTACTACGGCAGCTACCCCTTCACCAACACGCCGGGCAGCAACCCGCACCACTTCTTCGACGAGGCCCACCGTCTGTTCTCCACCACCTATCCGGCGGGAACGACCTTCAAGCTGCAGGTCGACTCGGGGGACACCGCCTCCTCGTACACGGTCGACTTCGCCGACTTCGAGCAGGTCGGCGCAGCCCTGACCGCACCCTCGGGGTCGGTGTCGGTGACCAGCAAGGGCGCCGACTCCACCGGTGTGAGCGACGCGACCGGCGCGTTCAACTCCGCGATCAGCGCGGCCGGCCCCGGCGGCACCGTCTGGATCCCGCCGGGCACCTACAACATCCCCGGCCACATCAGTGTCAACAACGTCACGATCGCCGGCGCCGGAATGTGGTACTCGACCGTCACCGGCACGGCACCCGGCTTCTACGGCAACTCCGCACCCTCGGCGAGCACCAATGTGCGCCTGCAGAACTTCGCGATCTTCGGCAATGTGCAGGAACGCGACGACAGCGCCCAGGTCAACGGCATCGGCGGCGCGATGAGCGACTCGACCGTGGCCGGCCTGTGGATCGACCACATGAAGGTCGGTGCCTGGATGGACGGGCCGATGGACGGGCTGACGTTCAGCGGCATGCGCATCCGCGACACCACCGCGGACGGCATCAACTTCCACGGCGCCGTCACCAACTCGAAGGTGACCAACAGCGACATCCGCAACACCGGTGACGACGGCATCGCCACCTGGGCGGACTCCGGTATCGGTGCCGACGCCAACGACACGATCTCCAACAACACCGTGTCACTGCAGATCCTCGCCAACGGCATCGCGATCTACGGCGGCCACGACAACACCGTCAGCGGCAACCGGGTGGTGGACACCGGCCTCGCCCAGGGCGGCGGCATCCACGTGGGGCAGCGCTTCACGTCCACGCCGGTCGGCACCACCACGATCTCCGACAACACCATGATCCGGGACGGCAGCCTCGACCCGAACTGGCAGTTCGGCGTGGGCGCACTCTGGTTCGACGGCAGCCAGGGCGCGATCACCGGCCCGGTCAACGTGACCAACGCGCTGATCCAGCAGAGTCCGTACGAAGCCGTCCAGTGGGTCGAGGGCACCATCAGCGGGGTCAACCTCAACAACGTGACCATCGCAGGCACCGGAACCTTCGCCCTCCAGGAACAGACCGGCGGCGCGGCGAAGTTCACCAACGTCACGGCGACCGGCGTCGGTTACTCGTCCCCGGTGTACAACTGCTCGGGCGGCAACTTCGTCGTCACCGACGGCGGCGGCAACTCCGGCATCAGCGGCACGCCGTACTGCGGAGGGTGGCCGGCTCCGGTCTACCCGCCCTACCCGTCCGAAGGCGTGACAGCCACCCCCGGCGTGCTGAACTTCGGTTCGGTCCCGACCGGTTCGACGAGCGACGCACAGACCGTGACCGTCTCCAACCCGACCAACACCGCCGCGTCCGTCTCGTCGATCTCCACCAGCGGCGACTACTCCCAGACCAACACGTGCGGCTCGTCGATCGCGGCCAACGGCTCGTGCACCGTCAGTGTGAAGTTCGCGCCGACGGCGACCGGCAGTCGTAGCGGATCCCTGACCGTCAACGCGGGCGGGATCACCAACACGGTCAGCCTCTCCGGTACCGGCACCGCGCCGGGCGCGGTTCTGAACACCGACCCGGCGAGCCTGGCCTTCGCCGGCACGGTGGTCGGCTCGTCGGCCACCGCGCAAGCGGTGAAGGTGACGAACTCGGGCACCGCATCGGCGACCGTCTCGGCCGTCGCGGCGACAGGTGACTTCAGCCAGACCAACAACTGCTCCACCCTCGCGGTCGGTGCGTCCTGCACGGTGAACGTCGGGTTCAAGCCCACCGCGGGCGGATCCCGTACCGGCAACCTGACCGTCACCAGCAACGCCAACAACAGCCCGACCGTCGTCGCCCTGACCGGCAGCGGCATCGACAGCACCACCAATATCGCCGCCGGGCGCCCGGCGACGGCAAGTTCGGGCAACAGCCCCTACGTCGCCTCGAATCTCACCGACCCGGACGCGTCGACGTACTGGGAGGGCACGAACGGTTCGTTCCCGCAATGGGCCCAGGTCGACCTCGGCCAGAACTACGGCGTCGGCAAGGTCGTGCTCAAGCTCCCGCCGGCGACGGCGTGGTCGGCTCGCACCCAGACGCTGTCGGTGCAGGGATCCACGGACGGTTCGAGCTTCTCCACGATCAAGGCATCGGCCGGGTACACCTTCGACCCGAACGCCAACAGCAACACGGTGACCATCACGTTCAGCGCCGCCACGGCGAGATACGTGCGGGTGAACATCACCGCCAACACAGGCTGGAACGCGGCCCAGTTGTCGGACTTCGAGGTGTTCCCCAGCAGTGGCGGCTCTTCGCCGGCGACCTTGTCGGTCGACCCGACGTCGTTGTCGTTTCCCACCCAGGCGCTCAACACCTCCAGCAGTGCGCAGACGGTCACGGTGACCAACACCGGAACCGCGGCCGCGACAGTTTCCGGCATCACCGTCACGGGAGACTTCTCGCAGACCAACAACTGCGGAACGTCGATCGCGGCGAACGCCTCCTGCACGCTGAACGTCACCTTCAGGCCCACCGCGTCCGGCACCCGCACCGGCGATCTCAGCATCGCCAGCAACGCGTCGAACGGCACGACCACGGTCGCGCTGACCGGCACCGGCGCCGGCACGGTGAGCAGGAACCTGGCAGCCGGCGCGGCCACCACCGAGTCCAGCCACACCGACGTGTACGCGTCGTCGAACGTGACGGACGGCAACCAGGGCTCCTACTGGGAGAGCGCCAACAACGCCTTTCCCCAGTGGGTCCAGGTCGACCTCGGCTCCGCGCAGAGTGCCGGCCGCGTCGTCCTCCAGCTCCCGGCCGGCTGGGGCGCCCGCAACCAGACGCTGTCCCTGTCGGGCAGCACCGACGGCGCCGCCTTCACCACCATCAAGTCGTCGGCCACGTACACCTTCGACCCCGCCACCAACAACACGGTCACCATCACGTTCACCGCGACCACCCAGCGATACGTCCGGGTGAACATCACGGCGAACAACGGCTGGCCGGCCGGTCAGCTCTCGGTGTTCCAGGTCTGGAACACCTGACCTGGCCTGGCCTGGCCCGACCTGATCTGGCCCGACCTGACCTGACCTGATGGTGCCGCCGAGCGCAGGCGCGCTCGGCGGCACCGACCACCGAAGAGGAGTCCGGAGGAATCCACATGGGTGTCACACGCAGAGTCTTCTTACGGGCCGCGATCACCTCCACCGCGGTGGGAACGGTGGGAGCCGCCGAGACCGTAGTCGCCCCGACCGTGTCGGCGGCCGGCCCGCCGGGCGACGTGGTCGGCAAGATCAGCGTCGGCTACCAGGGCTGGTTCGCCTGCGTCGGCGACGGCGCGCCCATCAACGGCTGGTGGCACTGGACCCAGAACTGGGGCCGGCCGCCGTCCCCGTCCAACACCGGCATCAGTTGCTGGCCCGATGTGCGTGAGTACACCAACACGTACCAGACGTCGTACGCCGCCCTGGGCAACGGCCGGCCTGCCACGCTGTTCTCCTCGTACGACCAGCAGACGGTGAACACCCACTTCCTGTGGATGCAGCAGAACAGCATCGACACCGCGGCACTCCAGCGCTTCGACCCCACCGGCGGAGAGGGCCCCACCCGCGACGCCATGGCGACCAAGGTGCGCAGCGCCGCCGAGTCGTACGGGCGGAAGTTCTACATCATGTACGACGTCTCCAACTGGACAAACATGCAGTCCGAGATCAAGACGGACTGGACGAACAAGATGTCCGCGCACACCGCGTCCTCGGCGTACGCGAAGCAGAACGGCAAGCCGGTCGTCTGCGTCTGGGGCTTCGGCTTCAACGACAACAACCACCCCTTCACCGCCGACGCCTGCCTCGATGTCATCAACTGGTTCAAGGGCCAGGGCTGTTACGTCATCGGCGGCGTCCCGCGCGAATGGTGGACGGGCACCGGGGGCTCACGGCCCGGCTACCTGGGCGTCTACCACGCCTTCAACATGATCTCGCCATGGATGGTCGGCGCCATCGGCAATGTGACCGAGGCCGACAACGCCTACAACACCTATACCGTCGGCGACCAGGCCGACTGCAACGCCAACGGCATCGACTACCAGCCCTGCGTCCTGCCCGGCGACGTCTCCGGCCGGCAGCGCGCCCACGGCGACTTCATGTGGCGGCAGTTCTACAACATGGTGCGGGCCGGGGTGCAGGGCATCTACATCTCGATGTTCGACGAGTTCAACGAGGGCAACCAGATCGCCAAGACCGCCGAGACACAGGCATGGGTGCCCACCAACTCCGGGTTCCTCGCCCTCGACGAGGACGGCACCGCCTGCTCCTCCGACTACTACCTTCGCCTGACGGGCGACGGCGGCCGCATGCTCAAGGGCCAGATCGCGCTGACCGCCACTCGTCCCACCCAGCCGACCGTCCCCACCGGCGGTGACACCACACCGCCCGCCGCGCCGACTGCCCTGAGCGTCACCGGGCATACCAGCAACTCCGTCTCGCTGGCCTGGAACGCCTCGACCGACAACGTCGGTGTCACCGGCTACCGGGTCCTTCAGGTGTCCGGCTCGACCAGCAGCCAGGTGGGCGCCACCGGCGCCACCGCGTTCACGGTGACCGGACTCGGTGCGGCCACCGCGTACATCTTCGACGTCGTCGCCCTCGACGCGGCGGGAAACGTGTCGCAGCCCTCCAACCAGGTCACCGTCACCACCGACCCCCCTTCCAGCACCACCAACCTCGCGCTCCACCGCCCCACCTCGGAGAGCAGCCACACCCAGACTTACGCCTCGGGCAACACGACAGACGGCGACACCAACACCTACTGGGAGTCCGCCAACAACGCCTTCCCGCAGTGGGTCCAGGTCGATCTCGGCGCCACGACCGGCGTCGAACGGATCGTCCTCCACCTTCCCCCGGCGACCGCCTGGGCCACCCGTACCCAGACCATTTCCGTCCAGGGCAGCACGGACGGCGGCACCTTCGGCCAGCTGCTCGCCCCGGCGGGTTACACCTTCGACCCGGCAACCGGCAACACCGCGACCCTCACGGTCCCCTCCACCGTCACCACCCGCTACGTACGCCTCACCTTCACCGCCAACAACGGCTGGCCGGCCGGGCAGGTCTCGGAGTTCCAGGTCTTCGGCGCCTGACGAGCAGAGGGCCTCGAGAACGAGGTGAGGCGTCGGCCGCATTATGCGGTGCGGTTCGGGTGCAGAAGTCGTGCCAGCCAGTCGGTGCGGGTTCGGCGGGCTGTGGCAGAGATGTGTGCCTGCGGGTACAGGGCGTCGAAGCCGTGGAAGCCGCCTGCCAGACGTGGAGTTCGGCCTGTCCGCCGGCCGCCCAGATACGGGTGGCGTAGTCGGTGTCCTCGTCGCGGAAGACTTCGGCGGAGCCGGTGTCGATGTAGGTGGTGGGCAGGCCCGAGAGGTCGTCGGCCAGCGCGGGCGAGACGTAGGGGGGTATCTCGTCGGGGGTGAGGTCGCCGAGGACGGCGCGCCATCCGAACGCGTTCATCTCGCCGGTCCAGACACCGGGCACGCCGGAGTACTGAAGGCTGGAGACGCTGGTGTTGCGGTGGTCGAGCATGGGGCAGATCAGCACCTGCGCGGCGATCGCCGGGGCGTGGAGGTCACGCGCCAGCAGGGTGAGGCCTGCGGCGAGGCCGCCGCCCGCGCTTGTGATCGCCAGACCGTCCGGGCCGGTGACGGTAGCGCGGGCGGGGAGTGATCCCGGCCCGCGCCCAGTGGTCGGTCTCAGCCGCCGGGGGTCAGCCGAGCAGCTTGCTCGCCAGTGTCGCCGCGTTGTACGAGCCCCATCCGCTGGTGAAGTCCCAGCCGGTGGCGGCGGAGTAGGCGCCGTTGCTGCCGCTGGTGATGTCGTGGAAGCCGGTGCCGTTCGCCGTGTAGAGGGCGGGGTTGGCGAAGCCGAGGTTGGCCTTGCCGGCCGCCGCGGCCTGCTGGTTGTACAGCGCGGCGAACGCCGCCCATTCGGGCGCGGCGGCGCTGGTGCCACCGACCGCGGTCCAGGAGCCCTGCGAGTAGACCGAGACGCCGGGGCTCGGGTTGGCGTGGGCCGAGACGTCCGGCACCTGGCGGAAGCCGCCGCCGGCGGTCTTCTGCACCGCCGTCTGCCAGCTCGGGATCTTGAAGACGGAGGACTTTCCGCCGCCGCCTCCGGACCAGGCCACCTCCTTGCTCCAGACGTTGGACGAGGTGACGGTCAGCTTGGTGCCGCCGACACCGGTGACGTACGGGTCACTGGCCGGGTAGTCGACGGCGGTGCCGCCGTTGCCGGCGTCGTCGGAGCCGTCGTCACCGGAGGCCGCGTAGAAGCCGAGGCCCTGGGCGGCGCCCGCCTTGAAGACTGCGTCCACGGCGTTGATGTTGGACGTGGTGCGCGCGCTCTCCGCGGCGCCCCAGCTGATCGAGGTGGTCGGGATGCCGCTGTCGACGATGGCCTGGTAGGTGTCGACCTCGCCGGCGTCGGAGTTGGGGCCCTCGAAGACCGTGACGTTCGCCTTGGGCGCGATCGCGTGCAGGACCTCGATGTCCAGCTCGACCTCGACCTGGCCGTCGCCGAGCGCGCCCGAGCCGCCGTCCACCTTCTGCACCACCGGGGTGGGGGAGCCCAGGCTGTAGTTGGTGTCGTACTTGGTGATGTTGGACTGCTGGAAGCCGTCGAACTCGATCAGTGCGATCTTCTGGCCGCTGCCGGTGTACGTACCGGAGACGTTGTAGCCGCCCTTGAGCTGGGCCGGGGTGTAGCCACCACCCGGTCCGTTGTGGGGGGTCACGGTGGAGGTCGCCTGGTGGTGCAGCTGGACGCGGTTGTTGAGTCCGGCCACGTCGCTGACGAGGGAGGCGATGGCGGTCGGCAGGGTCGGCGCGGTGTCGTTGGCGTAGAACGAGCGCCCCGACGAGGCGTCCTTCCAGGTCGACAGCTTGGTGCCGAAGGCCTTCTCCAACTGGGCGGCGGTGCCGCTGGCGTCGACCAGCAGGTTCCCCGAGTGGACGGCGGTGACGGTGACCCCCTGCGAACGCAGGTACTCCTTGAGGTGCTTGACCTCGGCATCGGTCCGGCCGAAGCGCGCGGCGAACTGATGCTTCGTCAGGTAGTGGCCGTAGGAACTCGACCGCGGGTCGCTGACCTTCGCCACGAAGGTGTCGAGTGCCTTGGCGTCTCTGGGGGTCAGGCTGATCGCCACCGATATCCGCTTCCCCGCGGCAACGTTGCCGGTGCGGGTCGCGTTCTTGTTCAGGCCCTTCAGGACATCTCCGCTCACGGCCGTGCTCGCGTGCGGCTGGGGAGTGCCGACGGCGTAGGCGGCGGGGACGGCGGCGGCGAGCAGTGCCGGTACGGCGACCAGGCCGACCAGTTTCAGACGTGACATCACTGAGGTTCTCCGGAGAGTGGGGGTGGTGTCCCGGAAGCGGAACTGCTTCAACGTAGGAACATCAGCCCCACCCGCATAAGCGGGGGAACCCTTGCTTCACGTGTTAACTACTGATGTCACGTCAACGGCGTGTGTCGAATGTACGGGGAATTCGCATGCGGCCGACCTGACTCGCCGTCACTGTCTGTTCCGCGGGCCTGACTTGGTCGTCCTCTCCGGAATCCACGGCCGCCCCCGACGCGATGACAGCGACCGCCATCGCGTGCGCGAGCGCGGTGCGCGAGCGGACCCCGAACTTGCGGTAGACCCGCGACAGGGCGCCTTCCACCGTCTTGACGCTGATGAACAGCTCCGCGGCGACTTCCCTGTTGGTGGCCCCGCCGCCGACCAGTCCGGCGATCCTGGCTTCCGTGGGGGTGAGTTCGGGTTTGCCCGAGCCTGCCTCACCTCTCCGGTCTCCGGCTTCCAGCCGCGAGAGCTCGTCCCTGGCCCGCGCCGCGAGCGGAGCGGCGCCGATGAGTGTCGCGGTCTCCAGCGCCTCGCCGAGGGCCGTTCGCGCCGCGTTCCTGCGGCGCGCGCGACGTTCGGCCGCACCGAGCGCGATCAGGGTGCGCACCAGCTCCACGGGCAACGGAAGCCGACGCAGGCGGTCCACGGCGGCACGCAGCCGTAGCGCCCCCTCCTTCGCCCGGCCGATCGCCGCCTCACGCAGTCCCTCCGCCCTCTCGAGAGCCGCCAGTACGCTCCCGGGCGCCTCGCCGGACACACGCGTGCGGGCCTCGCGGATCACGGCCCCGGCCGCGTCCGTGTCGCCGAGGACGACCAGGGCTTCGGCCAAGTCGCCGTACCAGTGCAGCAATGGCGGGTCGGCGGCGGACATGGTCTCGCCGAGTTCCTTGACGCGTCGCAGCGCCTCGACCGCGGCGGCCGCCCCCCGCGGGTCGCCGACGAGCAGCTCGGCCTGCCCGAGCACCGCCAGCGCGCGCAGCAGGAACAACCGGTCGCCGTCCGCCTCCGAAGCCCGTACCGCCTGTTCGGCGAGGTGCCGGGCCTCGTCGGCGGTGCCGCCCGCGGTGGCCGCGAGCGCCGCCGCGTACAGCGCGGGAGCCGCCTGTACGCCCGTCTCGGCCAGGGCACGCGAGCAGCGGGCGGCGGTGCGCAGCGCCTCGCGGCAGTGTCCCGAGCGCACTTGAATACGGGTCAGCGCCACCAACGTCGCCATGACCTCCTCGACCCCGGCGAACTCACCGATTTCCGCCAGGAGTCCGGTGACCTGCGTCCGGGCCTCGGTCACTTTGTCCGAATCCAGGGCGAGGATCGCCCGCATCCGGATCAGTCCCCAGCTCTCCGGGCCGGCGTCGGCGCCGCCGGCCAGGGCGAGCGCCTCCTCGAGCGCGGCGTCGGCGGCGACCGGTTCCCCGGCCAGGGACCGCATCCGGGCGAGGGTGGCGAGTGCCCCGATCCGGGTGTCCGTGTCTCCCGCCCTAGCCGCCAGCCGGGCAGCGCGCCGGGCGTACCGGGCCGCCTCCTCCAACTCCCCGCACAGCAAGCCGCGTAGCGCCGCCCAGTGGTACAGCCATGCCTCCGCCTCGGGGTCGCCGTCGGCGTCCCGGAGGCCCTCCTCGATCAGCTCATGGGCGCCCTCCAGCGCCTGCCCGGCATTGCGCAGCAGGATCAGCCGGGCCCGCACCCGCTGCCGTGCGGAACCCGCCTCGGCGAGGACGGTCTCGGCCAACTGCCCCGCCTCCTCCAGTTGTCCGGCGTCGCACGCGTACTCGGCAGCGGCCAGCAGTCGCTCGGCGCGTTCCACGGGGCGGTCGCCCGGAGTGCGTCGGGCAGCGAACTCGGCCAGTTCGAACGCGGTGTCGGGTGCGCCGTGGCGGCGTGCGTACGCGGCCGCGGACATCAACGTGTGGGCGGTGGTCTCGTCCTCGTGCGGGTGGGCGAGGGCGAGGTGGCGGGCCTGCTCCACGGGCTCGGTGACCGCACGAGCCAGCAGGGCGTGTGCCTGCCGGCGGCTGTGCTCCGGGGCGTCGGCATAGACGGCGGCACGGAGCATTGGATGCCGGAAACGTACGGTCCCGCCGACGTCGACCGTCGCGACGCCCGTGCCGTCGGCCTCCGCGAGGTCCGCGGCGGGGTCACGGAGCCCGGCGGCGCGCAGCAGAGTGAGGCTGGGGTGGGCGGCGGCGCTCGTGACGAGGAGGGTGCGCCGTGCCGTCTCCGGCAGCGTGCGCACCTGGTCCAGCAGCAGGGTACGCAGCCTTCGGGGTACGGGCAGCGCCGGACCGAAAACGACGGGCGCTCCGTCGCGCAGCGCCTCCCGTCCCAACTCCAGTGCGTACCAGGGGTTCCCGGCAGCGGCGTCCTGGATGGCCCGCAGCACCGCCGGTGGCGGATCGGCACCGAGACCGGTGCGCACGAGATGGGCCACCTCGCTGTCCGCCAGCGGGGGCACGGGAAGTGCGACGGTTCCCGGTGGGCAGCAGCGCAGCCGTTCGGGCTGCTCACCGTCGGCCACCCGCTCGGCGGCCACCATCCGTACGTCCAGGTCCTCGACACGGCGTGCGGCGAAGGCGAGCACCTCGGCGCTGGGCTCGTCGAGCCACTGGAGGCCGTCGACGACCAGCAGAACGGGGCCGGTGGCGGCCAGCGTTCGCAGCACTCCGAGGAAGGCGACGCGCACCGCGAGACGGCTGTGGTCGTCGGCCGGTTCCCGGCCGCGCAGCAGGGCAGCCCTCAGCGCCGCCCGGGGCACAGGCGCCAGGGTCTCCAGGCAGCTCTCCGGGACCCGCGCGAACAGGTCGATGAGGCCGACGAACGGGAGCCGGGCGTCCTCCTGCACGGGCGAGCAGTGCAGCACCGTGCCGGCCGGCCGGTCATGCGCTGCCAAGGACGTCATGAGGGCGGCCACGAGCAAGGACTTGCCGATCCCCGGGGGACCGTGGAAGAGCACTCCGGTACGGGCCGTCAACTCGGCCCGGGCGGTGCCGAGCAGCTCGCGGCGCCCGGTCAAGGACCGTACGTCCATGGCAGTCGCCCGCCCTTTGCCCTGGGGGTGGCACTGGCGGTCTTCGTGCATGCCGCACCCGGTGACGGGCTACGACCGGCGCCGAGGGCGGAGTCGTCGGCTCGGCGAGCGCAGCAGGTCCCAAGGCATCGGTGCATGTGTTCATGACAACCTTCACGGATTCCGCTTGTCAATGACGTCCGTCACGCCGCCTGTTCGCCGGGTTCCTGCTGGTGCCATGCCCCTTGTCGTCGCCGCCCCCGCTGCCTGCATGGCTCTGCAGGCGCTGGTCGGAGCATGCGTCAATCGGTCGTGACGGACGTTCCACCCCATTCCTCCGGGGCAACATCTGCGAGCGTCTGCGAGAACGTCCACTGGTGGCCCGCAAGGTCCTCGGCGGTGTACTGCCGTTCGCCGTACTCGAAATCGGTCGGTTCCATGACGATGCGTGCACCATGCTCGCGGGAGCGCTCGTAGTGGGCGCCAACGTCTTCCACGCGCACCGTCGTCGAGTGTGTGACCTCGCCGGGGCGTGGCGGGCGGCGATCGTTTCGTACATCTCCGACGATCACGGCACCATCGCCGAAACTGAGCTGTGCGCGGTGGTCCTCGCCGATCCGAACGCGCTCGGCAAACCCGAAGGCTGCGCCAAGCCAGGCGACCGCCTCGCGCACATCGGGATAGATCAGGACGGGGATAACCGTCGACGCCGGAATGGAGCGATTCGGCTTCATGTCTGACTCCAGACGTTTGGGCCGCGCCGCGCGACTGAAGTACGTACCCGTCGGCGGACGCCAGGGCTGCTCGTCACCGGAAACCGTCGCGGACGCGGAAGGAGGTCGTCCGATCTCGGCTCCAATTTAGCGGAGCAGCATCTGCGTGAGCCGCCACAGCGCTACGGCAGGTCGGCCCTCCTCGGACCCTCGTGACCTTGGAGCGATCTTCGATGAGGCGGAGAGCGAGTTCGACACGGTCGAACGGGGAGGCGGCTGGGCGGCCGTACGGAGGGCGGCCCCGGTGCATCCGTGTCAACCGGCAGTGAGCCGCCGGGGTCCAGGACGTCCGGCCCACGGTGGTGGCCTGCCAGGACACCTTTCCTGGCAGGCCACCGCCATGGTGACGCGGTTGATCAGACGGTCTTGGGCGCCCCGTTCATGACGGGGTCCGGGCTGGTCGTGGTGCCGTCGGCGGACGGCGGCGCCGCGGCGTGCGCGGCCGCGGTCTCGCGGGCGAGGAAGGAGCCGAGCTCGCCGATGGTGCTCATCAATGGGGCGGGGAAGACGACGGTGGTGTTCTTGTCGACGCCGATCTCCACCAGACTCTGCAGATTGCGCAGTTGGAGAGCCAGTGGATGGTCCATCATGATGTCCGACGCCTCCCCGAGGGCCGCGGCGGCCAGGGACTCGCCCTGGGCATTGATGATCTTCGCCCGCTTCTCCCGCTCGGCCTCGGCCTGACGGGCCATCGCGCGCTTCATGCTGTCGGGCAGCTGGATGTCCTTGAGCTCGACCAGGGTGACCTCCACGCCCCATTCGACGGTGGCGACATCGAGGATCTCGCGGATGTCCAGGTTGATGCGGTCGGTCTCCGACAGCGTCTCGTCCAGCGTGTGCTGTCCGACGACCTTGCGCAGCGTGGTCTGTGCGATCTGATTGATCGCCGCATGTACGTTCTCGATCGCGATGACCGACTTCACGGCATCCACGACGCGGAAGTACGCCACCGCCGACACGTCGACGCTGACGTTGTCGCGCGTGATGATCCCCTGCGACTGGATGGGCATCGTGACGATCCGCAGCGAGACCCGGTGCAGGACATCGACGAACGGAATGATGAACCGCAGACCGGGAGAGCGAGGGCCCACCAGTCGGCCGAACCGGAACAACACGCCCTTCTCGAACTGCTTGACGACCTTGATGGCCATGGCGATCGCCACGACGACCAGCAGGGCCACCACGACGATCAGGAAAACGAGTACTCCCATGTGCTGCTCCTCGGATAGGGCACGAGACCGCTGGCCCTTCACGCTCCAGTCGGAGCACGAAGGACACGGAAGCCGGACCGGGCTCCTGCGCCAGAAGGGCCGAAAGGCCCCCAGCGGCGGCCCCGTTGGGCTCCGCAGTTCGTGCCGTGTTTCGAGCATGGCTCGCTGCCCGCGCCGAAGGCAGGGGCCAACCGGTCCCGACTTCCGTTTCTCGCCGCCGACCGGAAGACCGGAAGGCCGGCAACCCGGCCAGGCAGGGCCGATCGGCCGGGAAAGGCAGAACGGGGGCGCGGTGCTGTCGGCGTCGGGCAGGAGCGGCGTCGTCCAGGGAGCGCGCCACCCATGTCGGCCAGCCCGTTCCAGTAGGGCGCCCGAATATGAAAAGTTGACTGGCAACTGTGGCTCCAGGAGATGGACTTCAGCGGGCGCGATGAATACGTCCTTTCAGTAGATGCCGCTCCGCGACCCGTCCCGCGGGAGCGCCGGAAGCCGAGGCGCCCCTCGAAAGGGATCAACTCGGGGCTGACCACCGGTCGGCGCATTCACGCCGTGCGTCACCCGCCCCGGTTGCTGGGCCGCCGCGTGGCCGCGATCGGTTACGAGAAGGCGGTTGAATCCGAAACGGGACGAGACCCTTACTCGCGTGCTCATGTGACTGGCGCGGTGTCAGGAACGTCGGCAATGGGTCGGTGTGAGTCCTCCAACACCTGGCGGCAGCTGACCGGACATGCGAATCGAGATAGTCTCCGGAGACCGCCCTTGACCTGTGTGAAGCAGGCAGGGAGCAGACGTTTCGGGGGTTTCTTCACGGTTCGGACAATATTCAAGTCCAAGATCTAGCATTTGGGCGTTTCCCCAGGTCAGAGACCTGAATTCCGATTCCGGGTCAGCAAATGGTCAGCTTCAGGCCGGACGGTGTCCGGCTTGCTGACCTGCATCGCGGCAGGGACCTGCTGCCGCGCCCTGCGCCCTGCTTGGAAGGTTTGATACATGGCTCGACAGCTCGATCGTGGGATGGGGCCGCTCTTCAAGGAATGCGGATGTTCCAGGGCGACCCGCTGCCCGCGCCCATACACGATTCGGTTCAAGGACGCTCTCGGCAAGTAGCGCGAAGAGGTCAGTTATGGCACGCAGAATGACGCGATCGAGCGCTTGACGCAGGGCTACCGAGAGAAAAAGTGTGGATGAGGCGCAGTGATCAGTTGCTTGGGGTTAGCCGATACCGGGTGCCGAGCGACGGAACTCAGTGGGCGGGAACCGGCTTGGACGACGGCTGCCACTCCCGCCTGATCAGCCCGTAGACCCACGAGTCAGAGACCTCGCCGTTGACGACGCAGTCTTCCCGCAACGTCCCTTCACGCACGAAGCCGAGCTTCTCCAGCACGCGGGCAGAAGCCACGTTGCGCGTATCGGTCTCAGCTTGGACGCGATTCAGGTCCAGCGTGTCGAATGCCCACCGCAGCAGAGCGCGCGCGGCTTCGGTCGCGTAGCCGTGGCCCCACGCTGCATCGTCGAAGCAGTAGCCAAGCGATGCGCTGCGGTAGTCCGGATTCCACCTGTTCAGGCTGCACCAGCCGATGAACGCCCCGTCGGAGAAGCGGCTTTCCGCCCAACCTTTGGTGAGAACGCTCAGCCGCCGTCGTCATGGCCCTGGGCGAGAACGCCCGTGTGGTCCGTGTCGACCGCGGTGACCTGACGCTGGCCGCCGCGGTCGTCCTCCTGGACGACGAGCGCCTGCACATGTGGGCAGGCGGCACCAGCCACGCCACCCTCGACGGCTTCAGCCCCAACTACCCTCCGTGGGCCACGGAAATCCGAACGGCCATCGAGTGGCGCAAGCGCTGGGTGGAGGGCGGCCGCAGCAACGAGCCCATGAAGACCCGCCACGGCATGAGACCCCTACGCCTGTACGCCTGCGTCACCCTGTCCGGGGCCTGACCGGTGGCCATGCCCGGCTCATGGTCCGCGCCAGAGGTTGGCGAAGGCCGCGTTCTCGATGGTCCGCCGCTGCCGTACCGCCTCCAGCTCCATCACCGCGTCGTGGACGGCGGCCACCACCATCGTCACGGCCTCGTCATCGAGGCCGGTCTCGTCTCGTCAGATGGTTCGTCGTCGATGCTCAGGACTGCGACGAGGGCGGTCAGGACGGGTTCCTGCTCTTCCCAGCGGTCGACCGCACGGCGGCGCGTGGGCGTATCGACCGGTTCCAGGCTTTCCGAGCCGAAGGACAACCGGCGGCTTCGCTGCGGCTTCAGCTCACCGTTCTCCTCCAGGTCGGCCTGGTATGCGGCCGAGAGGTCTCGGCCCCGGCGCCACAGCCAGTCCTCGATCCGCTCGTACGGTGCCTGCCGCGTGAGACCTGCCGCAGCCTCGCCCAGGATTCGATCGCCCAGCGGCGGCGGTCCACCCGGCACGATGTGGTCGGCGTCCACGGCGACCGCCCCCGCACCGATGAGATCGATCAGCTCGGCTCCCGCGAGCGCGAGGGACAGGTCGCCCTGCCCCACGGGATGCTTCAGGTCCATGGCGATGATGAACAGATCTTTCGCCGTGGTCATGAACGGCTCCCCTCGGAGACATCGACAACGGTGCGTCCCCACCGACCACGCCCGGTCGTCGGCGGCCTCCTCGCGACTACACGGTGTGCAGGGGTTCCTTGAAGGACTTGCGGAACACCGGACCGGCGAAGGGAATGATCGAGGACTTCATCTTTGATGTGAACGAGTCGGGGTGCCGTTCGAGTCTGACGTCGACACGCGTCCCGTCATCCGTGGGAGTCATCTGGAACTGCCAGCCCCCCGAGCCGAAGGGCACCGAGTCCCGAGTGGTGACCGTGACCCTGTTCGCCGAGGGGTCCCATTCGTAACGTGCACGCTCCCACGACTTGTCGTTGCCCTCGGTCACCTCCGCCCAGGTATCACCCCGCTCGTGGACCTGGAAGTGCTCGGCATCGATGGAGGGCCACTCGTCGACGCGGGAGGGGCTGAAGTTCGTCAGCACGCCCATCACCTCCCCTGGGCTCATCGAGGAGTTCACATGGAAGTGTAGGGACGGCATGACCTACTCCCTGGTTCAAGATGCCCCTTGTCCGTCGGCGGCCACCGGTACGCACCTCGCGGGTGCCTGGCTCGCTTCGCCGACGCTGGTTCGCGGACCCGGCCCTGCTGAGGCCTCGTAAGGGCCTGCTGGGCAGGCTCACTGACCGGGACGCTCACCTTTCAGAATGCACCTGCGCCCGGCAGCGTGCACCAGCAGGTACCGGACAGCGACCGATCAAGCCCCACGCCGGCTGTCACAGGACTTCCGCCCCATCGATTCTGCGTCGGTCGAAGATGAGCCGCACCGCTGCGGAACCCTCCCCAACCGCGGCGGCCACTCGTTTCACGCTTCCACTTCGCGCGTCACCGACGCAGAACACCCCGGGCACGCTGGTTTCAAAGGGCAGCGGCATGCGATGCCCCGCAGCGAGGGCGACGTCCTGCCCGGTCAGCAGGAAGCCGTCGGGATCCATCGCCGGCCGCCCGTCGAGCCAGTCCGTGCAGGGCGTGACACCGATGAACACGAAGACGGCACTGGCCGTCAGTGCGGAGCGGCGTCGGCTCGTCCGGTCCACGACATCAAGCCCTGTCACCTCGGAGCCGGCGGAAATACCGACCACCTCCGTGTGTACCCGCACATGGATCTTCGGGTCGGCGGCGATCGCGTCGATCAGGTAGCGGGACATCGAACGATCAAGGTCGTCTCCGCGGACCACGAGGTACACCGGATCAGACGTCCGGGCCAGGAACAGTGCCGCCTGACCTGCCGAATTCGCGCCGCCGATCACTGCCACAGGTCGCCCGCGCGAGTACGTCGCCTCGACAACCGTGGCGGCGTAGTGGACGCCGTTGCTCTCCCAGGCTTCGATGCCGGGCACGGCCAGGCGCCGGTGGTTGGCACCGGTGGCGATGATGACGTCGCGAGCGCTGAATGCCCGGCCGTCGTCGCAGGTGACGGTGTGGATACCGTCCTCGCTGGTGAAGGCCGCCGCGCGGGCGTTCCGATGAAGCCGCACTCCGAATTTTGCCGCCTGGATGGTCCCTCGGGCCGCCAATTCGGCACCGGGCAGACCAGCCGGGAATCCTAGGTAGTTCTCAATTCTCGATGATGTAGCGGCTTGACCGCCAAAGGCGTCCGCGTCGATGAGGGCGGTCGTCAGTCCCTCGGATGCGCCGTAGACCGCGGCCGCCAGACCGCCCGGGCCGCCACCGACGACGAGCAGGTCGCACATCTCCTGATCGTCGACTGCGTGCGGCGATTCTCCGAACTCTGCGGCAATGTCGGCCGGCTGTGGATTGCGCAGCATTGGCCGGCCGGGGACGAGGACGATGGGAAGGTCTGTCAGGGATACCTTGAACCTTCGCAAAAGCATCTCGGCCTCTGGCCGATCCTCCAGGTCCAGCCACTCCACGGCCGTCCTGCTGAGTGAGAACGAATGCAACAGGACTCGGCATCGTTCGTCATAGCGGGAACCGATGAGGGTGATACCCGCACCCCTTCTCAACAGGTTCGCCCGTCGTACGAGGAATGTTCGAAGGATGAGCTCGCTGAGATCACTGTCTTGCGCGACGATCGTCCGGATCTGCTCCAGCGGCACCCTCAGCAGTCGGCCCGGGCTCTTCATGACGCCGGCGAAGCGTGAGCGCTCGCCCGTCAGCATGCCTATCTCACCCAGGAACTCCGCTTTGCCGTATGACGCGACGAGCCGCTCTTCCGGCTGACCGAGCCGATCGATGATCTCCGCGGTCCCCTCCAGAACGACAAAGAAGTCGTAGGACGCGTCACCTGCCGAAAAGAGAACCTCGCCGACGGGTGCCGGATGCTCTGATCCGAGAGCCGCCAGCTTCTTGAGCTGGTCCCCGGACAGCCGCGCTGCCGGAGCTCGCTCCACAGATTCCCCCCGCACAGGCTTGTCCATAGGGGGCCTTCTTCCGCCTGGGCGGGAACAACGTGGCCGTCAGGAGAGTGCTACTTCGACGGAGACGCGGTCACGACGGCAGTTCGGTCCCGGCCTGCTCACGCACCATGTACTGGGCGTACCAGTCCGGCCAGTTCGGGTCTTCCGCACCGATGCGTGCCTCATGCACCCCGTGCGCGGCCGCGGCGCGGCGCAGCGCGCTCGCCAGGTCCTCCGCGGAGGTGAACGTCGTGGTCGCGGGGTCGAGGCGTCCCGGGAGCCGGGTGGTGATCTCCTGGAGGAGCCAGCCGTTGCCGTCCGGGTCGCTGAAGGACAGGAACGAGCCGTAGCTCGTGCGCTGGGGATCCGGCCCCGGGAGCCGGGCGTCCGTTCCGGCGTGGTGGAAGACGCCGCCGGCGTCGTGGAACACCTCGCTCGGCTCGGCGCCGAGCCGTTTCAGCTCATCGTATGCGGCGTTGATGTCGTCCACGATCAGTTGCAGGCCCTGAGCCGAACCCGGCGTCTGGGACGTGACCGAGGTGCCGATGATGACCGACGCCGGCGAGCCCGGCGGCGTCACCTGCACCACCCGGAAGTTCTCGTCCGGGGCGATGTCCGCGTCCAACCTCCAGCCCAATCGCGTGTAGAAGCTCTTGGCCCGGTCGACGTCGGACACCGGCACCACCACGATTTCGAGTTTCATGTCCATGACTGACACTTCCTCTGCTCGTACAAGATGCCGACATGACGAGACTTGCACGGCGGGACGCGGGCCGCGCCCGGGAATCCGGTTGACGGTGGCCCGGTCCACGCCGGGCGCGGTAGCCGGCTTACGGTCTCTGACCGACGGCGCCCGTGCCGAGTCGGCTGAGCAGCCAGAACGCGATCGCGGTGCCGGTGCCGTAGGCGACGTGCGCGCCGAGATCCCAGGCCAGGGTCGTGGCGTCGTACTGCCAGATCGGCTTGTAGAGCCCTGCGATCGGCAAGGCTACGTAGTCACCGGCGAACACCGCGGCACCGAAGGGCACGCCATGTACGGGGGAGGGTCTGGGCAGTGATCCGGCCAGGATGCCGTAGGCCGCGCCGGCCGCCGATCCGTAGGCCCAGTGAGCGATGGTGCTCGTGAGCCAGGCGGAACCATCAGGAAGCCGGCGCTGAGTGAAGCCCTCGATCACCCGCTTTGCCACCTGCCCGGGATCGGGGGCCTTCTCCCAGCTCTCGACCGGTGCGAATTCCCAGGCGAGCGGGCTGTCCGTCCCGCCTGCGCGACGGTACTTCAGGTAATGGACGGCATCCAGGCACACCGTTCCCACCGCCCCGGCCAGCAGGCCGGCCGTCACCGCTTCGAGGGGAGTCAGCGGAATCCTTCGGGAGCGCATGACGCAGTCTCCTCATCGCTCGGGGCCAGGAAGGGAGGTCGATGTTCTTCACCGCCTGGACCGCGGTTGGGAGGCATTGAGCCCGCATCGAGTATCCGGCGGCCACGACGCACGCGCACGAGGAGAACGTCCGCGGGCGGCCTCGTCCAGGGCTGGGCTCGACGCGCGTGATCGCCCCAGACCTGTTGCCCTGGTATCAGGCCCTTGCATACATCCACCGGAGGGACCAATGAACAGTTACCGAGTCGCGCAGGTAACCGCCCCGGGCGGCACCTTCGAAATCGCCGAGCGAGAGGTGCCGCAGCCCGGCCCCGGACACGTCAGAATCGCAGTGGAGGCGTGCGGTGTCTGCCACAGCGACGCCAGTTTCGTCGAGGGTCGTCTACCTGGTGTCTCGTTCCCGGAGGTGCCCGGACACGAGATCGCCGGGCGGATCGAGGAACTGGGCGACGGGGTTCACGGGCGGGGGTGGCAGGTGGGCGAACGAGTGGCGGTCGGCTGGTTCGGCGGTAGCTGCGGCCACTGCATACGCTGCCGTCAAGGCGACTTCATCGTGTGCGAAAACCTGAAAGTCCCGGGCTGGGCCTACGACGGAGGCTTCGCGGACAAGGTGATCGCGCCCGTCGACGCGCTCGCCAGAATCCCTGACGATCTCGCGGCAACCGACGCGGGGCCCATGGCATGTGCCGGTGTGACCACGTTCAACGGATTGCGACGCAGTCCCGCTGAACCCGGAGACCTCGTCGCCGTCCTCGGCCTGGGCGGCCTGGGTCACTTCGGAGTCCAGTACGCGGTCGCCATGGGTTTCGAAACCGTAGGGATCGCCCGCGGCGCCGAGAAGGCGGAGTTCGCCAAGCGACTGGGCGCCCACCACTACATCGACAGTACGTCGGACCTCCCGGTCGCGGAGGCGCTGCAGGCCCTCGGCGGGGCGAGGACCGTTCTGGCCACTGCCGGAAACTCCCAGGCCATCAGTGCGACCGTGGAAGGCCTGACACCGCGAGGTGAGCTGGTCATCATCGGAGCGGATCCCTCGCCGATGACCATCGCCCCCGCCCAGTTGCTTCTCAGCGGCCGTGTCGTCCGTGGTCATCCGTCCGGCACCTCGCAGGACGTGCAAGACACCATGGCCTTCAGCGTCCTGCATGGCATCCGGCCGATGACCGAGGCCGTACCGCTGGACCACGCCGATGAGGCCTTCCAGAAGATGCTCTCCGGAGCCGCCCGCTTCCGGATGGTGCTCACACCTGGCTGACTCCGGCCGGCCGTCGACGGGTGCGGACGCCCAGCAGCGGGCGATCTCACCGGAGTTGGACAGGGCCCACTGGGTCGACCGGGCGGTCCAGCGGGTTCGCCCGGACGCGCTCGTCGAGGCCGCCCCGGACCGACACGGCCGGTGAGCTCTGCGGCTTGCGGGCGGCCTGGTCGTGGAAGCAGGCCAGGAACTCGTCCGAGCGTCCCGCGCGCGGGTACCGCGGGACTGCGCGGGACATCTGGGCTCCGGAGCCGTACACGGGTCAGTCCCGGCGGGCCACCAGGCGGTAGGCGTTGGACACGCCTAGCCGGTGCGCGAGCGGGCGGACCGCGAACCGGTCCAGCAGCGTGGCCAGGACCAGGGCCGGGATCCCCGCGACGAGCAGGGCCGTACGCCCGGCCCGCCGCAGCGCGCCCGGCGGCCTCGGCAGCCAGGGCGCGTCCTCGCGCGGAGCGGCGTGGTCCAGCGCCAGCCAGACGGCCGCGAGCAGGTCCACCGGATCGTGCGGCTCGGCATGCTGCTGCGCCACCACCGTGAACCCCAGCTCCGCCAGTCGGTGGCGCAGATTGGCGACAGGCACGAAGTGCAGGTGCTGCGGCTGGAGCCAGGGCAGCCACCAGCGGCCCAACAGCCGGGCGTAGCGGCTCGCGGGGTCCGGGACCTCGATGAGCAGATGGCCGCCGGGCCGCACCGCCTGCCACGCGGCCCTCAGTTCACGGTCGGGGTCGGTGCTGTGCTCCAGGTAGTGGAACATGCTCACCACGTCGTAGCGGGCGGCGAGTTCGGGTGCCAGGTCGGGGAAGGCGCCGCGGTAGCCGTGCTCCACCCGGCCCTCGCGGGCGGCGAGTTCGACGCCGTCCGTGAAGTCGAGACCGTCGAACGCCGTACCGGGCAGCACCTCGCGGGCGGTCGCGCAGAAGTGGCCGTGCCCGGTGCCGACGTCGAGCCAGGTCTTCGGGACGGAGTCGTACGGCAGTATCGACTCGGCGCGGTCGCGGTACATCCCGGCTCGGCCGCCGAAGGTGTCGCCGAGTCTCTTCTCGCCGAGCCCGTCGTAGAAGTCGCGGTAGTAGAACTCCAGCCCGGCCTCGCTCAGCCGGGGGTTCTGGAAGACGTGCCCGCAGGCGTCGCACCGGTCGAGGACGAACCGGCCCGGCTTGTGCTGGAGCAGGTCGGTGGTGCGCAGACGGGTGGTCAGCCGACCGGAGCCGCACCAGGGGCACGTGGTGCGCGGCGGCTCGAAGAAGCGGCCCGTGCCCTCGGCCAGATCGGCCAGGTAGCCGGGGCGCAGCCCGGCCACCCGCTCGGCACGGCCGGGCTCCCTGACCGGTTCCTCGACGTCCTGCCCGGCCGGCTGCTCGGGGGCCTGTCCGGCCGGTTCCCTGGAGTCGTGTCCGTCCGGCTCCCCGGTGTCGTGCCGGGGCGGCTGCTCGGCGTCCTGTCCGGCCGGTTCGGCGGCGTCCTGCCTGGCCGCCGACTGCCCGGCGGCTTCCCCGGTCGGTCGATCCGTCTGCTCACTCATCGGTACTCCCAGGCGAGTTGTTCGAGGCTGTCAGCCGCCGCCGTCGCACCGCCGGCGGCGCGGAACGCCGTACCGATCCGCTCGGCGGACGCGCGGTGCCCGGGTTCGTGCAGCACGGCGTCGAGCGCGGCGCCCAGCTTGGCGGCGGTCACCCGGCCGAACCTGACCCGGACGCCCGCCCCCGCGTCCACCACCTGCCCGGCCACCACCGGCTGGTCGTCGCGGATGGGCGCCACCACGAGCGGAAGCCCGTGCCACAGCGCCTCGCACACGGTGTTGTGACCGGCATGGCAGACCACGGCGTCGACCCTTTCGAGGAGGGCGAGTTGGGGTACGGAGGGCAGGACCAGCAGGTCCTTGTCATGGCCGGGCGAGGGCTGAGCGCCGTACGGAGCCCTGGTGCCGTACGGAGCACCGGTGACGTCCGGGGACGGGATGTCGCCCCGTGACGAGGCGGCGTCCGCGCCCAGAGTGTTCCCCGGGTCGACGACAACCCCCTGCACCCGGTCGGCCCGTGCGCGCAGGGCCTCCCGGCAGACGGCGAGGAAGCGCCCACCGGCGTCCGCGTTCGCGGTGCCGAGGGTCACCAGCACCGTGGCCCGGCCGGGGTCGAGCCAGTCCCAGGGGAAGCCGGCCGCGGGCGGTCTGGCCGTGATCGAGGGGCCGACCCAGCGGATCGGGCCGCCCCGCGCGGCGGCCGGCGGACCGACCAGCTCCACCGTGCTGAACGCCAGCACCAGATGCGGCGAGAACCGCGGATCGGTGTCGCCCGCCGGATCCCCGACGGACCCGCGCAGGCCCGCCAGGCGCTCCGCCAGCCACTCCGTGACCCTCGGCAGCCCGGCCAGCGGGTCGGCGAACTCGGCCGAGGTGGTCGCCGAGGTGGCCCACGGCAGCCCCGCCCGCTCGGCGACCAGTCCACCCGAGAACGCCTGCTGGTCGGCGACGACCACGTCCGGACGGAACGTCTCGACCGCCGCCCGCACCCCCGGCGCCATGGCCTCGGCCAGCGGCAGCAGATACCACTCCCACAGGAACTTCAGCGCCTCCGGCCCCCGCAGGTCGGGAGGCCGCCGCGCCTCGCCCACCCCCGGTACCGGCCCGGCGCACGGGAACACCGGGGCCCGGTCACCCGCGAGGCGTCCCACAAGACCGGGGTCGGCGCAGGCCCACGCCACCCGGTGCCCGCGCGCGAGCAGCAGGTCGGCGACCCCGACGGCCGGGTTGATGTGCCCGACCAACGGCGGTACCACGAACAGGAATCCGCTCACCCGGCCTCGGCCCCCACGCTCAGGGCCGCCGAAGTCCCCTGGATCAGCGCCAGGATGTGACCGCCCACGGTCCCGGCCGCCTCCACCAGAACCGAGTGCTCGTGCCCCGGGATCACCACCGTCCGGCAGTCCGGCAGCAACGACCCCAACCAGGGCGCGAGTTCGGCGAGGTCGGAGTCACCCCCGTACACGGCGAGCACGGGACGGCGCATCGCGACGATCTGATCGTCCGTCAGTACGCCGCTCGCCGGGATGTCCTGTCCGAGGGTGGTGTCCCGGGCGAGCCGGGCCGCGCCTCGGGCCAGCCGGGCCGTGTTGTGGCCACGGTTCGCCGTGATCCACGCGAGGGCTTCGGGCTCGTTGTGCGCCAGTTGGGCCACCACCCGGTCGAGGATGCCGCCGAGCTTCGACGCCCAGGCGGCGGTGGCCGGTTCGGACTCGATCAGGGACACGCTGGCCACACGCTCCGGGTGGCGGGCCGCGAAGCCGAAGGCGATCGTCCCGCCGTAGGAGTTGCCGACCAGGTGCACCGGTCCGGTCACCGCCAGCCGGTCCAGCAGCGCCCGGAGGTCGTCGATGTTGTGGTCCAGGGTGTAGCCGTCGGGCGGGCGTTCGCTGCGGCCGTGGCCCCGCAGGTCGTACATGACGACGTCGAGGCCGGCCGCCGCGAAGGCGGGTGCCACGGTGAAGTAGTAGCTGGCCAGGCTGTCGGTGAGCAGACCGTGGACCAGTACCGCGGTCGCGGTGGCCACCCGGCCGTCCCGGGGGCCGATCCGCTGTACGTGCAACCGGAGTCCACCGGTGTCGACCATCGCCATGCGTCAGCTCGCCTCCGCCGCTTTCAGGCTGGTCACGACGTAGGCGACGAGCTGCCCCACGGTGAGCCCGATGATCTCGTCGAACTCCATCCCGGCCAGGAACTCGGCGAAGTTGACCCGTCCGCCGTACCGCTCCTCCAGCAGCCCCGACAGCGTCACCAGGTCGATGCTCTCCAGCTCCAGATCGCGGTTGAACGTGGTCGCCATGCCGATCTCGACGTCGTCGAGGCCGTACTCGTCCTCCAGAAGCCGGGCGAGCAGTCCGACGATGTCGACGAGGACCAGGTCCGGGTCGGCGGGGCGGGGGGTCGCGTCCGCGGGGTGGGGGGTGGCTTTCATGGGGCGTGCTCCTCCTCGTGGGGGTGTCCCGTCGGTCCGGTCGGCCCTGTGGTCCAGGCCACGACATAGGCCCGTTCGGTCAGTCCGGGCGGGTTCGCGGCGGGCGCGCACCGCACCGCGTAGGCGCGTTCCAGGCGCCCCGAGACGATCAGCTCGTCCCCGGCCGGTGCCGCCTCGAGCACGGCGAAGTCGCGTGGCCGGCCGCCGAAGCCGGTGCCCTCCGCCTTGGCGACCGCCTCCTTGGCGGCCCAGAACCGGGTGAACCACAGTGCCTCGCTGCCGCTGCCGCTGCCGCTGCCGCTGCCGCTGCCGCTGCCGCTGCCGCTGCCGCTGCCGCTGCCGCTGCCGGCGGTGGCGCACAGCGCGCGCAGCAGCCGCAGCTCGTCCGCGCCGAGCGCCGTCGCCATCGCCTGCGGGTCGCGGGCCGTGACCTCCTCGATGTCGATGCCAGGACCGGGAGCGGGCGTGTGCGGCCGTACGATCGCCACCCCGGCCTCGGCGCGGTGGGCGAGAGAGATGTCCAGCGGGGGCAGTTCCCGGCCGTGCATTCCGGTGACGTACGGGCGGCCCATGCTGTCGTTGCGCACCCGCAGCTCCGCGGGAAACACCGGGCCCTCGCCGTGGTCCCACAGCCATCGCCGTACGGCGTCCTTGACCGCGATCCGGCCCAGCAACCACTGCCGCCGGCCGCGCGGCGCGTGCCCGGCGTACTCCGAACGCTCCTGTCCGCCCAGCGAGTTGCGCATGATCAGGTCGCGCGACGCCAGATCCGGCCACCGTTCGTGCACCAGTGACCAGCCGCCCGGACGGGCCTCGGACAGGGTGTTGCGCCCGGGGAAGCGCTCCACCGGCCGGGTGTGCGGATCGTTGTCGAACCGGCGGTCCTGCCAGCCGCGCAACTCCGCCCACACCACGCCCGCCACCGAGAGCTGTACGTCGGCCTCCAGCACGGTGTCGGTGAGCGAGGTGATCCGCACCAGACATGCCACCTCCGTCCCCGGGGCAGGGTGCGGGCCGTGGAAGCGCATCTCCCGCATCCCGACCGGGAACACGACCGTCCGCTCGGAGCGGGTCGCCATGATCCAGTAGCCGAGGATCTGGCCGACGTTGTCCAGCAGGGCGCCGGGCGCCGCCGGGGTGGTGATGATCCCGCGGATGTGCCGCTCGCCGAGCGCGGTGAGTTCGGTGACTCCCTGGAACGCCGGGCCGTGGAACATCCAGCGCTCGCCGTACAGTTGCGCCGCGGAGTGGATGGGTGCGCGTTCGCTCGCGGGGTCGGTCCGCCAACGGGCGGGCGGTGGGGCCGGGTAGCCGGTGGCGAGTTCGACGGTGGCGCGGGCCCGGGGACCGAAGGACAGGGCCAGGCGGTCCGGTGCCACGGGCTCCGCCGCGACCTGTACGTCGACGGCGGGGGTGGCCGTCAGCCACTCCTCGAACCGGGCGCCGTGCACGGCGACCGGCACCTTGCCCGGCGCCGCCCGCCGGGCCGCGTCCATCAGGTGGTGCACGATCGTGGTCGCCGGGACGACCGGCCAGCGGTCGGCCACGTCCGGCCAGCCGGGCCGCTGGGGGAAGAAACAGTGGTCGAGCAGGTACGGCATGGTCTCCGTAGAGACGCGGACGACGGAGGTTCCTACGAGGGTGCCCGTCGCCGCGTCGCCGACCACCGTGCGCGTCTCGGCGACGGGTCTGGAAGCCGGCACGGAGACGGGGACAGAGACGGGCACGGGGACGGGGACAGAGGCGGCGTCGGGGTCGGGGGGAGGGGGCGTGGCGGCCGGCCGGCGGGCGGGCCGCGCGGTGATGAGCGCTGCCGCCGTGTCCGCGGTGTCCCGCAGCAGAGCGTCCAGTTCGGCGGCGCCGGGGAACCGGTCGGTGAGCCCACGCAGCGCACCCGGCGCGTACCGGGCGGTGGCGCCCGGAGCGGCGACGGCCGCTCCCAACTCGGCGCGAAGGTCCGCCAGTTCCGGGCCGTCGAGCGAGATCAGCGCGCCGTCCAGGTCGAGTCGCACGGGGGGCCGCGCCGACAGCGTGCCGCCGTCGGCGGATCCGGCTCCGGATCCGGATCCTGAAGTGGTCTCCGTACGGGGCCCGGTGGGCAGGCCGGGGGCGACTGCCGCCCCCGCCGTCCACAGCGCGGCCGCGACCCGGCGCAACTGGGCGAGGCCGGTGCGGTGGGGGGAGTTGGCGGCCACGGTCAGATGGTCGCGGTCGCCGAGGGTGTCGCCCACGAGCGACCCGAGCTGCCCGGGGCCCACCTGGACGAAGGCCCGGTGCCCCGCCGCGTACAGGGCCTCGGTCAACTGCCGGAAGCGCACGGGTTCCAGCAGGTGCCGGACGAACAGATCACGTACCTCCGCCTCCCGTTCGGGGAACGGCGCCGCGGTCGTCCCCGACCACACCGGGACGGTGGCCGGATGCAGCCGGAACCGCTGCGCCGCCTGTCTGATCGGCCCGAGGTAGGGCGCCAGCATCGGCGTGTGGAAGCCGGACCGGAACGGCAGCACCTGGCCGAGCACACCGCGGGCCCGGAACGACCGGACGAAGTCCTCGACCGCGCCGTCCGGCCCGCACACCATCGACTGGCCCGGCGCGTTGTCGTGGGAGAGCACCAGGCCGGCGCCCGTGAACTCCTGTTCCAGGGCGGCCAGTACACGCTCCGCGGGCGCGCCGACGGCACCGAACGCGAGACCCGGCACCGTCACCGTGTCCGGATCGAAGCCCGCCATGAAGGCGTCGACCTCGTTCCCGGAGTACAGCCCGGCCACCGTCATCGCGGTCCACTCGCCGACACTGTGCCCGGCGACCGCGTCCGGCACGACACCCAGGCGACGCAGCGCCGCGTCGAGCAGGCGTCCGACGGCCACCACGCCGAGGCCGTGCCGGCCCACGTCGCCGACGGGGTCGCCCTCGGGCGCCGCCCGGGGCAGTCCGAAGTGCGCAGCCACGTCGTCGACGCGCGCGGAGAACTCGCTCTCCAGGCCGGGGAAGACGAAGACGAGCTTGCCGTGCCCGGGACCGAGCAGGGGGCCTGGCCGGAACCAGACGTCGCCCCGGCCGTGCCAGGCGCGGCCCCGGCTGACCGCCCGGCGGGCCAGGGCCAGCCGTTTCGCGGTCGGGTCGACGATGCCGAGCCGGGCCCGGCCCGCGGCCGGATGGGGAAGCGCGGGGTCGAGTCCGGCGGCGCGTACCGCGGCGTCGTCGGTGTCCAGCAGGGCGGCGAGCGGTTCCGGACCGTCCGCGGCGAGCAGCAGGACCCGCTCGGGCTCGGCGACCCGCACGGCCGGGCGCCCGGTTGCCGGAGCGGGCGCCGTCGTGACGGGCGCCGGTGCCTCCTCCAGCACCACGTGCGCGTTGATCCCGCCGAAACCGAAGGCGTTCACGGCGGCCCGGCGCACCGGGTGACCGGGCGAGACTTCCCAGGGGACGGCCTTCTCCAGCGTACGGAAGCGGGTCGCGGCCAGTGCCGGATGCGGGTCGTCGCAGTGCAGGGTCGGCAGCAGCGTCGCGTGGTGCACCGCGAGGGCGGCCTTGACCAGTCCGGCCACCCCGGCGGCGGGCATGGTGTGCCCGATCATCGACTTCACCGAGCCGATCACCGCGCGGTCCGCTCCGGATCCGTCGGGCGGGCCGAACACCGCGCCGAGCGTGGCCAGTTCGGCCGCGTCGCCGGCCGGGGTCGCGGTGCCGTGTGCCTCCAGCAGGCCGACCGAGCCGGGCGCGGCCGGGTCGAGTCCGGCGGCGAGCCATGCCTGCCGCACCGCACTCGCCTGACCGCCGGGATCGGGGTTGACCAGGCCGGCGGCCCGGCCGTCGCTCGCCACCCCGGTGCCCCGGATCACCGCGTAGATCCGGTCGCCGTCGCGCCGGGCGTCGGCCAGCCGCTTCAGTACGACGACCCCGGTGCCCTCGCCGACGAGGAGGCCGTCGGCGTCCCGGTGGAAGGGGCGGATGCGCTCGCTGGGGGAGAGGGCGCGCAGTTGGGAGAAGACGCTCCACAGGGTGATGTCGTGGCAGTGGTGGACGCCTCCGGCGAGCATCAGGTCGCAGCGCCCCGAGGAGAGTTCGCCCACCGCCTGGTCGACCGCGACCAGCGACGAGGCGCAGGCGGCGTCCACGGTGTAGGCGGGGCCGCGCAGGTCGAGCCGGTTGGCCACCCGGGAGGCGGCCAGGTTGGGCACCAGGCCGATCGCCGACTCGGGGCTGTCGGGGCCGAGCCGGTCGGTGAACGCAGTTCGCACACGGTGCAGTTGACTCTCCGTCAACTCCGGTAACAACTCGCCCAGGGTGCGCACCAGTTGTCCGGCCGTGCGTACCCGCTGGTCGAGCCGGACCAGGCCCGGGGTGAGGTAGCCGCCCCGGCCGAGAACGACACCGACGCGCCGCCGGTCGGGAAGCCGGTCCGGGCCGCCCGCGTCCGCGAGGGCCGCGGCGGCGACGTGCAGCGCGATGAGCTGGTCGGGCTCGGTACCGGCCACCGAGTTCGGCATGATCCCGAACCGGGTCACCTCCACCTCGGCCAGTGCGTCCACGAACCCGCCCCTGCGGCAGTACACCTGGTCGGCGACGGCCGGTGCGGACGCGGTGCCGGGGCGGTAGTACCCGGCGTCCCACCGCCCCTGCGGCACCTCTCCGATCGCGTCCACGCCGTCCCGTAGGTTGAGCCAGTACGCCTCCAGATCCCGGGCCCCCGGCATCAGCACCGCCATGCCGACGATGGCGACCGGAACCTGCCGCCGCGCCACCGGCTCTCCCGCCGCACCCGCCGTCCGATCCTGCTCCTGGCCCGTCCCGGAAACCTTCGCCCGGTGCGTCACCGGACCCGCACCGGGATCCGTCATCGAACCCGCCGAGGGATCCGTCACCGAACCCCTCACCAGCCCGAAGCGGTGTAGACGACGGCGGTGGTCGACGGGTCGCCCCAGGCGAGTTCACGCAGCAGGGCCGCGGTGCCCTCCTCGGGGTCGATCAGGCCGATGCCCCGGCGGCCGTAGGCGCGGGCCAGCTCCGGTCCGACCATGCCGCCGTGCCGGGCGGCGGGCGCCCAGGGTCCCCAGTGCACGGTCAGTGCCCGGTGCCCGGTGCGGGCGGCCCAGGCCGAGCCGAGGGTCTGGAGCGCGTCGTTGGCCGCCGCGTAGTCCGCCTGGCCCCGGTTGCCGAGGACGCCGGAGATGCTACCGAACAGCACACTGAACGCCGGTCCGTTGGGCAGTTCCTCCAGCGCGGTGAGCAGTGCGTCGGCGCCGGTCGCCTTCGTGCCGTAGACCCGCTGGAAGGACTCGGGGGTCTTCTCGGCGATGATCCGGTCCTCGATCACCCCGGCCGCGTAGACGACACCGTCGAGGCGGCCGTGCTCGGCGTGGATGTCCTTCACCGCCTGGAGCACCGCCTCCGGCTCCCGGAAGTCGACGCAGCGGTAGCGGACTTCGCTTCCGAGCGCCCTGAGCTCCGTCAGCGCTGCGGTGATCTCCCGCTGGGCGAGAAGGAGTTCGGCGGCCTGGTTGATCGCCGCCGGTCTCATCCCGCCGCGGGCGGCGAGCGCCGCGCGCAGTGCGGCCGGGGTACGGGCGGCGGCCGTGTCCGGGTCCTCCGGGCCGTCCGGCGCGGGCGTCCTGCCGAGCAGTTCGAGCCGGCACCGGCCGGCGGCGGCGAAGGCCGCGGCGCACTGCGCGGTGATGCCGCGTGCCCCGCCTGCCAGCAGGACCACCGCGTCCCGGTCCAGGCCGAGCGCGGCGGCTTCGGCCGCACCGGCACCGGCCGGCCCCGCGCCGGTACCGCCGAGGATCCCCAGCGGTGACTCGACGAGCTCCAGGCCGAACCGGCCCTCCGGCCGGCGCACGACGACCGGGGCGAGGTCGGACGCGCACAGTTCCTCGACCAGCGCGTCCGCGAGCAGCAGCGCGTCTGCGACGGTCAGCGTGTCCGTGACGGCCGACGTGGTCACCACCTCCACCGTCCGCGCGACCGTCGACGGGTACTCGCGCGCCACGGTGCGGAAGAAGCCCCGCAGCCCCGCAGCCGCCGTGTTCGGCGTGTCCTCGCCCACTGCCCGCAGGGCCACCAGCCGGTGCGGTCCCAGGGCGAGGGCGGCCTTCAGGACGGGGAACGCGTCCGGAAGCACCGGCGCGCCACCCGTGGCGAGGTAAAGGACCCCGTCCACCCGGCCGTCGTCCTGGGTGAGCAGATGCTCCCGGTCGCGTGCGACGACGTCGGCGCCGTACGAGGCGAGCCGGGCGCCGATCTCGGGGGCGTCGCCGAGGACGGCCCACCGCGTCCCGGACAGTACGGCCGCCGGATCCGCGGCGTCGCCCTCCTGCCCGAGGGGCACCGACCGCAGCAGGTACCGCTTGGGCGCCTCGCCGCTTATCGTCGCGGCGTTCACCACATCGCCGTTCGCCGCTTGCACGGCCTCGACCGTCCCGGACGCCTCCGATGCCTCGACCGTCTCGAACGTCTCAGCCGACTCGGTAGCCGCGGAGGCCTCGGCCGTGTCGGCCGTGTCGGCCGCCGGGATCGTCCCGGCGTCCTCGGCGGGAAGCGTGGTCGGCTCGGCGGGGCCGGAGAGCCGCGCGGTCAGCCAGTCGGTCACCGCGGCGGCCGTCCGTGCCTTCGCGAGATCCTCCAACTCGGCGTCGTCGAGACCGGTGAGGTCGGCGCCGTCCCCGGCGCCGAGGCGCCGGGCCAGTTCGCCGGCTATCTCGGCCCGCTTGATGGAGTCGATGCTGAGATCGGCCTCCAGGTCGAGATCGGGCTCGATCATGTCGAGGGGATAGCCGGTCCGCTCGCTGATGATCTCCAGGACCACCTGCTGGACGTCGACGTCCTGAACCGATGCCGACCCGGTGGCGGGTGCCTGGTCCGCCGACAGCCCTGTGGCCCGGAGCGGTGGTGACATCGGCGGCTCCGCCTGCGGCGCGGCGGCCGTCGCGTCCCGCGGTGACGGCGGGGCGACGGGCGCGGGTGGCGCGGCCGCCCGTTCCCCGGCCACCGCTCCGAGGTAGGTCATCAGCACGTCACGCTGGGCGGCGACCATCTCGCGGCTGGTGCGCAGGAATTCGGTGATCACCGCGTCCTGGGCGTCCTGGCGGTCCTGGTAGTGCACGCCGTTGCTGCCGTTGCTGCCGTTGCTGCCGTTGCTGCCGTTGCTGTCGTGCATGCCGTGGCGGCCGTCCCGGTCGGACGGGACCGGGTGCGGGGGGTTCGTCGGCACAGTGGTCTCCACGACTCGTCGGGCCGGTGCGAGCGCACCGGGAAGGAGGTCTCCGGCGGCGGTGCGTACCAACTGTCCGTCGACCGTCCAGCCGGGCCGCTTCGGCACCGGCGAGCGCACTGCGTCGACGGCGTCGCGGCCCCGTAGCAGCCAGCCGGTGCGCACCGGCAGCCCGGCGACGGCCAGTCGGGCCAGGGCGTCCAGCCAGCCGCGCAGGCCGCTGTCCGGGCGCGGCTCACAGGCGACCGTCCGGTGCGGCCGGTCGCCGAGGATCTGTCCGACCAGCCCGCTCAGCACGGATCCGGGGCCGGCCTCGACGAAGATCCGCGCGCCCGCCTCGTACATCGCCTCGATCTGCTCGACGAACCCGACCGGGGCGCCGATCTGCGCGGCGAGTTCGGCCCTCACCGCGTCCGGGTCGGCGGCGTACGGCGTCGCGGTGCGGTTGGCCCACACCGGGAACTCCGGCGCGCGTACCGGACGGGCCGCGAGCGCCTCGGCGAACCGGGCGCCCGCACCGGCGACCAGAGGGCTGTGGAAGGCGCAGGCCACGGGGATGCGCCGGGCGTCGTACCCGGCCTCGCGCAGCAGACGCACGGCGTCCGTGACGTCGTCGGCCGAGCCGGATATCACCGTCTGACGGGGCGCGTTGCGGTTGGCGACGACCACGGCGGCCGGGGCCTCCATGGCCCGAAGGGCCCGAGCGACCTCCGCGGCGCCGGCCGTGACCGCGGCCATGGTCCCCGGATCCGCTCCGCGGTCCGCCCCGGCGGCCGCGAGGATGGCTGCCGCCCGTTCGGAGCTGAGCGCGAGCAGCGTCTCGGGGCTCAGGGCGCCCGCCGCGCTCAGGGCGACCAGTTCGCCGTAACTGTGCCCGGCGGCCATGTCGGGCCGCACCCCGGCCGTGGTGAGCAGGGCGTGGGCGGCGAGTCCGGTGATGCCGAGCGCGGGCTGTGCGGCCCGGGTGTCGGTGAGCGCCGCCCGCTGCCGGTCGCGTGCGCCGTCGTCGAAGGCGGCGGGCGGGTACAGCCGGCCGACGTGGTCGGCGCCGAGTTCGAGGTAGTGGCGCAGCTCGGGGAAGGCGACGAACAGGTCGGCGAGCATTCCGGGGCGCTGGCTGCCCTGACCGGGAAAGAGAAAGGCGACCTTGCCCTCGGCCGGGCCTTGGGCGAGATGGACGCCGTGCGCGGGATCGTGCTCCCCGGCCAGCGCCTGGCGCAGCCGCCCGGTCAGTTCGTCCACGTCGGCGGCCACGACCGCCACCCGCGCCGGATCCGGACAGACATCGGCCCGGCGGGCCGCGCTCAGGGCCAGGTCGCGCAGCCGCCACGGCCGGCCGTCGGCCTCGGCGGCCCCGAGTAACTCCTCGACGGCCCGGTGTGCCGCCGCCGTGTCCCGGCCCCGGAACACGAACAGTTCGGCGGGCCATTCGTCCAGCGCCTGCGCCGGTGCCCCGCCGTCCGCGTACGCGCCGAGCACCACATGGAAGTTGGTGCCGCCGAAGCCGAACGCGCTGACGCCGGCGAGCCGTTGCGGGGCCGGAGCCGCCCAGGGCCGGGCCCGGGCGTGGAAGACGAACGGGCTGCTCTCTTCGTCCCAGGCGGCGTTGGGGTGCTCCAGATGCAAGGTGGGCGGCCGGACGCCGGTGTACAGCGCCAAGGTCGCCTTGATCAACCCGGCCAGCCCGGCGGCACACTTGGTGTGCCCGATCTGCGACTTCACTGAACCGAGCACACAGCTCCCCGGTTTGGCCCCGGCCTTGCCGAACACCTCGCCCAGGACGGTCAGTTCGGTGCGGTCGCCGACCACGGTGCCGGTGCCGTGCGCCTCGACGAGACCGACGTCCGCCGGTGAGACACCCGCGTTGCGGTAGGCCCGCTCCAGCGCCGAACGCTGCCCTTCGGGGCGGGGCGCGGTCAGGCCCAGGGAGCGGCCGTCGCTGGAACTGCCGAGGCCCTTGATCACCCCGTAGATCCGGTCGCCGTCCCGTTCGGCGTCCGCGAGCCGCTTCAGGACGACGCAGGCGACGCCCTCGCCGAGCGCGATGCCGTCCGCCGAGGCGTCGAAGGAGCGGGAGCGCCCGGTGGGGGAGAGCGCGTGCACCGAGGAGAACAGGACGTAGTCGTTGATGCCGTTGTGCAGGTCGGCGCCGCCGCACAGCACCACATCGCTGGTGCCGCCGGTGAGTTCCTTGCAGGCCACGTCCACCGCGGCCAAAGAGGAGGCGCAGGCGGCGTCGACGGTGAAGTTGGCGCCGCCGAGGTCCAGCCGGTTGGCGATCCGGCCGGAGATCACGTTGGCGAGCATGCCGGGGAAGGAGTCCTCGGTCAGCCGGGGCAACTGGCCGTCGAGGCCCTCGGGGACGCGCCCGTGGTACGACGGGAGCACGGCGCGCAGCGTGGCCGCGTTGGACAGGTCGCTGCCCGCCTCCGCGCCGAACACCACCGAGGTGCGGGAACGGTCGAACTCCCTTCCCCCGTCGCCGTATCCGGCGTCCTCCAGGGCGCGCCGGGCGGCCTCCAGGGACAATAACTGGACCGGCTCGATGCTGCCGAGCGACGTCGGCGGGATGCCGTAGCGCAGCGGGTCGAAGGGGATACGGGGCAGGAAGCCGCCCCACTTGGAGGGAACGGCACCGTTGGAGGGGGAGGCGCCGTTGGAGGGGATGGCCCCGTCGTCGCCCCGCCCGTAGTGCACGGCCGGGTCCCAGCGCTCGGGCGGGACCTCACCGACCGCGTCCCGGCCACCCACGACGTTCGCCCAGAAGGTGGGGAGGTCGGGCGCCTGCGGGAACATGCAGGCCATCCCGACGACCGCGATGTCCAACGGAGGGGGCACCACCGGCTCGCGGGTCCCGGACCCGCCCGGCCGCTCGCCCAGCCGGTCGCGCAGCCCCGCCGCCCGCCGCGTGAGGAAGCCGGCGGCGCCGGAGGTCACCGACTCGTGCAGTGCCGCGACGGTGGTGGTGGCCGAGCGCAGCACGGCCACCTCCCCGGCCATGAACATGCCGTCGGTGAGCTGGCGTGCCTCGCCGACCGGCCTGAGCGCCCCGCCGCCGTCCCGTTCCACGCCCTTGCTCGCGAGGCGCAGCCGTCCGATGTTGAGCTGCTCCAGTTCCTCCCAGATCCGCCGGTCGGCCACGCCCGCGGACCGCAGCCGACTCTCGTGCTCGCGGTACCCCTCGGTGAACGAGCTCGGCAGGCAGCGGGTGGCGTGACCGGGGGCGGTCTCCAGGAGTGTGGTCCGCTCGGCGGCCCGCACCTGGCGCTGGAAGAGCGGCTGGATCGCGCCGCGCGCGACCGCCTCCTCGGTGAACAGGTACGCGGTGCCCATGAGGACCCCTACGGCGGCCCCGCGCGAGGTCAGCGCGGCCGCGAGCGCGGCGACCATCGCCGCCGAGCGCTCGTCGTGGACACCGCCGGCGAAGAACACCTCCAGCGCCTCCGCCGTGTTCCCGCCTTTCCCGGCGCCCGCATCCTCGCCGCCGCCCTTGCCGCCCGCGTCATTCCTGCCGTTCCTGCCGCTCTCGTCGGCCGCGTCGTCCAGGAAGTCCTCCAGGACCGCGAGTTGCGCCTCCCAGAGCGGGAAACTGCCGCGCGGACCGACGTGCCCGCCGCACTCGGAACCCTCGAACACGAACCGGCGGGCCCCGGCCTCCAGGAACTGCCGCAGCAGCCCCGGCGAGGGCACGTGCAGGAAGGTGCGGATCCCGTCCCGCTCCAGCGCCTGCGCCTGGGAAGGCCGCCCGCCCGCGATGACGGCGTGCGTCGGCCGCAGCTCCCGTACCGCCTCCAACTGGGCGGCACGCACCTCCTCCGGCGCGAAGCCGAGCACGCCGACGCCCCAGGGCCGCCCGGCCATGGCGGCCCGGGTCTCGGTCAGCATCGCCCGGGTGCGCGCGCCGTCCGCCAGCGCCAGCGCGAGAAACGGCAGCGCGCCGTCCTCGGCGACCGCCGCCGCGAACTCGGCGCGGTCGCTGACCCGGGTCATCGGTCCCTGCGCGACGGGCAGCCGGGTGCCGAGCGCCCGGCTCATCGGGGAGCCCGTGCCCAGTGCTCCGGCGGCCGTGTCGTCGCATGCGACGTCGCGCACCGCGTCCGTCAGAGCGCGCACCGTCCGGCGCACGTCCCCCCAGCGCCGCGCGAACCGGGCGGCCAGGAAACCGTCCTGACCCACCGGCAGCAACTGGGTACGCGGATCCTGTGCGCCCAGTGCCGCCGCCACCGTCTCCGGGTCGGTCCCGGCGATGCGCGGCGCGTCCGGGCCCCGCCGGAGCAGCACCCGGTGACCCGCCAGCACCGTCGTCTCCGAACCGTCCAGGGGACGCAGTTGCGCCGCGGCCGCCTCCGGCAGGGAGGACTCGGCCAGCAGCGCGAGCTGGCTGTCCAGCACCACCCCGGCCGCCCCGCCGGCCATCGCGGCGGCCGCCGTCCGGGAGCCGATTCCGCCACAGGCCCAGACCGGGAGCGGCATGTCGGGTGCGGCGAGCAGCCGCTGGAGCAGGACGAAGGTGCTCAACTCCCCGATCCGGCCACCGCATTCACTGCCGCGGGCGATCAGCCCGTACGCCCCGGCGAGCATCGCGGCCCGCGCCCCGTCGAGGTCCGTGACCTCGACCAGCACACGGTGGTCGGCGGTCACGTCGCCGGCCTGCCACGGCGCGTCGACCGCGAGGACCACCGTGTCCGGCCGACCGGCGTCACCGGTCCCCGGCGTGAGGTCGGCGGGGTCCAGCCGGCAGCGGGCGCCGATCCGCACCCCGAACGGGCCCGGTATCAGGCGGTGCAGGCGTTCCAGCGCGTCACGGGATCTTCGGCCCCCGTCACCCAGGTCGAGAACGCCGAGCCCGCCGGCCCGGCACACCGCCGCGGCGAGCCGGGCGTCGGGTTCGCCGAACGGGGTGATGCCGATGATCATGTCCTCGGAACGCACAGCAGACGTCATGATTCTCCGAATCAAGCTGAGACTGCATGGTGGGGGATGCGGTACGACAACGATGGCGGCGCGTCGGATTCCAGCGGGACCTGCGGAAACCCGGGAACATTGATCTATTGGGCCTGCTCGAAACGCGTTGAAAGGTAGCCCTGTTGTTACTGGCTGGTCAATGTTGAACCAGTGGGACGGTGTGCGGGCGTATTGATTCGGTCAACCGTGGACGCCGGAAGACGTGCCGGGATTCGGATCAATTCCTTGATGGTGGCGTCCCGTTCACTCCCCTCACACATCATCGAAACGTCAATAGGTGAATGAGAAACTTTCTCCGGTGCGGCATGTCCGAATCGAGGCGCACTTTCCCTTCGGGCGGCGGACACAGGAAAATTCCATGTGTCGATCTTGAAGTGACCGGGAAGGGTGCGTGCGGGGTTCCGCGGGCACCGTACGGGTTTCGCGCGGCCTCTTACGGACGCCGTACGCGTGGAGGTCGGGCGTACGGCGGGGTCTCGGCTTGCAGCGCGCACCGCCTTCCGGGTGTTTCCGCGGGCCTCGCCGCTCACACGCTGTGCCGCCCGCCTGGTCGACTCCGGGGAACTCGACAAGCGGCCCCTCGCCCTGAAGGGCGTTGCAGAGGGCTGTGAGCTGGGCGGTTTGGGCGGTTCCTCGCGTTCGGGCCGGCCGCACGTCCCGTCGATGCCGGGGACCGGCTGTGGATCGTGGACGGCAGGCTGGTCCCTGCCAGCGACCGCAAGGTCGGTGCCTTGAGCCACAACTCCCGGTTCTCCGCAAACTTGCAGGTCGTCATCGACGCCACCGTTCCACCCAAGAGATACCGCCAGGTGCGTGGCTGGATGGACGCCGGTGTCGCCCCCTCGGACATCGCGGTGCCGAAGTCGTCGCATGCGGCCGACTGTGGGCGTCTGCCGGCGTCTACCGCCTCCCCGACCGTGAGCTGGTGAGCCGTCACTACACCGTGTGCAGCACCTGCGGGCGCTAACGAGTTGGGGAGCGATTGACGTCAGGGCGTCCTCGGCCATTGCGTGCCGGGGCGCGAAGCCCGGTCCTGGTCTCTGAGCCAGCCGCTCGCGTGGCGTGGCGGCGAACTTAGACTCGGTGCAGTCCACACGTGCGCGTAGGGGAGACCGGGTGCCTGACAGCCGACCGAGCGTCCATATCGTCATTTTGCGGCTGCGCCCTGAAGCGAGCCGCGAGGCGTTCCTCGACGTCACGCGCCGGATGGTGGACTGGCTCCGGCTGCAACCCGGCTTCGTGGGCTACGAGCTCTACGAGGCGGAGGAGAATTGGGCCGACCGTCTTGAGTGGGAGAGCACCGTCCACGCCGAGCAAGGTAGGCGGGCGTTCGTGGGGACTGACATTTACGCCGAGATGATTGGGTACGTGGAAGACGACCACCACGGCATCATCGGCCGCAGCGTCCCGCTCTGATGCCCCGACCGCTCACGCCGTGGTGCCGAGAGGCGCGTGCGCGGCTCAGCGCTCCAACGACTTGGATGCGGAATCGCCGACTTGGCCGTGACGTGACAAGGGCCGCGCGGGTTGGGGATGTTGTGACGCATTCTCAGGCCCGCGCGGCCTGCTCCCATATTGCCCTGACGGGCTTGTCCCGCGCACGTCTCGGCGAGTTGATCGAAGAACTCGCTCCGAAGTGGACAGCTCGCTGTGACTCGGCCCTGCACGAGCGTCGGGGCGGGGCACGGCGTCGCGCCGTCGGCGCTGGACCGGATCATCGACTGGTGTTCGTGGACCGGGTGCTGGTGACGCTGGTGGTGCTGCGGCTCGCAGTGCCGCACGCGGCGCTCGCCGTGCTCTACGGCGTGGACCGCTCCACCGTCTCGCGGGCCGTGCGCGAGGTGCGGCCCCTGCTCGCGGCGCGGGGCTTCGCCGTTCCCGACCGGCCGGGAGTGCGGCTTCGCACTCTGGACGACCTGTTCGCCTACGTCGACGCGGAGCAGGTGCGCCTGCGGATGGACGGCACGGAAGTGCAGGTCCGCCGCCCCAGGGTCAACCGTGCCGGACGCCGCTCCTTCGTCTCCGGCAAGCGCAGGCAGAACACGATCAAGACCACGACGTTCTGCGACGAGCAGGGGCGCACGCTGTTCAGCGGGGTCGTGCGGCCGGGACGGATGCACGACCAGACCGCCGTTCGCACCGAGGGCATCGGCGAGCAGTTCCGTCTCCACCCCGAGGTGGCAGCCGACGTCGACGAGGGCTACCGGGGGCTGGCGAACGAGTTCCCGGACCAGGTCGGCGCCCCTCCGCGCAAGCCGAAGAAGGACTCCCCGGAGGGCGACAAGCTCGCCTGGCGCGAGCATCGGCGGCGGCAGTCCTCGCGACGTATTTGCGTGGAGCACGCCCAGGCCGAACTCAAGCAGTGGAGACCTCTCCAGCGGTACACCGGCCGCCGGGACGCCTATGCCGAGACCCACCTGGCCATCGCCGGGCTGGTATCCGACCGGGCAGCAGCCCGAGCCACCCGCCGCAAGACGAGCACCGAACTGGTGCTCGCCCGACGGGCCGCCTGCTGATCACACACCAGCCGAACCGCCAGGTGAGCACACCCCGACGTCAATCGCTCCCCGACTCGTAAGCGGAGGCCACCGAGCCCGTGGATCCCACCTGCACTGCCTGCGGCTCGGTGTCCACATCCTCGCCGCGTCGCTGTGTCGAGCCCGTCTATGGCTTCGTCGCCGCACGCGGGCCCCAGCGCCGCCCGGGCCGGACGCCGCCGCGCCGGTCCTGGTACGGCGATGTCCACATGTCCACATGTCCACATGTCCACCGATACCGCTGATGTGCAGGACGGGGCGACTGCCTTCGACTCCGGCCACACCACGCTCCGGTCGGCGGGAGCACGTGGCGTGATGGTCGTTGTCTCGGAAGGGCCGGGCGGTGCCGGTTACGAGATCTGCGACTGGTGCGGCTGGGGGCGACCACATGCCCGGGCGGGAAACCGGCGAGGTGGTCACCCACACCTGCTGAAGGACACGCAGTGCACCGGCCCGCTGCGGGTCGTCTCCCTCGCACACCGTTACCAAACCGACTTCCTTCAGGTTCACCTCGACCCGCTCACCGCCCTCTCGGCACCACCGGAGCGTCTCCGTTCCGGGGCCTAAGCCCTGCTGGAAGGCGCGGCCACGCATCTTGAGATCAGCCGTGACGACATCGACGGCACGGTCCACACGGGAACCGACGGGATGCCGTCGCTGTTGTTCTTCGACACCACGCCGGGCGGCGCGGGAAACGCGATCCGGGTTGGAGAGCATTTCGCACCGGTCATCGATGCCGCGCTCGCCCGCGTGGACGGTTGCGAGTGCGGCCTGGAGAGCAGCTGCTACGCCTGCCTGCGGACCTACCGCAACGAGCGCTTCCATGAACTGCTGAGTCGCCGTGAGGCCGTTGCGCTGCTCGATGCCTTGGCAGGCCGGATCGCCTGATGAAGGAGGGAGAGAGGTTTGCCTTGAGGCATGCTCCACCGGCACGGACGAGGGAGAACGCGAATGACACGTCATTGGGCAGCCGGAGTTCAATGGCCAGCTGGCGCGGCCCTCTGCGCCTACTCCAGGGCATGCTCACGTGACAGGGCTCTCAGTGTGCTTCTGAGCGCCGTTCCGTAGCCTGGTTCCGTCTGTTGCCCTCGCGGGCAGAGCCGATGTTCTGGGACACTTCCCCCTCTGCTCGGCGCTGGATCATGAATGACAGCAGCGGGAAATCAGTCTGAAACCAGCAGTTGTAGAGTGAAGACCGCCCTTGACCTGTACGAGCAGGCAGGGAGCCGACACTCCGGAGTTGCCCAATGCTGCGCACCATGTTCAAGTCCAAGATCTAGCATCTGGACATTTGTGCAGGTCAGGAGCCTTGTGGGGTGGCTCAGGTCAGCAAATGGTCAGCATCGGGCGCGGGAGCGTTCCGGTTTGCTGACTTGGTGGCTGCCGTGGCGGGGGCCTGGACACAGGTGCCTGGCTTCCGCCTGGGACGTTCACTGCGTTACTCGACAGCTCGTCCGCGGCGCGGGTCCTGAGTGAGTGGGCTGCGTTCGGGGCCGAAGCGGCGTGCCTTGTGGATGCCGCCTGCCCCCTCCGGTCGCTACTGCGACCTCGCCCGCCCTGGTGTCCTTCTCGTCCACTGTGCTGGCGTCATGGGCCTCGGCTTCGGCACCGTCGTCATTTCCGACACCGAGACCGAAGCCGCAGCCGACTCCACTGCGTCGGCCCTTCGCGTGACCTGCTGCGTCATGGTCACCCGCGCCCTCGAGCGGGGCTGGTCCCGGTCTGCAGGGCAGCGGCTGCCGCGCCACCCGGGGGCCTGCGCGGGTGGGTGATGACGTGCTGAGCGCGCCCACTGGGTGAGATGTCCGAGGGAAGGGCGGGCGGCGCCCGCCCCGTACGTACGGCAGGGACCCCTGTATCCGCCATGCCGCCGCCTCCCAGCAGCGATACTGGATGCATGGACACGAGGATCACCGCCCCCCGCGCCGAGGTGCTGCGGGACCGCTACCGCAGCCGACTGCCCGAGCGCCTGCAGGAGCTGGTCGGCCCCGTCGAGGGCAACGTGGACCTGCCGCTCCACATCGTCTGGTCCGGGCGGACGAGCTACAGCCTGGACCGTCCGAAGTCCCGCATGACGCTCTACCGGACCGTCCTCGCCGAAGGACTGAGTGAGGACCTGGTGGCCTTCCTGCACCATCGGTTGCTCACCGAGCAGTGGTCCGTGCTGCGACGCTTGATCAGTCCCTACATCCGCGAGGTCTGGGAGGACGCCTTCCCCGAGCTGCTCCGCACCGCTCCGGCCGGCACGACCGCCGCGTGAAGCTCACTCCGCTCCACGAGCGTCTCCTCGCCGACATCCTCGACCTCGGCTCCCCCTACCCTCTGGTCCTCACCGGCGGATACGCCGTGCAGGCCCATGGCCTGGTCGAACGCTTCAGCCGTGACCTCGACGTCGCCACCGAGAACCCCGCTCCGATGGAGGAGATCGTCGCCTCACTCACAGCAGGCCTCAGCGCACGCGGATGGCGGACCACGCACGTCCAGACCGATCCGCTCAGCGGTCGGTTCCTCGTCACCGATCCGGACACCAGCGAGGAGTGCGAGGTCGACATCCTCAAGGAGGCGTTCTGGGCTCCGCCTGCCCAGACCCCCTACGGTCCCGTTCTTTCCCTCGACGACGTGATCGGCACCAAGGTCCGTGCCCTCGCCGACCGCGGCACCGTCCGCGACCTCATCGACGTCCAGGCTGCCTCCCGCCACCGTTCCACCGCCGACCTTGAATCCCTGGGCCGCCGTCGCGCCCACGACGAGTTCAGCCTCGAAGACCTCCGGGACCGGCTGATCGGCGCGGACTGGTACGAGGACGAGGATTACACCGCGTACGGGCTCACCTCCCGGCAGATCGAAGAACTCAAGGCGTGGGCGCTGGAGTGGGCGGAGGATCTGGGTGCGCGGATCCATGACGAGAACGCCTGAGAGGCGGTCCTCGCGTCCATCCCCTCTACCGCCGTGGCAACGAGAGGACGCGGTGCAGCCGGCAGGTTCCAACCCGGAGCCGTCCACGGCGGGTGGCTGCCCTGCACGGCAGCCGAGGGGTATCCCGCAGTGGACTCACGGCGAAACCGGGCTGCGGTAACGGTCAAACACTGCATCCCGCTCCCACGTCCAGTCCGGGGCCCGACGGAGGAAGGGGCAAGGCCCAAGAACGACTCGGCGAAGGCGGCCGCGTTGTATTGGGCGCCCCTGTCCATGTGGAAAACGAGGCCGTGAACCCGGCCACCGCGGGCGGACACGGCCATTTCGATCGCGTCGGTTACCAGCGAGGTGCGCATGTGGTCGGTGATTGATCAGCCCACCATCTTCCTGGAGCAGATGTCGATCACCGTGGCGAGATAGAGTCGGATCGGGCCGACGGCTATGTAGGTGATGTTGCCGCACCACCTGGTATTCAGCGTGTCCGCGGTGAAGTCGCGCATCACCAGGTCCGGCGCGGGCGGCGCGGTCCTGTCCGCGATCGCCGTCCGCTTTTTCTGCAGGTGCCGGCCGACGACGTGGTTGATCCGTATCAGCCGGGTGACGCTCCCCCGCAAGCGGGGGTACTCCCAGCGGTTGATCCTCCGTCCCCTCGCACGCAGTTCGGCATGGACACGCGGGGCACCGTAGGCGCCATGATGCTCGACGCGGATGGCGCGGATCTCGCTCACGGTCCGCTTCTCCTCGGCCTGGCGCTCGGCGCCGGGGAACGCGCGGGTGAACCGCACCCGGGCCGGGTTCGGTTGTCGAGCGCATCTGCGGCTGGCTGATGCCCCACCGCCGTCTCGCACGCGACTGCCGGGTTTCACTTCTCCGCCCGTCGCAGGGTTTCACACACTTCGCCGAGCAGGAGGCCGATCGTGTGACGGTCGGGGTCATGGGGGCCCAGGGCGAGGTGGGCCTCGGTGAGGACGCGCGCCGACTCGCGGAGGTCGGCCGGGCGCGGGCGGGGCGCGTCGGTCCAGCGGCGGTACAGGGCGGAGCCCAGGTTCGCCAGGTAGGCGCCCCGGCGAGGGTGTGGCTGGGCGGTGCCGCGCCGCAGGTGCTCGATCGCCTCGTCGAGCAACGGGCTGTCACCGGGACCGCACTCGTACTGCCGCACGAGGGCGCAGCCGAGGTTGTTGCGGTGCGTGGCGAGGAAGGGGTGCCCGCCGGGGATGGCGGCGACCGCCCGGCGCAGCAGTGACACGGCCTCGGCGAGCTCGGCGGGCTTCCCGGTGTGCTCGTTCAGGACCCGGACGGTGGCCCCGAGCGCGCCCAGGACGAGCGGGCGGTCGGCGGCGTCGGCGGGGCACGCGGCCAGGGCCCGACGGCCGGTGTCGACGGCCCAGTGGATGTCGGCGGGCAGGCCGAAGTGCTCGAAGCGGGTGCGCAGGGCGAGAGAGACGTTGTTCAGCGCGCTGGCGCGGCCCACGTCCAGCGGCGGCCGACCGTCCGCGCCGCGCAGTCCCGTTTCGACGGCCTCGTCGAGGTCGGCGCGGTTTCCCCGGAACGTGTAGCGCGAGAGCAAGGCGCCGCTGAGGCCGACCAGGGCGTTCGAACGCTGCTGGTCGCCCGGAGGCAGGTGCCCGGCGAGCCCGCGGTACCAAGCGATACCGCGGTCCTCAAGGCCGGTGTCGCCATGGGCGCGGCCCTGGCCGCAGAGCAGGGTGGCGTACGACCGCCACAACTCGGCGGATTCCTTGGCGAGTTCACCGGCGCCGCCCCGCCACTTCGGGGGCACCGACCCCGGCCGCGTCCGGTGCACGAGCGCGAAGAGCACCACCGAGGCCTGGGCGGCTTCCACGGCCAGCGGTGCCTCGGGGCCGCGGCCGGCGTACTCCTGGGACCGGTAGGCGTGGAAGCGGGCGAGCAGGTGGAAGGCGTCCAGCACCGGTTCGTCCAGGCGCACTCCGGCAAGACCGCCCGTGCTCAGCGTGCGGTACGGCACGGGCGGTGCCGCCGCCGACAGCAGGGCCGCCGCGTGACCGGACGCCTCGGGGCCGATCAGGGCATCGGTGTCGCCGTCGACGTAACGGTCCATCAGCCGACGCAGCCGCGCGCTGCCGTCCAACTCGGCCATGGCTTCTCCCTCGGGTGCGCGTCAGGCGCCGACATGGACATGGGCGGCCCAGGCGGCTGGGTGCGCGGGCCGCCGGCCGCGCAGTTCCCGTACGGCGGCGTGCAGGGCGTACGGGCAGCCGCCGCTGTCGAGGTCCACCGCCCCGCCGGACGTCAGCATGTCGTAGACGGCGGCGGCGACCCGTGGGCCGGAGGCGTCGGTCATCTCCCACAGGGTGCCGACCACGTGCCGGTACCCGGCGAGGACCAGGGCGTTGGCGATGGTGAGGCACTCGTCGGCGAGCAGTGGGCCGCCGCGCGAGGTCGAACAGGCCGAGGCATAGGCGAGGTCGGCGTCCGCCAGGTCGAGCCGGGCGATCCGGCGCAGCGGCAGGAGCCCGTCGTACAGGCGCAGGGCGCCCTCACCGGGCCGACTCCGGTCCTGCTCGCCGTGGCAGGCGAAGTGGACCCAGGGGCGGGTGGCCACGAGCTTCACGACCTGCTCCACGACCGCGTCCGCTCCGACGAGGAACCGCCCGTCCGACCTGAGCCTCCTGAGGTGCTCCAGCTCGCGCCGGGCACCCGCCAGCGGCCGTGCGCCCGGGGTCGTCGGCAGCGCCACGACCAGGGGCGCCCCGTTCGCCGGGGAGCACCAGGCACGCGCACGCCTGCTGTGCACGAGGGCGCGCAGGGTCGGCGTGTACGACGACACGACGAGGTCGAGCGCACCGATACCCGTCCCGTCCTCGGCGTAGGGTCCGGCGGCGTGCAGGGGCAGCAGGGTGAGAAGGCCGGTGGGACACCACCACAGCCGGGGTCCGGGGTGGTCGGCCGCAACGGTTTGCGTGCACCCGATCGCGGTCAGCACCGGTTCGGCGACCGCGGTCCACAGCCAGGTGAGGGTGCCCAGGATCTCGCGTTCGGCGACCGCGAGCAGGTGGTCGTCGGCCGTCGTGTCCGCGGCCGTGCCCACGGCCTGCAGGAAGAGGTCGGTGCGGCGGTTGACCGCCGACCGGGTCAGGACGGGCAGCGGTACGGCGGTGACGGTGTCCGCCGTGACCACGAGGGCGTCGCAGCGCAGTTCGCTGACGTTGACGAGGACGACCGGGCCTTCGCGGCCGGCGGAGAGGAGTTCCGCCACGGCGGGCGGCCGTTGGAAGCGCTCCTGACCCGGCAGGGCACGGATCTCGCGCAGGACCTCCTCGCGTCTGCGGGCGAGTTCGGCCCATGCGCCGGCGTCCTGGGCCGCCGTACGGCGTGCCGTCACGTGCCCGTCGCCGGAGCCGGCTTCGGACGGGTGCTCCAGTTCCCTCGTCAGCTCGGCGTAGGCATCCGCGAGCGCCGGGTGCGCGGAGCGCAGGACGTCGAGGGAGGAGGCCGCGTCCAGGGTCTGCGTCAGCAGTACGCCACGGCCTTGTTCGAGCAGTTCCACGGCCCGCTCCCCGTGACCCTGGGCGATCACGCACGCTGCCGCGTCGCACGCCACACCCCCGAACTCCGACAGCAGCCGCTCCCGGTCCGGCCTGCCGAGCCCACGCCAGGCCACCTCGTCCAGGAGTTCCACGGCACGGGCGAAGTCCTCGCCCGCCGCCGGCACGTCACCGCACCGCAGGGCCAGTCGCCCCGCGCTGACGGCGGCCCGGGCCCGGTCCGGGGGCGCGGCGGACAGCGTGTCGTACGCCGCGCGATAGTGCCGTAGTGCCTCGGCCCGGTCCTCTGCGCTGTCCCGGTAGTTCAGCCTGTAGCACAGCGCCCCGCCCAGGCCGGACCGGACTGCCACCCATGCCGCACTGCCAGGAGCGTGATCCGCGAGCTCGCGCAGCCGCTCGATGGCCTCGTCCAGGGCCGCGGGGTCGGCCGTACGGACCGCGTGCTCGACGCGCGCGCCGGCGGCGTTGACCCATTGGGCGTGCCGGTCGGGGTCGTCCGCCGCCATGGCGGCGGCGGCCCGCTCGTGGACGTCCACGGCCTCGGCGAGGCGGTTGAATCCGCCGTCGAGGTCGCTCCACGTGCGCAGCGCCGAGCCAAGTGTGCTGAGCAGCCTGGTCTGCAGCATCGAGTCCGCCGGGGCCAGTTCTGCTCCCTCGCGAAGTACGGTAACCGCTGTCTCCGCGACCCTGGGGTCGGATGTGCGGCGGGCCAGCCGAAACAGGGCACCGCCGAGGTTGTGCCGGTGCCCTGCCCCGTTCGGATGCCCCTCGCCGGTGAGGCGGACCGCCTCCAGCAGCCGGTCCACGCCCTCGCGCAGGGCCTCCGTGTCGCCGGTGCGCTCGTACCGCCGGGTGAGCGCGTTGCCCAGGTTGGACAGCCGGGCAGGACGGGACTCCGGGTCGTCGGTGTCGTCCACGGCGATGCGGTAGCTGCGCACCGCCTCGTCGAGGGCCTCGTCGTCGTCAGCCCGCTCATGGAGTTCCAGCAGCGCGTTGCCGAGGCTGTCGGCGCACCAGGCCCTGATCATCGGTTCGGTGTCCGACGGCAGTTCGGCGAGGGCGGTCCGCAGGACCGTGACCGCCTCGTCGGAGGCTGCCAGGTCGCCCGCGCGGATGCCACGTGACATGAGGATGGTGCCGAGGTGGATGCGGGCGTGGATGTCGTCGAGTCGGGTACTGCCTGGCGGCTTCCGGTCCACCGCAGCCTGCAGCAGAGTCCGGGCACGCTCGAAGTCGGCCGGGTCGCCGTCGAGTTCGTAGCGCCGCTTGAGAGCATCGGCCAGGTCGGTGCGCAGGCCCGGTTCCGGGACGTCGCCGGGGCCGGCCGGCAGTTCCCGCTCCAGCGCGGCGACGGACGCGTCCAGGGCGGTGCGGTCGCCCGTCCGGTCGTAGTGCCGGCACAGGAGCCTTGTCAGCAGGGACACGAGGGCGGTGCGAGTGCCGTCGTCGTCCGGGTCCGCGGTATCGGGGGGCGCGCTGGGCCGGAGAACGTCGAGGGCTTCGTAAAGCAGTGCCGGGTCCCCTGTCGGACCGCCCGGGGCGGGGGCGAAGAAGCCGCCGGGCGGCAGGTCCGGGCCCGGCGGGCCGTCCCAGTCGAACCAACCGGTGTACCTGCTGACCACCATGGCGGCCAGCAGGAGCCCCGGGACGGGGTCCGGGCCGCCGGGCAGGTCCCGGGCGGCGGCGATCCGTACGGCCACCCGGCACTGGGCGATGGCGCGATCGAGATCGGCCGGGTCACGGGTGCGGCCGTGGCGGGCCTGCAGCGCGTGGACGAGGGTGAGACGGGGGCCGGGCTGTTCGTCGGGGTGTGCGTCGGCCGGCAGCGCGGCGGCGAGGAGACCCACCGCCTCGTCGAGGGACGTCTCGTCGCCGTCGTCCAGGAAGCGCTGGTACAAGGCTTGGCCGAGGATGATCCGGCTGCTGTCGAGCCGGTGGGGTGAGCGGCTGGGTCCGGTCGCCCGCAGGAGCGCGATCGCCTCGTCGAGGGCTTCCCGGTCGGGGCTGTGGCCGTGGCGGCGGCACAGCATCTCGCCGAGGGAGATGTGTACGTCCCTCAGCGCCTCGGAGTCGTCGTCCAGCTCCCGCAGCGCGGCGCGCAGGAGATGGATCGCGCGGTCGACGTCGGCGACGGCGCCCGTCCGGCCGGCCAGCTGGGCGGCGAGCAGGCCCAGCCCCAGCATCAGCGGTGGGCCGTCCGGGTCCGGGGGGCTCGCCGCGAGCGCCTTTTCGTGGACGTCGAGCGCCTCGCCGGCCGCCCCGTCGTCGCCCCGCTCACCCAGCGCACGCAGGGCCCCGGCCAGGCCGGTCAGCCACTCGGAGCGGAACGGGTCATCGGAGGGAGCCTCGGCCACCGCAACCCGCCGCGCGTCGACGGCGGCCCGTACATCGGCCGCGCCGCCGCCCCGCTCTGCGCGCCGCAGCAGTGCGCCGCCGAGGTTGGACAGCCGCAGGGCGCGGTCGTGGCTGCCGGGTTCCGCGGCGTCGGCGGCGCGGCGGAAGGCGGTGACGGCGTCGTCGAGGTCGGTGCCCTCCGGGCGGAACTCCACCCGGGTCACATGCACTTGGCCCAGGTTGTTGAGGGCGATGCCGCGGTTGCCGTCGTCCTCGACGGCGCTCGCCGCAGCCTCGCCCAGGGCTTCGGCCGCCTCGTCGAGCTGAGCCACCACCCGGGTCGACGCGGCCGCGGCGTGCAGGACGGTACCGAGTCCGGTGAGGCAGGAGGTGCGGCGGGGGCCGGGTCGGGCATGCCGGAGTGCCCCGCGCCAGAGGGCGATCGTCCCGGCCAGAACGTCCATGGCCCCGGTCGTCTGCCAGATCCCGAACAGCGTTCCGGTGAGCCGGTCATAGGCGTCCTCCAGGCCGCCGGGGTCCGCCGTGCCAGGCGGGGGATCGAGTACGGCGTCGAGGAGGATGTCGTACAGCGGTGGCAGCTCCCATGCGGATACCCCGTGCAGGTGTACGGCGAGACCGAGGCCGAGTGCGTGTTCCTCCGCCGTCGCCCGCTCCGCCGGCCCGGCCACGCTCTCCAGCGCACGGGCCCGTACGAAGCAGGCCCAGGACGCGAGGTGGGCGGCCCCGACATCGATCCCGAACCCCGCGCCGGGCCGTATTCCGACAGCGAGTGCGCGTACCAGACCAATGTCCTCGACGCACGCGGGATCGAAGAGTTCGGACGCGTCGCCGCTCCGCATGGCCAGGGTGAGCCGGGTCCCCAGGTCGGTGAGCACTCGTTCGCGGGCAGCGTGATCCGTCATACGGCATGTCCCCGTTAGGTCCCCAGGCGCCCGGACCGACCGCCCGTGAGCTGAATGGTAACGATCTGTCATGGGTAGTCAGCCATGCGTCAGATGGCGTATTCAGGATCCGAACAGCCGTCTTACGACCGTGAGGAGACCGATGGCCCCGCTCGACGCCGAGGACAAGGCTCACGCCCAGCAGGCCGTGAGCAGTTTGACCGAGCCGGACCCGGACACCGGGGAACTGCTCACCCTGACCGTCGAGCAGTGGCGTCGGCTCGGCGACCACCTCGCCGAACTGCGCAGGGCCGGGGAACGGGGTGACGTCTTTGGCTTCCGTTTCCACCTGGGCAGGATCGAGGTGCTTTCCCGGCGCGTCTCGGAGGTGCCCGGTCCGGGGGAGCTGCCCGCTCCGCCGGACCTCGTCGAGGAGCGCAACGCGCTCGTCACCGACCTGGATCTGGTTCTGGAGCCGGGACGGGGGGCCGGGAGCGGGGATGCGTCGCGTTCCGACGACCAGTAGGCCCGCGCTGCTCGTGGCCTGCTTCGCGCCCGCTCGTGCCGGGTCCGATGCGGCGCGGGCTCGCCTCGGCACGCTGTGGCAGGGCTGCCGCGCCCTCGGTATGACGGAGGCGCTGCCTGGCGCGGCCGTTGGCCCGGACCTGACCCTCGGGGCCGTACCACGCGTCGGCGTTCCGGCTCATCGCCACGGCGTGTCGGCCGCTCGGTGGCGGCGAGGTGTACGCGGCGTTCGTGTTCGTCGAGCACGATGTGCTGGGCCTGGTCGCGATGCTGGCGCCCAACGTCGAAGGCGGCGTGCTGGCCGACGGCTGGGCGGCCCTGCGTGACGAGTGGCGGGGGGCGGTGCCAAATCCTGCGGCGCCCATGAAGGGCTTACTCGGTGAAATCTTGCTCTACCAGGCGCTGTTTCGGCGGGGTCGTGAGGCGACGGCGGGCCGCCTGGACGCGTCGGTGCGTGCGGCGATGCCGGTCGCGCCGGGCTCCCTGCACGCGGGGCACGACCGTACGCGGGACGACTTCTTGCTCTGGGAGGCTACGGACACCGATGGCGTCGCCGTCCGCCGGACCCTCGCGGTGCTCGCCCCGGACACGGCGGAACGGGCGCTGGACCGGTGGATATGGGCCACGGCCGGGCACAACGGGCTGATGCCGTTCGCCCGGTACCTGCTGCACGCCTCCAAGGCCAGGCACGCGGCGCGGGTGCACCGGGCGTCGGCCGCCGCCGACGAACTCGTCGCATCCTCGGACGACGCGGTGCGCTCCGTCCTGGTCGGCGTACGCCCGGAGGACGCTGACTGGGCGCCGTCGCTGCCGGACCTGTCCCGGTCCCAACGGCGCCTGGACGCAGAGCGCTTGCGTCCGACGGGCCTGATCTGGCGGACCACCCGGCTGCGTCAGCTGCGGCGGACCGTCGACACGGCACTGGAGAACATGAGGCGCTACGTTCCCGAGGTCAGCCGGTACGGCGAAGGGCCCACACTGTTCGCCCGCGACAGCGGCGCCGCGCAGGCTCTGGCCCTCCAAGTGGACGGAGACCTGGTCCACTTGGAGGCGGCGCGGGAGCGGTCGGATGCGGCGCGGGGGGTGGTGGCGGAGGCGATCGACCGTGCCGTCCGTGAGCACCGCGAACGCATCACGCTGATCCAGACGTCCGTGCTGAGCGCGGTCGTCACCGCCCTCACCACCGTGCAGGCCTTCGCTTACCGGCTGCCCGTGCCGGCCGCGCTGCAGACCTGTCTCGTCGCCCTGTCGGCGGCACTGGCGTTCGCGCTCCCGCTGGTGCTGCTGCGCTGGGTCGGCGGCGTGCCGGCCGGTGCTCCGTACCGGTGGGTGGACGCGCTGGCGGGCGGCGCGCTGGGGGCCACGGCCGCCTGGACGGCGGTCACGCTGGCCGCCCGGCTGGCGGGGGACGGGGTGGCTCCGCCGGGGGTGAGCGTGCCGACGGCGCTGGGGGTCGGCGCCGGGGCGTGGGTGGTCACGTGGCGGAGGGGGCGGGCCGGATGAGCGAGCCGATCGCCTCCGTGTCCGCCGGAATCGGTTCGGCCGGACGGGGGCGGCCCTCCGCGCCGCGGTTCCGGGCTTTCACGGCCCGTGATCTCGACACGCTGGCGAAGCGCGCCGGCTTGTCCGCCATGGACCAGCTGGCTCTGCGGGCGGTGGCCGCGGTGCTGCCCTTTCGCACCAACTCCTATGTCGTCGACGAGCTGATCGACTGGTCGCGGCCGCTCGCCGACCCGGTCTTCCGCCTGACCTTCCCCCAGCCCGGCATGCTCTCCGCACCCGACCTGGCCCGAATGACACGGCTCGTGGCCGGGCAGGCCCCGTCGGCCGAGGTGCGGCGGGCCGCGAATGCGGTCCGGGCCGGGCTGAATCCACACCCCGCCGGACAACTCGACCTCAACGGAGCCACGTTGGACGGCAGGCCGGTGCCGGGAGTGCAGCACAAGTACGCCGAGACCGCGCTGGTGTTTCCCCGGCAGGGCCAGACCTGCCACGCTTACTGCACGTACTGCTTCCGCTGGCCGCAGTTCGTCGGGCAGCCGGAGCTGCGGATCGCGACCGACGACGCCGACGACGCCCTCGCCTACGTGCGGGCCCACCCCGAGATCACCAGCGTGCTGCTGACCGGCGGCGACCCTCTGGTGATGACGGCCGAGGTGCTGCGCCGGTACATCGAGCCGCTGCTGGAGATCGACTCGGTGCAGTCGGTGCGGGTGGGCACCCGGGCGCTGACCTTCTGGCCGTACCGTTTCGTCACTGATCCGGACGCCGACGCCCTGCTACGGCTGTTCGCCAAGGTGGTCCCGCGGGGTCGGCACCTGGCGGTGGTGGTGCACCTCACCCATCCGCAGGAACTGCGGCCGGAGATCGCGCGCACCGCGCTGCGTCGGATCCTCGACACCGGTGCCGTCGTGCGCTGCCAGGGCCCGGTGGTGCGCGGCATCAACGACGACCCGGCCGTGTGGGCGGAGCTGTGGAACACCGTGACCCGGCTGGGGGCGGTGCCGTACTACCAGTTCGTGGAGCGCGACACCGGCCCCCGGGACTATTTCGCGGTGCCGCTGGTCCGTGCCTACGAGATCTTCCGTGACGCCTACGCCCAGGTGTCGGGACTGGCCAGGACGGTCCGCGGACCGGTGATGTCGACGACCGCGGGCAAGGTCTGCGTCGACGGCGCCGCGGACATCGCGGGCACCCGGGTTCTCGTCCTCCACCTGGTCCAGGCACGTGTCCCGGACCTGGTCGGCAGGCCCTTCTTCGCCGCGTACGACCCCACAGCCATCTGGCTCACCGACCTCCGCCCGGCGTTCGGGGCGGAGGAGTTCCTGCCGGGGTTACCGACCGCCTGACCGCCATGTCGCTGGACGGGTGCATCGCGGACCCGGAGGCGGGGCGCGAACGCGGCTTCCCCCAAGACCGGGGAGTAGCCGCCGTCACAGCCCTGTCAGCTGGACGACACATCCGTCGGCGGAGCGCAGGATGGGTGGCCTCCCACCGCTGACCTCCTTCACCGACGGCCCCTTGTCGGCCGCGGCAGGCCGGCCAGCACGCGGCGCAGCCGCGCCGGGCTCCGTGCCCACGCCGGTGCTCAGCCGCCAGGGACAGCTCGACCAGCGTCTTCACCGGCCCGTCCGCGCACAGCACCGCGTCGGCGAGCTCGAAGAGCGCGTCCGCCCGCTTGTAGAGACACTCGTAGAACTCGACCCGAAAGCGGGACAACCGCCCCAACGCCTCGCTTCCGGGCACATCGACGGGCAGACTCATGGGCAGCGGCCGTTCTCTCGTGCTTTGTGACTCGACATCTCGAAGCGTGGAGAACGGCCGCCTTCGCTGTCCCGGGAAGAACCGCAGGTCAGCAGGCCGAGTGACCCGCGATGTTAAACGCCAACCTGAGTCCAGGTGATACCGACGCTTGGGTAGACCCCAGCGCGTCTGCTCACCGCGGCGATACCAAGTGAGTCCACCTCTCGGTCCCGCTCCAAGCTCGCACTCGTCTACGGGCAGGGGCCGAATCAACTCTGGGCGGGCCGCGTGCTACCGATCCCCAACTCGCCTAACGAGACGTCAGGTAAGTCAGCGTCCACTCAGCATCAGTCCCGCACGGTTCTTCGTATATGGCCGAGTCGGTGGTCCCGCGGCAGCCTGGTCGGCGCAGAAATGCGCAGGCGGGGTGCCTGGTCGCAGCAGCACACGATGTTCCTGGAAGTCTTCGAGTTCAAGGCGTGTCGATGTACAGTGTGGGACGCCTTTGACCTGCAAAAAGTGGGCAGGGAGCCGTCTTCCAGGAGTTCAACATGCTGCGCACCATGTTCAAGTCCAAGATCCACCGTGCCACGGTCACCCAGGCCGACCTGCACTACGTCGGATCCGTCACCATCGACGCCGATCTGCTCGACGCCGCCGATCTGCTGCCCGGTGAGCTCGTCCACATCGTCGACATCACCAATGGCGCCCGCCTGGAGACGTACGTCATCGAGGGGGAGCGCGGATCGGGGGTCGTCGGGATCAACGGAGCCGCGGCCCATCTCGTGCATCCCGGTGACCTGGTGATCATCATCAGTTACGCTCAGGTCGCCGACGCCGAGGCTCGGGCGCTGCGGCCGAGCGTCGTGCACGTGGACCGCGACAACCGGATCGTGTCCCTCGGCGCCGACCCGTCCGAGCCGGTACCGGGCTCGGACCAGCAGCGCAGCCCGCAGGCCGTCACCGCCTGATCCGCGACGGCAGCATCGCAGGACCCCTGGAACCGAGGACCCGAGGAGTGCCCGTGAGCGACATCGAGATCCGCGACGACCGGCCGGCCGGCCGCCTTGAGGCGTTCGCCGGTGACCAAGTGGTCGGGCACATCGAGTACTTCGTCCTGGAAGAGCCCGCGCGAGCCCTCGTCCCCGTGCACACCATCGTGGAACCGGCGCACGAGGGTCAGGGCATCGCCGGCTCGCTCGCCCGAGAGCTGTACGGCATCGCCGCACGCGAGGGCGTCGTCGTCGCGCCGCTCTGCCCGTACGTCGTGAAGTGGGCGGCGCGGCACCCCGAGGAGGCTCCGGCGGCCGACCCGGCGCTGCTGACCGCCGCGATGGAGTGGCTTGCGGCGCATCCGGGACGTTTCTGATGGCCGGGGCGCCGATCCCGCCCCGGTCCGGACCGCTCGCCCTGCTGCACACCTCGCCGACGCATGTCCCCGTCTTCGACGCGCTGCGCGACGAGGCCCATCCGGGCCTGGAACTGCGCCACTTGGTCGATGAGGAACTTCTCGCGAGGGCCCGGCGGGAGGGGCCCGAAGCGGTGGCCGACGACGTGCGGTCGCTGCTCGCCGGGGCTGTCGCCGACGGCGCGCGGGTCGTCCTCTGCACCTGCTCGACCATCGGCGCGGTCGCCGAGCGGGCCGACGCTGGGGTGCCCGTGCTCCGCGTGGACCGTCCGATGGCCGCCGCCGCGGTGGCCGCGGGCCCGCGGGTCGTCGTCCTCGCGACGGTGACGAGCACCCTGGAACCGACCGTCGCCCTGGTCGAGGAGGAGGCCCGCCGGGCCGGCCGCCCCGTGGACGTCCGTACGGCGCTGGTCGAGGACGCGTGGTCGCTGTTCGAGGCGGGTGACACGGACGGCTGCGCCCGCGCGGTGGCCGACGCCGCCGACGCGGTGACCGACGCCGATGCGATCGTCCTCGCCCAGGCGTCCATGACCGCGGCCCAGCGCTTCACCACCACCTCGGTGCCGGTGCTGTCGAGCCCGCGCCCGGGGCTCGCCGCGGCGGCGGAAGCGGTCCGCGCGGCGCATGCGGTGCACGCCGGGTAGGTGCTGCCCCGCCCGGTGGTGGGCCTTGCCCCACCACCGGGTTGTGGTCCGCGTGGTGCATGCGGCGCACGCCGGGTGGGCCCTGCCCCACCAGCTGGCGGGCTCTGCCCCACCACCGGGTTGCGCGCCGCGCGGCGTATGCGGCGCACGCCAGGTAGGCCCTGCCCCACCAGCAGGCGGGCCCTGCGCCACCACCGGGTCGCGCGCCGCGCGGTGCACGCCGGGTAGGTGCTGCCCCGCCAGCGGCTAGACCCCGTCCCACCAGCAGGTACGCCCGACGGCCCCACCAGCAGGTGGGCCCAGTCCCATCAGCGGTTCGCGCGCATCCCCAGTGGGCCGACCACACATTCGTGGTGCCGTTCGTGGTGCACCGGGTTGGCCCACCCGGTCGCCGTCTCTCGTACGACGGGGTGAGTGGGTGCGCCCGGGCCGGGTACGCGTGGGACAAGTCCAGAGCCGACGCATCGACTGGCTGGAGGACCACCATGACGCATCCGTATCCCGACCCCGTGAAGCCGGGACCCACCCCTGGACCGAGCCCCGACCGCCCGGAGCCCTTCCCGGACCCGACGCCGAAACCGGGCGGTCCCGATCCCGTCCCCGGTCCCAACCCGGATCCCGCCCCCGGGCCGGAGCCCGTCCCGTCGCCCTCCCCGATCCCGAAACCGCCGGGCCCCGACCCGGTACCGGAACCGCAGCCCCGGCCCGGACCGCTGTCCTGACGGACGTCCGGCGTTCGGCCTCTACGGGTGCCCGGCCGGAGGCGTGAGCGACAGGGGTTCACGCGCCCGGCCGGGGGCGCCGCCCGGATGCCACGCCTGCGTGCGAGTTCGCGGCCTGTCCGTCACGCGGGACGAGGGAGAGGGGGAACCGACCCCGATGACCAGGGCCCGCACCTGTTCAATACACTCCGCCGGTGAACAACATTCGGTGCACTCAGTGCGGTGTGGTGGGGCTGGAGCCGGGCTTCGTCGAGGACTCCGGACAAGGCGCTCGCGGGTTCGCCCGGTGGATCGAGGGCGCCCTTGAGCGAGGCCCGCTCGGTGGTGCCAAGAGGATGGGCCGACCGCACTGGCAGATAGATGCCTTTCGCTGCCCCAACTGCGCACACCTGGAACTGTTCGCCGCCCAGCGGGACTAGGTTCGCCCGACTGCACGTTCTGGAGGTGGCGAGGCCCCCGCCCCTGCCCGCTCTACCGCTGAACGGCGTCCCCTCTCCAACGGCCGGCGCGGTCGGCTCGGCGAGTATCTCAGCTCGGTGCCGCTCGACCGGCTTGTCCCGGCAGCGCCTGCCCAGTTCTGCAGCGACTCTGGGTTGACCGGCTGGTGACAACGTCCCCGGCTCGTCCGGCACCATGTCGGGAACCTGGCCCGGCGGCCGTGGGGAGCATGTCTCCGTGGCGGGAGGGGTGAGGGTGGTGCTGCGGTGGCGACGACGGCACGGTCGTGCCCCAATGGACTCATGGGTGAGTTCTCTGTGGCTGTCCATCGCGCCCACGATGCAGCGAGCCACACCTGGCGGAGTGTGCGGAAGGTGATGAACACCGCGGGGAAGCCATTGGAGGTCCCCGTGAGGCGGGACATGGAGGCGCGCTTCGGAGCGGACTTCTCCCGGGTGCGCGTACACACCGATGAGGCTGCGGCCGCGACGGCAGGTGGCCTGCGGGCCGCGGCGTACACGATCGGAACGCACATCGTGTTCGGCGCCGGCCATTACCGGCCCGGCTCGGCGGACGGCCTGCGGACACTCGCGCATGAACTCACGCATGTTCTCCAGCAGCGCTCTCCGGCTGCCGACGTGAGGACACCATTGGGTGTCAGTCATCCGCAGGATCCTGCTGAACGCGAAGCCGAGGCCATTGCGGAACGGATGGCCGGCAGCAGACGGACCACTCCGGCCGGGGCTGGCGTCAGTTCATCCGGCAGCCATGCTGTGACGGCCGTGTCGACCGACTGCAGAAGTCGGAACACGGTGCAGCGGTGCGGCCCGGTCCCGTGCGACTGCGCAACGGAGTTGCGGGTAGCCGCTGAGGCGCCTTCGGTGGTGTCTCGGATCGCGGAGGACGCCGCTACGCCCGTCGGGGAGAGTTCGGACACGGCCGACGCGGACCGGGAGGATTCAGTCCACGACGGGGACACCCCACCGGGCGGCCCGATCCTGCCCGTCCCCGACAGCCCCGATGAGCTCGTGTCACCCGAGCCCCTGACCGCCGAGGGCGGTTCCACGGCAGGACAACGCACGTCTCTGCCCGCGGCTCATGACCGGCACCACGACCCGGTCCCCTCAACCCGTAACCCGTGGATCAGCCGAATCGCGATCGACCTCACGAGCCAAACCATCCGGTACGAGTGGAACAACGGATCCCCGGGGAGAGGCAGTTCCATCTCGTCCGGGCGCGGACAGCCATGTACAGTGCACGATCCTTGCGCCGATCAGAACAACCTGAATTGCACTCCGACCGGGACCTTTTCTCCTGCATTCCTGGGCGGCCCTGGCTACACGAACAGCAAGGGCGATGCAATGGCCTGGTATGTCGATATCGGCACGGGCCGTGGCATCGGCATCCACGACTCCCAGCCAGTCCTCGGCCGGCCCGCCTCGCATGGCTGCGTGCGCGTGCCCATGGACGTGGCGCAAACCATCAACCAGCACGTCATCAGGCGTACCACGATCGTGATCTCAGGAAAGGCAGCCACTGTCCCCTGGCGGGACCGGACGTGCAGGTCGGGACCCCACCGGTGGCGATGAGTGAAGTGCAGCGGCTGTGGGCGGAGTGACATCGGTATCTTCTTGGTGGAAGGTCCTCACCTGCCCCGTCCCTGTGCCTCGGACAGGTCGGCCAGTTCGTCGAGGGAGGGCTGCAGGCATGCCGACACTCTGCCCTCCTCGCACGCCAAGGCCGCCACGATCCCCGCTCCGGGAACGTGACGGCTTCGGCAATGGTGGGGGGTCCGGGCCCGGCGACAGTCCTACGGCCCGGGCGGCAGCCCTACGACACGGGCGGCAGCCCTACGCCTCGACCTCCGACCGGTCGCCGCCCCACAGCGTGTGGAACGAACCCTCGCGGTCCGTCCTGCGGTACGTGTGCGCCCCGAAGAAGTCCCGCTGCCCCTGGGTGAGGGCGGCAGGCAGGCGTTCGGCGCGGAGGGCGTCGTAGTAGGCGAGGGCCGCCGAGAAGCCGGGGGTGGGCACGCCCTGGCGGGTCGCGGCGACGAGGACCTCGCGCCAGTCGTCCTGGGCCGCCGCGATCTCCCGCGCGAACGTCTCGTCCGACAGCAGGCTCGGCAGGTCGGGCCGGGCGTCGTAGGCGGCACGGATGCGGTCGAGGAAGGCCGCCCGAATGATGCAGCCGCCGCGCCAGATCGAGGCGACGGAACCGAGGTCGATGTTCCAGTCGTACTCGTCGCTGCCCGCGATGATCTCGTGGAAGCCCTGCGTGTACGAGACGATCTTCGACGCGTACAGCGCCTGCTCGACCCGGTCCGCGAAGGCCCCGGCCTCGGACGCGTCGAGCTGCCGCGCCTTCGGGCCGGCGAGGTCGCGCGAGGCGGCGCGCAGGCCGGCGTGTCCGGACAGGGAGCGGGCAAAGACGGCCTCGGCGATACCGGACACCGGCACGCCCAGGTCCAGCGCGATCTGCACGGTCCAGCGGCCCGTGCCCTTCTGCTCGGCCCGGTCCTGCACCACGTCCACGAACGGCTTGCCCGTCGCCGCGTCCACGTGCGACAGCACCTCGGCGGTGATCTCGATCAGGTAGGAGTCGAGCCGGCCGGTGTTCCAGGTGCGGAAGATGTCCGCGATCTGCGCGGGGGAGTACCCGGCGACGTCGCGGAGCAGCTGGTAGGCCTCGCCGATCAACTGCATGTCGGCGTACTCGATGCCGTTGTGGACCATCTTCACGAAGTGCCCGGCGCCGTCGGGACCGACATGCGTGACGCAAGGCGACCCGTCTGCCGCCTTCGCGGAGATCTTCTCCAGCATCGGGCCGAGCGAGGCGTACGACTCGATCGAGCCGCCCGGCATGATGCTCGGCCCGTGCAGCGCGCCCTCCTCGCCACCGGAGACGCCCGTGCCGACGAAGTGGATGCCCTGCTCGCGCAGCGCGCGCTCACGGCGCCGGGTGTCCGCGAAATGCGCGTTGCCGCCGTCGATGATCATGTCGCCGGGCTCCAGGAGCGGGGCGAACTCCTGGATCACCGCGTCGGTCGGATCGCCCGCCTTCACCATGATCACCAGACGTCGGGGCCGCTCCAGCGCCGCCACGAACTCCTTCGCGGTCTCGGCCGCCACGAACGTGCCCTCGTGGCCGAACTCCTCCACCAGCGCGTTCGTCTTCGCCACGGTGCGGTTGTGTACGGCGACGCCGTAACCGTTGCGTGCGAAGTTGCGGGCGAGATTGCGCCCCATGACCGCGAGACCCGTGACGCCGATCTGGGCTGAAGTGCTCATTCGGTTGGCTCCTAAGAAGTGCGGTAAGTCCGGTGGCCGATACGAAAAAATCCCGGTATCGGCGCCACCGGTCGTACTCGTCCGTGCTGCTCGCCAGTATTGCCCCAGGCCATCCTGACGTGTCGGAGGTGTCCACGCAGGAGAACGTCACGGCGCCGCGAGGGCGGATTTCGGACAGGCCGTACGGCGCGGCTGCCGCCGGCGAGGGACTCGGGCGCCCCGGACGCGGGTCCCGCTCACGCGAAGTCCCTTCCGCCGACTCGACCGGCTGCCCGTCGCCGGACAGGGGAATCCGATGTCGACAGGGGTCGGAGGGGCGCGCGGCACACCCCGGTCCCGCGGCGGCCCGGTCACCCACCGTGCGGAGCGCGTTCGCGCCGACGGCCGTACGGGAGTCGGCCAACTGCCGTTTCGGAGCGACCGGTTGCCGCCTTGTCCTGGCCAGTTCCCAGCGCTTACTTTTGCCGCTCCTGACGCATGTCTAGGGGGCTCCCTCATGGCCGTACGCGGTCGGCACCGCCGGTACCAGCCGAACAGGATCAACCGCGCCTCACTCACCGTCACGGCGGGCGGCGCCGGGATCGCGCTTCCGCTCGTCGGAGCCGGAGTCGCCCACGCGGCCGATGTCGGGACCTGGAACAAGGTCGCCGCCTGCGAGTCCAGCGGCAACTGGAGCATCAACACCGGCAACGGCTATTACGGCGGACTGCAGTTCACCCAGTCCACCTGGGAGGCGTACGGCGGCAAGGCCTACGCCCGGCGCGCGGACCAGGCCACGAAGGACCAGCAGATAGCTGTCGCCGAGAAGGTGCTGAAGGGCCAGGGGCCCGGCGCCTGGCCGGTGTGCTCGGTCCACGGCGGGCTGACCAGCGGCGGCGCGAGCCCCGACATCAGCCCGGCGGGGACCGCACCGCAGACGGCGAAGCAGCGCTCGGTGCGGGACGTGAAGCCGCAGACCACGCCGCAGTCGCAGGCCGGGACCGCCGAGATGTACACCGTCGTGCACGGCGACACGCTTTCCGGCATAGCCGACTCCCGGCATGTCCAGGGCGGCTGGCAGGGGCTGTACGCCGCGAATCACACCACCGTCGGCTCCGACCCGGACCTGATCCTGCCGGGCCAGCGGCTCACCCTGCGCGGCAAGGCCCAGGCGCCCGCGCACACGCAGCACGCGCCGACGAAGGCGCCCTCGAAGACCCCCACGCGGACGCCGGCGAAGAAGACCTCGACCCACACGACGTCCCCGCACAGGACCACCCCGCACCGGACCACCCCGGACAAGGCCGAGACGCACTCCCTCGTGGCCCCGGTGCAGGCGGCGACCGGCACGCCCTACCGTGCCACCGGCTCCCACTGGTCGAAGGGCTACCACACCGGCGTCGACTTCCCCGTGCCGACCGGCACCTCCGTCGCGGCGGTCGCGGCCGGTCATGTGGTCAGCTCGGGCTGGGGCGGGTCGTTCGGCTACCAGGTGGTGATCCGGCACGCCGACGGCCGCTACACGCAGTACGCCCACCTCTCCGCGATCTCCGTGAAGGCGGGGCAGAGCGTGGTGGTCGGCCAGCGCATCGGCCGCTCCGGGTCCACGGGCAACACCACGGGCCCGCATCTGCACTTCGAGGTGCGGACGGGGCCCGGCTTCGGCTCGGACATCGACCCGGTGGCCTACCTCCGGGCCGGCGGCGTCAGGGTGTGATGCGAGTGCGGTGCGTCAGGATTTGACGCGGGTGCGGTGGTGGTTGACGAACGGCATCGGCACGTAGGGCACACCGAGCATGGCGGTCAGGAAGGGCAGCTCGTCCCCGGCCGCGGGGTCCTGCGCGGCGACGACCTCCAGCGTCGGCACGGCAGCCGTGAGTGGAGCCGCTACGAACACGCCGCCGACGACAGGTTGCGGAGCCGGCACGAAGACGCCGCCGACGGCAGGCTGCGGAGCCGCCAGGAACACGCCCTCTCCGCCCGTCTGCGGAGCCTGTGGCACGACCCGTCCGGCACCCGGTTGCGATGCCGGTACGAACCCGTCGTCGCCCCCGGCGGGCTTGGGCAGCCCGGCCAGCAGCTTCTCCACGGTCGCCTCGGTGGCCGTGAGGACGCCGAGGTCGGACACGACCGCGACGGCCGGCTCCGGGAGTCGCGGGTCCGAGACGGCCGGGGCGACCGGCTCGACCGGCTCGGGGAACTGCGGCTCCGCGACGGCCACCGGAGCGTTGTCGGCGGGCCGGTGGGCGTTGTCGCCCGGCCGCCCGGCGTCCGCCTCTGGCGCGGCCGCGAGCTCCGGGGGAGCGGTCGCGGGTCGGTCGCTGCTGCCGATCCGCTCGATGGTGAGCAGGATCAGACCGCCCGCCGCGACGACGCCGCAGCCCAGCGCGAGCGCGGTGCCGGTCGCGCCGTAGCGGAAGGTCTCGCCGAACATCGTGATGCCGACCGCGGCCGCCACGACGGGGTTCACGACCGTCAGCGTGGCCAGCGGCGCCTCCAAGCCGGCTCCCCGGTAGGAGGCCTGCGAGATCAGCATGCCGGCCGTCGCGAAGACGCCTATGGCCGCGAGGCTCGACAGGTCGGCGAGCGACACGTGCTGCGACCAGTCCACCGCGACGGTCTTGGTGAACACGGACGACATGCTGAAGGCGATGCCCGCCGCGACCGCCAGCAGCACACTGCGCACCGCCGCGTGCCGGTACGCCGCGCGGCCCGCTGCCATGAGGGCCGCGACCGCGCCGCCCGCCACCACGGCCAGCGCCAGGCGCTGGGCATTGCTCAGGGACTGCGCGTCGGACGCGCCGACCAGGGCCAGCAGACCGGCGAGACCCACCGTGGCCATGATCGCGCCGCGCCAGGCGCTCGCCCCGGCCCTGCGGCCGACGAACAGGGCCGCCATCGGAAGCGCGAAGACTATGGTCAGCGCACCGAGCGGCTGTACGAGGCTCAGCGGGCCGAACGCGAGGGCGACCACATGCAGCAGCCCGCCCAGGCCCGTCAGCGCGACGGCGGCCCACCAGCCCGGCCTGTGCAGCGGTGCGTAGGTCTGGCCGGGAGAGGTCACGGCGACCTGCTCCTGAATGATCGCCCCGCCCGCATACGCGACGGCTGAGACGAACGACAGCACCACGGACAAAGCGAGGGCACTCATGAGTCCCTCCTCTGCGTACGGCGCGGAGCAGCACCCCGGCGCGACGAACGGTCGGCTTCCATGGAAACAACGATGCCGTGCGATTTAGTTCTCGTCGTCGTCCCTGAGCAGTCATTGGGTCCTACTGCCGATGGAGTACGAATCGCCCCTTGTCCTCCCCAGGGTGGGCGACACCACGGCCCGATCCACTGGTGGTTACCCTAGGGGGCTTGGTACTACTGCTCTTCGTGGACCTCGACCCCCAACTCGCGGCGCTCGACGCGCTCGGCGGATTCTTCGTACTACGCACCGGCGTACCGCCGCGCGGCCCCCTCCCCACCCTCGCGAGCGCCTGTGCGAACCCGCGATCCGAGACACCGGGAGAGGTTTACGGGGATCCGATAACTTTTCGCGTTCAGAATGTCGCGGAGAGTATCCGGGCGTCCGAGGCGCGGGTCGCCGCGTCGGTGGCGCAGCAGGGTCTCGCGGCCCGCTTCTGGTCGATCGCGCTCGGCGCCGCGGCGCTCTGCGGCCGGCTGCCCGACCTCGATCCGGAGCTGCTGCGCTGGGACCCGGACGCCAGTGCTCCGGACGACCTCTGGCTCACCGAGGTCCGCACCCGGCCCGTGACCGATCTCGACTCGGTCGTACGCGCCGGACTTCTCGTCCCGCTGAACGCGGCCCTGCGCTCGCGCCACCGCGTCTCACCGGGCCTGTTGTGGGGAAACGCCGGCTCCGCCCTGGCCGGTACGGTCCGTCAGCTGGACCGCTGGGCGCTCGCCCACGCCCGCCCGGACGTGGGGGAGCGGGCCAGGACACTGGCCGGTCGGCTCTTCGAGCACCCCGACCTCTCCGGCACCCTCGACCCGAGGACGCTCCGGCGCCGCAGCTGCTGCCTCTACTACCGGGTGCCCGGCGGCGGAGTCTGCGGCGACTGCTGCTTCGACCGGCCGCCGCGGCCCGCGCCCCGCCGGACCTGAAACAGGGGCGTCCCGCGTGGTCTTCCGTATCGGCTTCAACTGAGTGACCATGAGGGGCACCAGCCGGGCTACGACGGGGGTTCTGTGTGCGCGTGGGACTGCTGACCCGGGAGTACCCGCCGGACGTGTACGGCGGTGCGGGCGTCCATGTCGAGTTCCTCGCGCGGGAGTTGCGCGCTCTCACCGAGCTCGATGTGCACTGCTGGGGCGAGGGCGGCGCCGGCGGAGTCGTCCGGCACCGGCCGTGGAGCGCACTCGACGGCGCCAATGACGCCCTGCGCACCTTCTCCGTGGACCTCTCCATCGCCGCCGCGCTCGAAGGCCGCGAACTGGTCCACTCCCACACCTGGTACGCCAACCTCGCGGGACACTTCGGAAAGCTCCTGCACGGCATCCCGCATGTGATGACCGCCCACTCCCTCGAACCGCTGCGCCCCTGGAAGGCCGAGCAACTGGGTGGCGGCTACGCCCTCTCCAGCTGGGCCGAGCGCACCGCCATCGAGGCCGCGGACGCCGTGATCGCCGTCTCGGGCGCCATGCGTGAGGACATTCTCGGCTGCTACCCGGCCCTGGACCCGGCCAGGGTGCGCGTCGTGCACAACGGCATCGACACCTCCCTCTACCGGCCCGACCACGGCACCGACGTCCTGGAGCGGATCGGCCTGGACACCGGGCGCCCGTACATCCTGTTCGTCGGCCGCATCACCCGGCAGAAGGGCGTTCCCCATCTCCTGCGCGCGGTACGGGACATCGACCCGGCGGCGCAGGTGGTGCTGTGCGCGGGCGCCCCCGACACCCCGGAGATCGACCGGGAGTTCCGCGAGCTGTACCAGGAGCTGAGTGGGGTGCGTGACGGCGTGCACTGGATCCCGCAGATGCTGCCCCGGCCCGATGTCATCCAACTCCTCACGCACGCCGCCGTGTTCGTCTGTCCCTCGGTGTACGAGCCGCTCGGCATCGTCAATCTGGAGGCGATGGCCTGCGGGACGGCGGTGGTGGCCTCGCGCGTCGGCGGTATTCCCGAGGTGGTCGAGGACGGTGAGACCGGCCTTCTCGTGCCGCTCCAGGGCGACTTCGAGGCGGGGCTCGCGACGGCCCTGGACTCCGTGCTCGCCGACCCCGACAGGGCCCGTCGCATGGGCGAGGCCGGACGGCTGCGCGCGGTAAGGGAGTTCGGGTGGGACGCGGTGGCCCGAAAGACCGTCCAGTTGTATGAGGAAGTCCTCAAACCGGGGTAACCATCGGACAGGTGAGCTTCAGAAACACGGGGCGGGCCCGGGTGTCCGGGCGTGTCCCGACCGGGCGTAGAGGGGCGGCGGCATGCGGCGCGGTGGGCGCGGTGGACCTTCGGTGCTGGGAATCGTACTGGCGGGCGGTGAGGGCAAGCGGCTGATGCCGCTCACGGCGGACCGGGCGAAACCGGCGGTGACCTTCGGCGGCACGTACCGCCTCGTGGACTTCGTACTTTCCAATCTCGTCAACGCCGACATCCTGCGCATCTGCGTGCTCACGCAGTACAAGTCGCACTCGCTGGACCGGCACATCACCACCACCTGGCGGATGTCGAGCCTGCTCGGCAACTATGTGACGCCGGTACCGGCCCAGCAGCGGCTCGGGCCCCGCTGGTATCTGGGCAGCGCGGACGCGATCCTCCAGTCGCTCAACCTGATCCACGACGAACAGCCCGAGTACGTCGCGGTGTTCGGCGCCGACCACGTCTACCGGATGGACCCCCGGCAGATGCTCGCCCAGCACATCGAGAGCGGCGCGGGCGTGACGGTGGCCGGGATACGGGTGCCGCGCACCGAGTCGTCGTCCTTCGGCGTCATCAGCCCCGGCTCCGACGGCCAGAGCGTGCGGGGATTCCTGGAGAAGCCCGCCGACCCGCCGGGCCTCGCGGACGACCCCGAGTGCGTCTTCGCCTCGATGGGCAACTACCTCTTCACCACCAAGGCGCTGATCGAGGCGCTCCAGCGGGACGCAGAGGACGAGAACTCCGTGCACGACATGGGCGGTTCGATCCTGCCCGCGCTCACCGAGCGGGGCGAGGCGCAGCTGTACGACTTCAGCGACAACCACGTGCCCGGCGAGACCACCCGCGACCAGGGCTACTGGCGCGACGTGGGAACCCTCGACGCCTACTACGACGCCCACATGGACCTGATCGCCGAGCGTCCCGCCTTCAACCTGTTCAACCGCAGCTGGCCGGTCTACACGAGCTCCGGCCAGCTCTCGCCCGCGCGCTTCAATGCCGGAGGCATCGCGAGCGAGTCGATCATCAGCGCGGGGTGTCTCATCCGCGGGCAGGTGACGCGCTCGGTGCTGTCGCCGGGCGTGGTCGTCGATCCGGGTGCGGTGGTGCAGGGCTCGATCCTGCACGACAACGTCAAGATAGGCCGGGGTGCCGTGGTGCGCGGCGCGGTGCTCGACAAGAACGTCGAGGTACCGCCGGGCGGGACCATCGGCGTCAACCCGGAGCGCGACTCCGATCTCTACACGGTCTCCAAGGGCGGCGTGATCGCCCTGGGCAAGGGCCGGCTCGTGCCCTGACCGGCCGCCGCGGGCGGACAACGGCCTCGGAGACCCGGCCCATCGGGCAGGGCGACTCCGGGGCCGTTCGTCATGGCGTTTGTCATGTCCCTGGACAGTGGGTGGAATCCCGTGTTGTCATGCCAACTGCCGTGGATGACAACGTTGTACAGCGCTGACAACGATGTCATCGGCTGCGGCGGTATCGGACGTGCCGTGCCCGGACGCGACGCGTCCGGCGGGATCCCCTCCGGTTGCCCGGAAAGCCGGTCTCCCGCCCCGACCATGCATGAGGACAACGTTGTCGATCACCCACCGGAGGTCTCCCGCATGAGATGGACCCGGCGCCTGCGCCTGTGCACGGCCGGGCTGGTGACAGCCTCCGCGCTGTTCGCCCTGCCCACCGCACACGCCGCCGAGCCGCGCGACGGCCGACTCACCGATCTGGTCAACCCGTTCATCGGAACGGAGAACGAGGGCAACACCTATCCCGGCGCCGCCGTGCCCTTCGGCATGGTGCAGTTCTCGCCGGACACCGGCCACAACACCGGCTACGACCACTCCCAGAACCACGTCCGCGGCTTCTCCCTCGTTCACCTCTCCGGCGTCGGCTGCGGCCTCGGCGGCGACCTTCCCGTGCTGCCCACGACGGGGGACGTCACCCGGACGGACGACGCGCAGTACGCGGCGGAGTTCGGCCACGACACCGAGGAGGCGCACCCCGGCTTCTACCGGGCGGACCTCAAGAGCGGGATCGAGGCCGAACTGACGGCCACCGCGCGCACCGGGGTGCAGCGCTACACGTTCCCGGCCACCGACAAGGCCAACGTGCTGCTGAACGCGGGCCAGTCGCTGCACCGGACGGTCTCGACGAAGGTCGAGATCCTGGACAACCGGACCGTCCGCACGGCGATCACCGGCAGCGGCTTCTGCCAGGCCACCAAGCCGTACACGGTGTACACGATCACCCGCTTCGACCGGCCGTTCACCACCGCGGGCACCTGGAACGGCGACACCGTCACCGGCGCCAGGGTGGCGGCCGGCACCACCGGGCGCACCGGGGCCTTCGTGCGCTTCGACACCACCGAGGACCGCACGGTCGAGGCGACCACCGCACTCTCGTACGTGGACGCCCGCGGCGCGGCCGTCAATCTCCGCTCCGAGGGCGGCCGTTCCTTCGACGAGGTCCGCGAGGCCGCCCGCCGCGCCTGGGAGGACCGGCTCGGCGACGTACGCGCGCAGGGCGGCACCGACGCCCTGCGCCGCACCTTCTACTCGTCGCTCTACCGTTCCTTCCTCGCGCCCAACATCGGCAGTGACGCCGACGGCCGCTACACCGGCTGGGACCAGCGGATCCACCGGGCCAAGGGATTCACGTACTACCAGAACTGGTCGCTGTGGGACACCTACCGCACCCAGTCGCAGCTGCTCGCCCTGCTCGCCCCGCGTGAGGCGCGCGACATGGCGATCTCCGTGATCAAGATCGACGAGGAGAGCGGCTGGCTCCCCAAGTGGGGCTACGGCATGGCCGAGACGAACATCATGACCGGTGACCCGGTCACCCCGTTCCTCACCAACGCCTACCAGCAGGGTCTGCTCAAGGGGGCCGGCGGATACGCTGAGCGGGCCTACCGCGCTCTGAAGAAGAACGCCGACGGCGTGCCGTCCGCCGACTCGCCGGCGGTGGGCCGCGAGGCCAACAGGGAGTACATCGCGAACGGCTTCGCCCCCTACATCAAGGGCCGCCCGCACGCGAAGCCCGGCGACTCGGACTACGACCACGGCGCCTCCGTGACCCTGGAGTACGCCCTGTCGGACGCCGTGCTCGGCGAGATGGCACGGGAGCTGGGCCACGACGAGGACGCGGCACGCTATCTGGCGCGGTCCCAGAACTACCGCGCGATCCACGACCCCTCGACCGGCTTCTTCCGCGCCCGGGACGCCACCGGGGCCTTCACCGGCCCCGTCGACCCGGCGCAGAGCGTCGGCTTCCACGAGGGCACGGCCTGGCAGTACCAGTGGCTCGTGCCGCAGGACCTGCCGGGCATGATCGGCATGATCGGCGGCAAGCAGGCCGCGAACGACCGGCTCGACTCGTTCTTCGCCTACGGGCAGTTGCTGCGGGACCCCGCGAAGACCGCCCGCGAGGTGTGGGTCAACGGCCCGTACGCGTACTACAACGCGGACAAGTACAACCCGCAGAACGAGCCCGACCTGATCGCCCCGTACACCTACCTGTCGACCGGCCAGCCGTGGAAGACGACCGACGTCGTGCACGCGGCGCTGACCCTGTTCACGGACGCGCCGACCGGGATGACCGGCAACGACGACCTCGGCACGATGTCCGCCTGGAACGTCCTGTCCTCCATCGGCATCTTCCCGGTGCAGCCCGGCTACGACACCTGGGGTCTGTCCACGCCCGTCTTCGAGCGGGTCGACCTCACGCTCGACCGGCGCTACTACCCGCTCGGGGCGCTGACCGTCACGGCGCCCGGCACGTCGGACACCGATCGGTACATCCAGTCGGCTCACGTGGACGGATCGTCGTACGGTCGTACGTATCTGACGACCCACACCCTGCGGCGCATCCACGCGATCCGTTTCACGGTCGGCGCGGAGCCGTCCCAGTGGGGAACGGCGGCCTCCGCGGCACCCCCGGTCCTGAAATGACGCCCGGCGTGACATGAGGTGAGCGAGTCCCGTCCCTCCTCCGAGGGGCGGGACTTAATCCGCTGTTAACTGTGCGTAACTTGATCGTACTTGACCGTAATCACCAGTCCGGGTTTGACTGCAAGTTCACCCGTCGTCGACGCGAGAGCAAGCCTTTGATCTCCGACCTCCTCGCACCACTCGACCTGGCGTTCTGGAACATCGAGTCCGACCGGCACCCGATGCACCTCGGCGCCCTCGGTGTCTTCGCCGCGCATTCGCCCACCGCCGGCGCGCATGCCGCGGACCTGCTCGCGGCCCGCGCCGCCGCCGTCCCCGGGCTGCGCATGCGCATCCGTGACGTGTGGCAGCCGCTGGCACCCCTCGCCTTCGGCGGTGCGGCCCGCGAGCCCGCACCCGACTTCGAGCCGCTGGACCACGTCCTGCTGCACAAGCCGACCGCCGACTTCCACTCCGAGGCCGGTCGGCTGATGGAACGCCCGCTGGAGCGCGGCCGGCCGCCGTGGGAGGCGCACGTGCTGCCCGGCGAGGACGGCGTGTCCTTCGCGGTGCTCTTCAAGTTCCACCACGCGCTCGCCGACGGGCTCAGGGCGCTCATGCTCGCCGCCGCCATCATGGACCCGATGGACCTGCCGGAACCCCGCCCGCGCCCCGCGGAGCCGCCCCGGGGGCTCTTCCCGGACGTCCGCAAGCTGCCCGGCCTGGTCCGCGGCACGCTCTCCGACATGGGTCGCGCCCTCGACATCGGCACCTCGGTGGCCCGCGCCACACTCGGCGTGCGGTCCTCGCCCGCCCTCACCTCCGAGCCGACCGGCACCCGGCGCACCGCCGGTGTGATCATCGACCTCGACGAGGTGCACGTCGTCCGCAAGACCGTCGGCGGCACCGTCAACGACGTCCTGATCGCCGTCGTCGCCGGCGCCCTGCGCCGCTGGCTCGACGAACGCGGGGACGGCAGCGAGGGCGTCTCCCCACGCGCCCTGATCCCCGTCTCCCGGCGCCGGCCGCGTACCGCGCACCCACAGGGCAACCGGCTCTCCGGCTACCTGATACGGCTTCCCGTCGACGACCCGGACCCGCTCGGCAGGCTGCGTGCCGTACGGACGGCGATGGACCGGAACAAGGACGCCGGACCCAACCGGGGCGCCGGCGCCGTCGCGCTGCTCGCCGACCATGTTCCGCCGCTCGGGCACCGGCTCGGCGGTCCGGTCGTGGGCCAGGCCGCCCGGTTGCTGTTCGACATCCTCGTCACCAGCGTGCCGCTGCCCAGTCTCGGCCTGAAGCTCGGCGGCTGCCCGCTCACCGAGGTCTACCCGTTCGCCCCGCTGGCCCGTGGCCAGGCCCTCGCGGTGGCCGTCTCGACCTACCGGGGGAGCGTCCACTACGGGCTCGTGGCCGACGCGGAGGCCGTGCCGGACCTCGATCTGCTGGCCCGTTCCCTGACCGAGGAGGTGCGCGCACTGATCACCGCCTGCACGCCTTGATCATCACGGGTTTGGTGCCGCGCCGATTGGTCCGTAAAATTCCGCCTTCGAAAGCGAGCGCGGTTCGAACGCGGCGCACAACCCGAGGAACGGCAGCAGCGATGACGGTGACAGAGGACGGCCGGGCGACCCCCGCCGTGGACACGACAGATGTGGCGGCCGTCGCGTTCGGTCCCGGTATCGACCCCGAGCGACTGGCCGTCTGCCTGAGCGTGCTCGACGAACTGGAGAAGATCGACGTCGACCACCCCGACGCGATCGCCGTGCGACGCGCCACCGCGGGCGTCTACCGGACCGTGAAGCAGCGCCGTCGCCAGGAGCGCCGCGCGGCCAAGACGGCCCACGACAAGCAGGTCACCGAGTCCACCGCGACCGGCTCCGCCCAGCGCATCGACGACGAGACCGAGGGCATCCTGCCGTCGTCGGTGACGGAGGAGGGCAAGATCGCGGGGATACTCCAGCGCCCGCGCTCCTGCTACACCTGCAAGACGAGGTACGTCGAGGTCGACTACTTCTACCACCAGCTCTGCCAGGACTGCGCCGCCCTGAACCGCGACCGGCGCGACGCCCGCACCGACCTCACCGGCAAGCGGGCGCTGCTCACCGGCGGCCGCGCCAAGATCGGCATGTACATCGCGCTGCGCCTGCTGCGTGACGGTGCGCACACCACCATCACCACCCGCTTCCCGAAGGACGCCATCCGCCGCTTCAAGGCCATGGACGACTCGGCGGACTGGATGCACCGCCTGGAGGTCGTCGGCATCGACCTGCGCGACCCGGCCCAGGCCGTGGCGTTGGCCGACCAGGTCGCCGGGCAGGGCCCGCTCGACATCCTGATCAACAACGCGACCCAGACCGTGCGCCGGCTGCCCTCCGCCTACGCCGCGCTCGTCGAGGGCGAGAGCGCCCCGCTGCCGGCCGGCGAACTGCCCGCGAGCCGCGTCATCGGCGCCTTCAACTCCGGCGCGGTCGACGGACTGACCGCGCTGCCCGTCGGCGTCTCGGGGCTGGACGCGCAGAAGGTGGCCGATCTCGCCCTGGTCGCCGGCAACGCCAGTGTGGTCCGCCACCGCGACGGCACCGCCATCGACGCGGGCGGTCTGGTCCCCGACGTCGTCGACAGCAACACCTGGGTGCAGACCATCGAGCAGATCTCCCCCGTGGAACTGCTGGAGACCCAGCTGTGCAACTACACGGCACCGTTCATCCTGATCAGCGCGCTGCGGCCGCAGATGGCCGAGGCCGCCCGCAAGGCGCCGGCGGGGCGCGCCTACATCGTCAACGTCTCGGCGATGGAGGGTGTGTTCGGCCGCGGCTACAAGGGCGCGGGACACCCGAACACGAACGCGGCGAAGGCCGCCATGAACATGGTGACCCGCACGAGCGCCCAGGAGATGTTCCAGACCGACGGCATCCTGATGACCTCGGTCGACACCGGCTGGATCACCGACGAGCGCCCGCACTACGACAAGCTGCGCCTGGCCGACGAGGGCTTCCACGCCCCCCTCGACCTCGTCGACGGCGCGGCCCGCGTCTACGACCCGATCGTCCGCGGTGAGCTGGGCGAGGACCTGTACGGCGTCTTCATGAAGGACTACGCGCCCGGCAAGTGGTGAGCGGGGGACGGGAGGGGAGCACGCGCGAACCAGGTGCTCCCCTCGTGCGCCCTTGTGCGCGACAGGCAATCCCGCCACCCTCGGTTTTCTGACGACGCTTCAGGGTCGCCGAGTAGCATGGCGCCATGACCGAGTTGTTCGCGTTCATCGATGACGCCATGTCCCGCTCGCAGGATCCGGAAAAGATCATCGTGACAGTGTGCGAGAACGGCTGGCTGCGCGAGCACCTCATGGCAGCGTTAAAGGACAGGACGCTTCTTTCCGGAACGCTTTGTTATCGGCACCCGAACGGCTTCTACAAAATAAAGCTGCTTTCTCCGGGCGCTGATTCATGGGCCCTCCGGCTTCACCTCTGGGACGGTCCCGTGGCGCAGTCCGACGTTCATGACCACCGGTGGGACTTCTCTTCGTACATCGTGTGGGGCGGATTGCTGGAGTCGCAGTTCGTTCTCGAACGCGGCGCGGGTTCGACGCCGGTCTTCGAGCTGGCGCAGCGTCCGTCGTCGGGGGAGTACCGCTATACGCCCGACGGGGTGGGGCGCCTGCGGGAGACCGCCCGCACCCGGCGGGTCGCGGGTGAGTCGTACACGCTCGACCACCGTGTCCTTCACCGCGCCGACCCCGATGGCACGTACCCCGTTGTCACGGCTGTGCTGCAAGGACGGGATCTCAGGACCAGTACCGTCGTCGTCCCCGCGGCCGAGCGCGACACATCGGCCGCGGTCGGTCTGCTCGATTCCGACGGCGTCGCGAATCTCATGGAACGGGTGGCAGAAAGGCTGGCCGCATGACCAGTTCCGCTTCCGGCGGCATGGACGGCGTTCGAATATTCGCAAAGTACGCGCGGCTCTGGGCCGTTGTTGTGATGCTGGCCTCCACCGTGGTGGGGGTTCTGCTCATTTTATGGGGGGTCTTCTTCGATCTGGACAAGGATCTCTCGACTGCCCTGGCGGCGATCGGTGAATCCGTCATCGCGTCGGTTCTCGTCTATGTCATGGTTTCGCTGTTCCTGGATCCCGTGCGGCAGCGGCTGCAAGCCCAGGAACTCGCCGGTTATGCGATCGACGTAGCGCATTCCCAGTTCCAGGAGCGCTTCGAAGTCTCTTTGCCGAGCGAGGTCTTCGAGTCGGCCGATGTGCCGAAGGTGGCCTTCCGCGAGGCGTTCGAGGCGCTCCTCGTCACGTCCACGCGCTACGACAGCAAGGGTTCGGCGGCCGAGTTCGCGACCTTTCGCCTTGCTCTGGGCAGTCAGAAGCGCGCCTTTCGCCGACTCGACCAGATCAGGCTCTGCCTTCTCGATCCGCGGGCCGAGGACAGCCTTCGGGCCCACGTGATCATGCGCCAGCGCGAACACCACGGCAGAAGGCCACTGCCCACCGTCGACCAGGGTATCGAGGCCCTTCAACGGCAGATCTTCATCTCGCTCACCGCCCTGCACGACCTGCGCTCGTCGCTCCCGACCCATGTGTATCTGCACCGTGACCTGCCGTTCTTCCGGTGCGAGATGTTCGACGGGGGCATGTTCCTCACCTACAACCTCGACGGCACGGAATACCCCGAGAACCTGCAGTTCTCCTCGCGGACCCGTCCCTATCGGGCCTATCACGCGAGCCTCGACATGACGCGGCGCTTCGCCTCCAGGGAGATCCGCTTCGGATCGGAGTCGGCGCTCGGTGTCGACTCCGATCCCCGCTTCCTCGAGCTGCTGGCGGAACTGGGCTGCCGGCTGCCCCTGGACGAGCTGCGAGCGGCCCGCGACGAGCGATTCCGCCGATTCCGCGCGCAATTGCGCGCTGCCCGGATAGACGAAGGGGACATTTTCTGAGGCGCCGGCGTGGCGAGGTGTTGAGGAGCAGGAGCAGGAGCTGAGGCGGCGAGGTGGGCGAGGTCTTGAGGAGCTGAGGCGGAGCAAGGCGGGCGAGGTGGTGAGCGCTGAGGCGGTTCGGTGCCAGGTGCTGTGCGTCCGGCCGAGCGTCCGGGATCACCGGCCGGCGCGCGGACCCCAACCGTCGGGTTTCCGTGCCCGCAGACGTTCGTGGACGGCGTGCGCGGGGGAGCCCGGGTACGCCGCCCTCACCCGCGTTCCCCCGTCGACCAGCAGGTCGGCCCCGGTGATCCACTCGGCCGCGTCGGACGCCAGCCAGGTCACGGCACGGGCGATGTCCTCGGGTCGTCCGACACGGCCGAGCGGGAGTCCGGCGCCCAGTTCGTCCTCGGAGTGCTCCCATACGAAACGGGCCATCTCGGTGCGGACAAGACCGGGGGAGACCGAGTTGACCCGTACTTTCGGGGCCAGCTCGCCGGCCAGCTGCTGAGTCAGATGGAGCAGGGCGGCCTTGCTGGTGCCGTACGCGCCGACCTGTGGCCCGACGTGTCCGGCGCCCTCCGTGCAGACGTTCACCACAGCCCCGCCGTGCTCGCCCATCCAGGCCCGCCAGGCGCACTGCACCAGCCGCAGCGGCGCCTCGACGTTGACGGCGAACGCTTCGCGCCAGCGCTCCGGTTCGGCGTCCATCAGGGGGCCGTAGGGCAGGTTGGTCGCCGCGTTGTTGACCACGATGTCGACGCGCCCGAAGGTGCTGAGCGTCAGCGCGGTCAGTTCCGTCAGATGCGCCCCGTCGGCGACGGAGCCCGCGAGCCCGATGCCGCCGACCCGCTCGGCGGCGCTTCGTACCGCGTCCGGATCCCGCGCGGTCACACACACCCGCGCACCCGCTCCGGCGAGCGCCTCGGCGACGGCGAGACCGATCCCGCGCGAGGCCCCGGTGACAATGGCGGCCCTGCCCTCGAGTCCGTACGGCGACATCATCCGCGTACCGTCTCATGACGGACCGTCAGCCGACAGACCCCGGCGACGACCGCTGCTGCCGCCCGCCCGCCGGGCGTGACGGGTGAGGGGTGAGCGGAATCGCTCCCGTGCGGAGTCCGTGCGGAGTCCGTGCGGGGTGGGGATGGTCTCGTGCCGTGGTCCGTGCCGGAGGAAGCCGCCCCGCCGTGCTGCGGACGTTCCGGAGCGAGACGTCGGTTTCGGCGGTGGCGCCCGTAGCGAGCGGTCCGGCACGGTTGGCGCCAGGGCCTGTCCGACAGTTCCCGCCGGGACCGCGGCGCCTGGCGCCGCACTCCCCCAAGCTCTTCGAGCAGGGGGGACCCCCACGCGGCGTTGTCGGGCACGCCCGAGTACGCCCAGTACGAGGGCGACCCTCCGCCTTGCGATGCACGGCACCGGACGCCGCGGCCTGATCCGACGCGAATCGGCAGACGGGCCCTAGTCCACGGCCCCGAGTCGCGAGGAACGTTCCGCCACCAGTTCCAGCACTGTGCGCCAGTCCTCCATGACCCCGGCGTACAGGCCGACGACCTTGCCGGCGTCGTCCGCCTGCCGCAGGGTCACCGCGTCCTCGGCCAGCGGGTCGTGCTCGAACGCGGCCGCCTCGCGCGGGGTCATCGCGCCACCCTGAGCGGTCAGGGTGAGCGTGCTCTGCGGTGACAGCCCGCGGCCCGGCGACGTGGTCGCCAGATAGCGCTTCGCCGCCACGTGCAGGCGTACGAGACGGGCGACCCGCTCGCCGAGCAGCGGTCGTACCGCGTCGGCCGCGTGGTCGGCGTGCCCGGCGTCGTCCCCCGGCCTGAGCAGATGGCCGATGTCGTGCACCAGGCCCGCGACCTGGAGTTCCTTGTCGCTGGGATGGCCCCTGCGCAGCAGCGCGGCGGTCTGCAGAGCGTGGTCGTGCAGATCGACGGGGTCTCCAATGGGGGTCCCCCCGCTCGAGCGAAGCCGAGAGTGGGGGAGATCCGGGGTGTCCCAGGCGCCCCGGCAGGCGTGCAGTAGATCCATCAGCTCCTCGACGCTGCGCAGCTCCATGCGTCAGTCCTCCCGCGAGAAAAGCCGTTGCCGCGCGACAGCAGATCATGGCCTCCTTGCGAACCGGCCAACGGGAACTGAACTGCGTGCCGTCTTCGGTGCCGGACGCGTGCGACGACCTTCGGTCCACGGTGACTTCAGCCATACCTGTGGCCGGTCCCGACGGCCCGCCCAGGGGCGATATTGAGCCGAATGGGTGGTCGCGAAGAGGGCATCATGTTTCAAATCGCCGCAGATCGGGGCCTGATGAGTCCTGGATGACGTGTGACAGTAACCTCAAGTTTTCAGCCCCATAGAGCGGGGGCATGCTCATTTGGTTACGCTGTAGCCGACGGGCAGCCTTACTGGGGGTCCACCCACACCCACGGTCCGTCCCGGGACAAGCCGGTCACCACGGCCTGCTCTCACATGAGTTACCGGCGCCACCGCGTCCCTAACTGCTTCGACTCAAACCCGAGCGGACGTCAGGCGACCCGAGAGCACCGGGCCCTAGCGTCCCGAGGGTGACCCGACACATAAGGAGTGCGCGGTGACACCAGAGAAGACGAATCTCGATCAGGGCCCCAAGGAACACACGGAGCGCCTGGGCGGTGGGTCCGACACCAAGCTCGGAAGCCTGGACGTGTGGGCCAGGTCCGCCCCCATCCGCCTCGCGGGCTACGAGGACGACCTCGCCGAGCCCCACATCCTGCCCAGCGTCGACTGACCGACGCCAGGATCCGGCACGATCGACGACGGCATGGGTGTGCCGGACCGGCGCCCATGCCGAGCCGAAGAAGCCGCGGCCGACGACCGGCCGCGGCTTCGGCATGTGACGACAGCCTCCAGCCGGACGGCAGGCCCTAGCCGAGCGGTGCGGTACGCCGCCACGGGTGCAGCACTTCCAGCTGTCCGGCCACGTCGAGCAGCGCCGCCTCGGAGCCGGGCAGGCCGACGAGCTGGACGGCACACGGGGCACCGTTCGGCAGTTTCCCGAACGGGACCGACATCGCGGGCCAGCCGGTGAGGTTCCACGGCGGAGTCATCGGCGAGTAGTTGGTGTTGGCCAGAACATTGCGCAGCCAGCCCCGCTTGTGCCAGTCGACGGCGGCGGGACTGCGCCGGGCGAGCGCCGGGGTGAGCAGCACGTCGTGCTCCGCGAAGAACACCGCCAGGCGCCCGCGCAACTGCTCGCGGCGCGCCCCCTTGCGTACGCCGGTCACGAAGCGGCGTCCGACCGTGGCATGCACCCGGGTCCGCCGGGCCAGTCTGCGCGGGTCGAGATCCTCCGCGTCCACCGCTGTGCCCGCCGTCCAGTGCGCGAGTGAGGTCGTGCTCAGCCAGAGCGGGTACGGCGGGTTCGCGGACCGCACCTGATGGCCCGCCTCGGCCAGTAGGGCGGCGGCCTCCCGGGCCGCGTTCGTATACGGCCGGGTGACGCGAATACCGGCCAGGGGGCTGCGTACCGACACGGCGATTCTGCGGGTGGCAGGCTCCGTGTGCGGTGCCGGCTCGATGTCCGCGAGGAGCGAGAACATCAGCCGGGCGTCCTCGACCGTCGTGGCCAGCGGGCCGTTCTCCGACATCCCGAACCAGTCGCCGTGACCGATCCCGGCGGGGATCACGCCGTGGCCCGGCTTCAGGGTGACCAGACCGCAGTTGGCGGCGGGGATGCGCAGCGACCCCATTCCGTCGTTGCCGAGCGCGATCGGCACCATCCCGGCGGCGACCGCCGCCGCGCTGCCGCCCGAGGAGCCGCCCGCCGTGCGGGACAGGTCCCAGGGGTTGCGGGCGTTGCCGTACACGCCCTCCGTGGTGCCGAAGACGCAGAGCTCGGGCACGTTCGTCAGGCCCACCACGATGGCGCCCGCCGCACGCAGCCGGGCCACGGTGACGTGATCCTCGGCGGCGGGCGTGTCCGGGGTCGCGGCGGAACCGTTGCGGTTCGACTCGCCGCGCACCGCGAGGTTGTCCTTCACCGCCACCGGCACGCCCGCGAGGGGGAGTTGGCCAAGGTCCCTGGTGGCCAGTTCGTCGGCCTCCGCGAGGGCGGCCTCGGCACGGACCGTGCGGAAGGCGCCGACCCGCTCGTCGAGGCGTTCGATCCGCGCGAGGTGTTCGGCCACCACCTCGCGGGGTGTGACCCTCTTCTCGCGTACGGCTGCGGCGATCTCGGTGGCGGTCCGGCCGGCCCAGGTGGTCACGGGCGCTCCTCACTCGTGTCGTACTGGTGAGTAGTTACGGGGAGCACTCTGCCCGCAGTGGGGCGCCGCGTCGAGAGCCGTCCGGCGTGGACATCGGGTCAGGCACTCGGTCGCGGCCCTCGTCCCGCCCCGCAGGGCCCGGTGCTCTCCCGCTCGATCAGCCGCGGCACCGGCACCCGCACCGTCCGAGCCGGGCCGCCGTCCAGGAGCGCGGTCAGTTCCTGGGCCGCAGTGCGGCCGAACTGGACCGTGTCGCGGGAGAGCGCGGACAGCCAGGGCCTGACCATGCGGCACAGCGGGGAGTCCTCCCAGGCGACGACACTCACGTCACCCGGGACGGTGTACCCCAATTCGGTCGCGGCGGCGACGCCGGCGAGGGCCATCACGTCGTTGTCGTAGACCAGGGCGCTCGGCGGGCGGTCGCCCTCCAGCACCCGGCGGGTGACCGCGGCGCCCTCGGCGTCCGAGTAGTCCGTGGTCACCGAGCGGACCTCGGCCAGGCCCCGCCGCTCCGCCTCCGCCCGCAGCGTCCGGATACGGCGCTCGGTGTGGGAGAGGCCCGGCAGACCGGCGATGTGCACGATCCGGCGGTGGCCCAGGGCGTACAGCTCGTCGACGACCGCGGCCATCGCACCGGCGTCGTCCGCCCAGACCGTGGACAGTCCCGGATGCCGGGCGTCCGGCGCCCCGCCGATGACCACGGCGGGCAGACCCAGTTCGTCCAGGAGCCCGGGACGTGGATCGTCCACGCGGGGGTCGACGACCAGCACGCCGTCCACGCGGTGCTCGGCCCACCAGCGCCGGTACACGGCGCACTCGGCGTCGACGTCCTCGACCACCTGGAAGAGCAGGCCGAGATGACGCTCCGCCAGCACCTCCTGGTTCCCCGAGATCAACTGCAGGAAGAACGAGTCCACGCCCAGGGTGTCCGCGGGGCGTGCCACCACCAGACCGACGGTGGCCGCGCCCTCGCCGGACAGCTGGCGGGCCGCCGTGCTGGGCCGCCAGCCGAGCTGTTCGGCGACCCTGCGCACCCGGTCGCGGGTCAGCTCGGAGACTCCGGGCCGGTCGTTGAGCGCGAAGGAGACCGCGCTCTCGGAGACCCCGGCGCGGCGCGCGATGTCCTTCATCGTCGGGCGGCGCGCCGGGGACCGTTTGGCCGGCATGGTGGCTCCCCATTTCTCCGAGACATGCACTAATGCGCTTGAGCGATGGAAGCCTAAAGCGCATTAGTGATCGTGTGCAAGCAGTAGTTGATAATGCTCTGACCTGCACTAATGTTAGGCGGATTCCTTTAGTGGGGCCGAATGCATTGACTTCCCCGAAGCTCGCCGGGCATGGTCGCTGGCGCCACCATCTGCCGACGCAGCAAGGGAGCCGTGTCACCGTGCCCATACCCCGCAGAGCACTTGTCGCCGCCGCCGTCGCCCTCGTCCTGCCGCTCAGCGCCTGCGGCTCCGGTGACGGCGGCGGATCGACGGACGCCTCCGGCAAGGTCGAGGGCGACATCACCTTCCAGACCTGGAATCTGAGGGCCAACTTCAAGGCCTACTTCGAGGGGGTGATCGCCGACTTCGAGAAGAAGTACCCGGGAACCCACGTGAAGTGGATCGACCAGCCCGCCGAGGGCTACGCCGACAAGATCAGCGCGGACGCGGCGGGCGGCACCCTGCCCGACGTCGTCAACGTCTCGCCCGACCTCGTCGCCCCGCTCGCCAAGGCGGGCCTCGCCCTCGACCTCGACAAGTCGGCCGCCCAGTACAAGAAGGAGTACCTGGACGGCGCCTGGGCCGGCCACCGGATCCCGGGCATGACCGGCACGTACGCCTTCCCCTGGTACCTCAACACCGGCCCGCTGTTCTACAACAAGTCTCTCTTCAAGGAGGCCGGCCTCGACGCGTCCCGGCCGCCGACGACGTACGACGAACTCTTCTCGGACGCCCTCCAGTTGGCGAAGGAGAGCGACGGCGAGGTCGCCACCCTCGCCAACGTGCCCACCGTCGAGGACTTCGGCCGCTACGGCGTCGAGCTGATGAACGAGGCGGGCACCGCGTTCTCCTTCAACGACGTCAAGGGGGTCGAACTCCTCACCAGGTACAAGGAGTTGTACGACGCGAAGGCACTCGACGCGCAGGCGCTGACCGCCACCCCGGAGTCGTCCGGCAAGAAGTTCCTCACCGGCGCCGTCGCCATGAACCCGGGCAGCGCCCTGGACCTCGGCAACTTCAAGAAGCAGGCGCCGAACCTCTACAGGAACATCGGCATCACGGACCAGATCACCAGCACCGGAAAGGTGAACATGTACGTCATGGGCGTGATGGTCAACTCGCGCACCAAGCACACACCGGCCGCGGTCGCCTTCGCGCACTACGTCACCGACGCGCGGAACCAGATGTCCTTCGCCAAGAAGGTCGCGATCTTCCCGAGCACCGCGGGCTCCCTCGACGACCCGTACTTCACCCAGGAGGACGGCACCGACGAGACGCGCGTGCGGATCGCCGCCGCCAAGTCGCTGAAGAACGCGGTCAATTACACACCGGTCCTGTTCAGCGAGCAGATGAAGACCGCGCTGCGCAACGAGGTCGCCAAGGCGCTCCAGGGCAAGGAGAGCCCCAAGGCGGCTCTTGACAACGCTGTCAAGGCCTGTGACACGCTGCTCCAGCAGCAGGGCTGAGCGGACGTGGCGAGTTCTTCCGGCACCGTGCGGGAGCCCAGGTCCCATGCCCGGGGGTCGCGGCCCCATGGCCCGGGGCGCCGGGCAGCTGCCCGGGGACGACGGCCCGACACCCGAGTGAGGCGCCAACTGGTCGGCAGTCCCTGGCTGTTCGCCGCTCCGGGACTCCTGGTCGTGGCCGTGTTCATCCTGTATCCGTTCGTGTCGACGGTGATCAACTCCTTCACCGACCGCCGCACCCTGATCCCCGGCGAATTCGTCGGCCTGGCCAACTTCCGGGAGCTGCTGCACGACGAGATGTTCTGGACCGGACTGCGCAACAGCACGCTGTACGTCCTCGGGGTCGTCCCCGCGCTCGTCCTGCTGCCGCTGCTGCTCGCCCTCCTCGTCCAGAAGAACATCCCCGGCATCACCTTCTTCCGGTCGGCCTTCTACACCCCGGTCGTCGCGTCGATCGTCGTGGTCGGGCTCATCTGGGTGTGGCTCCTCGACGAACGCGGCCTGGTGAACTCGCTGCTGGAGGCGATCGGGATCGGCAAGGTCGGCTTCCTGAGCGACCAGTGGCTGCTCCTGCTCAGCGCCATGGCCGTCACGGTCTGGAAGGGCCTCGGCTACTACATGATCATTTACCTGGCCGCGCTTGCCAATGTGCCCCGCGAACTGCACGAAGCCGCCTCGGTGGACGGCGCGGGCGCGGTGCGCCGCTTCCTCACCGTCACCGTGCCCGCCGTCCGCTCCACCATGGTGCTGGTCGCCGCGCTCTCCTCCGTCGCCGCCTTCAAGGTGTTCTCCGAGGTGTACCTGATGGCGGGCCCGGACGGCGGTCCGGCAGGCGAGGACACCACCCTCGTCATGCTCGTCCAGCGCACCGGCACCGGACTGACCGGCCGGGTCGGCTACGCGTCCGCCATCTCGGTCGTCGTCTTCGTCGTCACCGTCGCACTCATGCTGCTCGTGCTGCGCGCGGACCGGAAGGAGGACGCGTGAGCGTGCTGGAGAAGGTACGTCCTGTCGAGCGGCGACCGGAGACGGAACGCCGGCCGCGCCGCCGCGGTGTCACCGACGAACACGGACGCCGTATCCGCGCATGGGAACTCGCCCTGCGCTACCTGTTGTTGCTCGGCGTCCTCGCCCTCACCGTCGGCCCCTTCCTGTGGCAACTGTCCACCTCGCTCAAGGGACCGACCGAGGACGTCTTCAGTTCGCCGCCGAAGTTCCTCCCCGGCCGTCCGACCCTGCACAACTACCAGCGGGTCGCCGACACCATCCCCGTGTGGGACTACGCCCTCAACTCGCTCAAGGTCGCGGGCGCAGGCGTCGTCAGCAACTGCGTGGGCTCGGCACTCGCGGGCTACGCCCTGGCCCGGCTGCGCTACCGGGGCCGGCGCGTGGCCACCCTGGTGTTCATCCTCGCCATGCTGGTGCCCGTCGAAGGCATCATCATCGCCCAGTTCACCACCATGCGGGAACTCGGCCTGAACAACACGCTCATCGGGGTCGTCCTGCCCGGCTGCGTCGGCGCGATGAACGTCCTGCTGATGCGCAACGCCTTCCTCAACCTCCCGTACGAGATCGAGGAGGCGGCCTTCGTCGACGGGGCCGACGTCTGGCAGCGGTTCCTGCGGATCGCGCTGCCCTCGGTGAGGGGCACCCTCGCCGTCGTCGCGATCTTCGCCTTCATGGGCGCGTGGGACGACTTCCTGTGGCCGCTCATCGTGCTCAGCGATCCCTCGAAGTTCACCCTGACCATCGGACTCAACTATCTGCACGGCACCTTCGCCAACGACGAACGGCTCGTCGCCGCGGGCACGATCATCGCCGTGGCACCGCTGATCGTCCTCTTCGCCTGTCTCCAGCGGTACTTCTTCCGCGGGGTGGGCGAGGGAGCCGTGAAGGGCTGACGCGGGCCGGCAGTTCGCCGCCGGTCCTGTCCCTCCGTATCTCCGTGATGCCGTATTCCCGCATTCCCGTACTTCCGTATTCCCGCATTCCCGTACTTCCGTAGTCCCGCACTCCCGTACTTCCGATTCGCAAGGATCCTGTATGCCCTCTGCCGTGCGCTTCGGCGTCAACTACACCCCGAGTGCCGGGTGGTTCCACCACTGGCTCGACTTCGACCTGGACTCCGTACGCGCCGATCTCGACTCCGTCGCCGCGCTCGGCCTGGACCACATCCGGGTCTTCCCGCTGTGGCCCTACTTCCAGCCCAACCGGACGCTGATCCGCCCGCGGGCCGTCGAGCAGCTGGTCGCGCTCGCCGACGCGGCCGGCGAGCGGGGACTCGACGTCGACGTGGACGGTCTGCAAGGACATCTGTCGAGCTTCGACTTCCTGCCGGCCTGGACCCAGACCTGGCACCGGCGGAACATCTTCACCGATCCCGACGTGGTCGAGGCGGAGGCGCGATACCTGCGGATCCTGGCCTCGGCCCTCGCCGACCGGCCGAACTTCATCGGCATGACGATCGGCAACGAGGTCAACCAGTTCGCGGCCGGACCGCACCCCGACCCCGACCGCATCACGCCCGCCCAGGCCGAAGCGTGGCTCGCACGCCTGCTGGCCGCCTGCGAGGAGGGCGCCCCGGGCAAGGCGCATCTGCACGCCTCCTACGATGCCGCCTGGTACCAGGACGGCCAGCCGTTCACGCCGGAGCACTCCGCCCGGCTCGGCGCGATGACCGCCGTGCACTCGTGGGTGTTCAACGGGACGGCACAGCGCCACGGCCGTACCGGCGTCGCCACCGAGCACCACGCCGCCTATCTGATCGAGCTGTCCAAGGCCTGGGCGGACGACCCGCACCGGCCGGTCTGGCTCCAGGAGGTCGGCGCGCCCGCTCCGCTGATCCCCGCCGAGCACGCCGCCGCCTTCACCGAGGCGACGGTCGCGGGCGCCCTGGACTGCCCCGATCTGTGGGGCGTGACCTGGTGGTGCTCGCACGACGTCAGCCGTGACCTCGCCGATTTCCCCGAACTCGAATACAGCCTGGGCCTGTTGACCAACGACCGGCGGACCAAGCCGGCCGGGGAGAGCATCGCGAGGATCGTCAAGGAGGGCCGCCCGGACGCACCCGCCCAGCGCACCACCGCGCTGGTCGTCGACACCACACCGGGCCGCTCGGTCTGCGCGCCGGGCGGCCCCGTCTTCGAGGCCTTCGCCCGGCTGACCGCCGACGGCGTCCGCCCCACCACCGTCCTCGCGAGCCGCGCCGCAGACAAGGAACACCTCGCCGCCCGCGGCATCACCGAGGTCGTCACACCGGGTCAGGCCACCGCATGACCCCGGCACCGAAGTCCGTCCCCCGGGGCCTCACATCTGGTCCCCGGCACCGAAGTCCGTCCCCCAGGGACTTACATCCTGACCCCAGCACCGTAATCCGTCCCGCAGGGACTCACCGCACGACCCCAGCACCGTAATCCGTCCCCCAACGATACGGAGCACACCGTGAACCTCAGCAGACGCACCGTCCTGCTCGCCGGAGCCGGCGCCGCCGCCGGACTCCTCCCCGGCCTGCCTGGCACGGCCGCGGCCGCCACCCGCGACCTCCAGCCCTATGCCTCCTACTGGTACCCCGACTCGCTGCCCTCGGGCACCCCGGGCGCCGGCATCACCTGGCGCGGCCTGACGGCATGGAGCGCCGAGAGCGACGCGGACCTGGCCTTCAACGCGGCCACCGTTCCGCTCGCCACGCGCTTCACCCCGGTCCCCGCGAACACCACGGCCCGCTCCGGTCAGGCCCGGGTCCAGTCCCTGGTCTCCTTCGGCCCCACATCGAGCAACCCCGCCCAGGGCGCGGCCACCGCCGACTACTACGCGCTCACCCACTGGTCGTACGTCGACGAACTCGTCTTCTGGGGAGGCTCGTCGGGCGAGGGACTGATCCTCGCGCCCAACGCGCCGATCGTCGACGCCGCCCACCGCCACGGCGTACCCGTCCTCGGCAATGTGTTCCTGCCGCCCGTCGCCTACGGCGGCCAACTGCGGTGGACCCGCGACCTGGTGCAGAAGGACTCCGCCGGGCACTTCCCGCTCGCAGCGCAACTCGTCGCGGTCGCCGCCGCGTACGGCTTCGACGGCTGGTTCATCAACGCCGAGACCGGCGGCGGGAACACCGCGCTCGCCACCGACATGCTCGGCTTCGTGGGCGAACTGAGGTTGCTCGGCGCGGCCGAGGGACAGCGCGTCACCTGGTACGACGCGATGACCGTGAACGGCGCGGTGAGCTGGCAGGGCGCGCTGAACAACCAGAACAAGGCGTTCTTCCAGGCCGCCGACACGATGTTCCTCGACTTCCGCTGGTCCCGGAGCAGCCTCGCCTCGTCCGGGACGACCGCCCGGCAACTCGGCCGCGACCGCTACGAGTTGTGGGCCGGCGTCGACGTCGAGGCGAACGGCCCGAACGCCTCGGTGAACTGGGACGCCATCGTGCCGACCGGTACGGCGCACATCACCTCCATAGGCTTCTACCGGCCGGAGTGGACCCGCAACCACCTCCCGGCGAGCCGCACGCCCGGGGACTTCCACGCCGCCGACGACGCGTTCTGGACCGGCGCCTCCCTCGACCCCGCCGCACCCGACCCGACGGCGACCTGGCGCGCACCCGCCGTCTCCGTCGCCGACCGCTCCACCGTCACCTCCGTCCCCTTCGCGACCGTCTTCAACACCGGCCACGGCCTGAAGTGGTACGAGGACGGGAAAGCCACGTCCGACACCGCCTGGAACCATCTCGGACTCCAGGACCGGCTGCCCTCGCGCCGCTGGGTGGTCCGCACCACCGGCCAACGACCCTCGGTGACCTTCGACTTCGCGGACGCCTGGCGCGGCGGCAGCAGCCTCCTCGTCTCCGGCGACCTCGACGAACCGGCCACGCTGGACCTGTACGCGACGCGGCTCCCGCTCGGCCCGGACACGGTCGTCGAGCTGACCCACCGCACCGACGCGGGCGACGCGTCCCTGGAACTCGCCGTCGCCACGGCCGACCCGGACGCGGCCGGCACGGCGCCCCCGTACACGTACTTCCCGCTGACGTCGGTCGACGGGCTGCCGTCGGGCGACGGCTGGCAGACCACCACCGTGCCGCTCGGCGGGCTGTCGGGGACCGTACGGGCCCTGGGCGTCCGGCTGACCGGGGCCGGAGCCCCGGTGCGCTGGCGGCTCGGCGGTCTCGCCGTGCGCGACGCGGTCGTGACCCCCACCGAGCCCACCGGCCTGCGCGTCACCGACGCCGAGCCCACCGGCCTGCGCCTCGCCTGGCAGGCCGCCCCCGGTCCGGCCGACGACGCGACGGCGGGAGCCACCCGCCACTACGAGCTGTACCGGATCCTCCCCGACGGCACACGCCGCTTCCTCGGCGGAACCTGCCAGAGCGCCTTCTACGTCGGCGGTCTCGCCCCCGAACAGGACGAGACGGCCGCTGTGTTCGAACTGCGGTCGGTGGGGGAGCTGTTCACCGTCTCGACCCCCGCGACGACCACCCACACCTGGTAGCCCTCACCCCTCACCCCTCACCCCACGGAGCACTCGCATGCATGACGACCGCACTCTGGTCGAAGCCCGTCTCAAGCGCGTCCTGGACGAACGCGTCCGTCCGGCCGTGTACCCCGAGTCGATACCGCTGGACGTGGCGGTGTGGAACGCGCCGGACGAGCCCGTCCCGGTCGCCGAAGGCCTCGCCGCCCCGCCGAAACCGATCGAGGTGGGGGCGCGCTGGGGTGCTCCGTGGGGCACCAGCTGGTTCCGGGTCACCGGCACCGTCCCCGAGGCGTGGGCCGGCCGGACGGTGGAGGCCCTGCTCGACCTCGGCTTCGACGAGAACATGCCGGGCTTCCAGTGCGAGGGCCTCGTCCACCGGCCCGACGGCACTCCCGTGAAGGGCCTCAACCCGCGCAACCAGTGGGTCCGGATCGGCGCCCCGGTCGAGGGCGGCGAGCGGGTCCAGCTGCACATCGAGGCCGCCTCCAACCCGGTGATCCTCGACTACCACCCCTTCCTGCCGACCCGGTTGGGCGACAAGGAGACGGCGGGCAGCGAGCCGCAGTACCGGCTGGGGCGGATGGATCTCGCCGTCTTCGACGAGACGGTGTGGCAACTCGTCAACGACCTGGAGGTCCTCGGCGAGCTGATGGCCGAACTTCCGGTGGAGTCCGCGCGGCGCTGGGACATCCTGCGCGCGGTGGAACGGGCCCTGGACGCGCTGGACCTCCAGGACGTCAACAGCACGGCGGGAGCGGCGCGTTCACAGCTCCGGGACGTCCTGGCGGCGCCCGCCGTGCCGTCGGCGCACCGGATCAGCGCCGTCGGGCACGCGCACATCGACTCGGCCTGGCTGTGGCCGCTGCGCGAGACCGTCCGCAAGGTGGCCCGCACGACCTCCAACATGACCGCGCTGCTGGAGGACGAGCCCGACTTCGTCTTCGTCATGTCCCAGGCCCAGCAATGGGCGTGGGTCAGGGACCACCGGCCCGAGGTGTGGGCCAGGGTGAAGAAGGCGGTCGCCGACGGGCGGTTCGTGCCCGCCGGAGGCATGTGGGTCGAGTCGGACACCAACATGCCGGGCTCGGAGGCGATGGCCCGTCAGTTCGTGCACGGGAAGCGGTTTTTCCTCGACGAGTTCGGCATCGAGAACGAGGAGGCCTGGCTGCCCGACACCTTCGGCTTCGCCGCCGGCCTTCCGCAGATCATCAAGGCGGCCGGCTCCAAGTGGCTGCTGACACAGAAGATCTCGTGGTCGCAGACCAACAAGTTCCCGCACCACACCTTCCGCTGGGAGGGCATCGACGGCACCAGGATCTTCACGCACTTCCCGCCCGTCGACACCTACAACTGCTCGATGAAGGGCAGCGAGATCGCCCACGCGGCGGACAACTTCAAGGACAAGGGCGTCGCCCGGCACTCCCTCGCCCCCACCGGCTGGGGCGACGGGGGCGGCGGCACGACACGCGAGATGGTCGCCAAGGCGGCCCGGCTGCGCGACCTCGAAGGCTCCGCGACCGTGGTCTGGGAGACCCCCGAGGAGTTCTTCAGGAAGGCCGAGGCCGAATACCCCGACGCCCCCGTGTGGGTCGGTGAGCTGTACCTGGAGCTGCACCGCGCCACCCTCACCAGCCAGGCGAGGACCAAGCAGGGCAACCGGCGCAGCGAGCACCTCCTGCGGGAGGCCGAACTCTGGGCGGCGACCGCCGCCGTACGCACCGGATTCCCCTACCCGTACGAGGAGTTGGACCGGCTGTGGAAGACGGTGCTGCTCCACCAGTTCCACGACATCCTGCCCGGTTCGTCCATCGCCTGGGTGCACCGGGAGGCCCGCCGCACCTACGAGCGGGTCGCCGTGGAGCTGGGCGCCGTCATCGACGCCGCCCAGCGCGCACTGGCCGGCGACGGCTCGACCGCGCTGGTGTTCAACTCGGCCCCGCACAGCAGGGACGGGGTCCCGGCGGGCGGCGCCGCAGCGCCACGCGTCGAAGGCGAGGTGAGTCTCGCTCCGCGTACGGGCGGCGGCCACGTCCTCGACAACGGCCTGCTGCGCGTGGAGATCGACGAACGGGGGCTCGTGGTCTCGGCGTACGACCTCGAAGCGGACCGCGAGACGATCGCACCCGGCCGGGCCGCCAACCTGCTCCAGATCCACCCCGACTTCCCGAACATGTGGGACGCCTGGGACGTCGACGAGTTCTACCGCAACACGGTCACCGATCTGGTCGACGCGGACGAGGTCGCGCCCGCCGAGGACGGCGCGGCGGTCCGTGTCGTCCGGTCCTTCGAGGCGTCGCGGGTCACCCAGGTGCTGTCGCTGAGCCCGGGGGAGCGTCGGCTCGGCATCGACACCGAGGTGGACTGGCACGAGACCGAGAAGTTCCTGAAGCTCGCCTTCCCGCTCGACGTGCACGCCGAACGGTACGCGTCCGAGACCCAGTTCGGGCACTTCCACCGGCCCACGCACACCAACACCTCATGGGAGTACGCCAAGTTCGAGGCGTGCAACCACCGCTTCGTGCACATCGAGGAACCGGGATGGGGCGTCGCCCTCGTCAACGACTCGACGTACGGCCACGACGTCACCCGCGCCGTGCGGAGCAGCGACTCGGGTACGACCACGACCGTGCGTGTCTCGCTGCTGCGCGCCCCGCGCTTCCCCGACCCCGAGACCGACCAGGGGACGCACCGCTTCCGGCACGCGCTGGTGCCGGGCGCCGCGATCGGCGACGCGGTGCGCGAGGGCTGGCGGATCAACCTGCCCGAGCGGCGGGTGACGGGTGCGCGGGAGGTCGCGGCGCTGGTCACCGTCGACCGGGACGCGGTCGTCGTGACGGCGGTCAAACTGGCCGACGACGGCAGCGGGGACGTCGTCGTCCGCTTCCACGAGTCCCGGGGCGGCCGTACGAGGGCCACTCTGACGGCCGGGTTCAGCGTCCGGGACGTCACCGTGACGGACCTGCTGGAGCGACCCCTCGCGGACGTTCCGTCCCCGGCCCGGGAGGGCGGCCGGATCAGTCTGCGGCTGCGCCCCTTCGAGCTGGTGACACTGCGGCTGAAGCGCGCCTGACGCCCGGAGGCGGCGTCGTTCCCGGTTCGAGCCGCTACGGTGCGAGGTGGGACCGCAGCCACTGCTCCACCTCACCGATGTGCCCGACGAGGACCGACCGAAAGGCCTCCCGTGTCCCCGAGCCCCGCCCGTGTCACCGCGGTCGACACCTACGACATCCGCTTCCCCACCTCGCGCGAGCTCGACGGCTCGGACGCGATGAATCCGGATCCCGACTACTCGGCGGCGTACGTCGTCCTGCGCACCGACGCTGCCGACGGAGCCGAGGGGCACGGCTTCAGCTTCACCATCGGGCGGGGCAATGATGTCCAGGTCGCCGCGATCGACGCGCTGCGGGGGCACGTGGTCGGACGGTCTCTCGACGAGCTGTGCGCCGACCCCGGCTCCCTCTCCCGGGACCTGGTCGGCGACAGCCAGCTGCGCTGGCTCGGACCCGAGAAGGGCGTGATGCACATGGCGATCGGTGCCGTCGTCAACGCCGTGTGGGATCTGGCCGCCAAACACGCCCGCAAACCGCTGTGGCAACTGCTCGCGGACGCCGACCCCGGCTGGCTCGTCGGCCAGGTCGACTTCCGCTACATCACCGACGCGCTGACGCCCGAAGAGGCGCTGGAACTGCTGCGCCGGGGCCGGGAAGGGGCCCCGGGACGCGCCGCGACCCTGCGCGCACGGGGCTATCCCGCGTACACCACCTCGCCCGGCTGGCTCGGCTACAGCGACGAGAAGCTCACCCGTCTCGCCGTCGAGGCGGTCGCGGCGGGATTCCGGCAGATCAAGCTGAAGGTGGGAGCGGACCTCGCGGACGACCTGCGCCGTTGCCGCGTCGCCCGTGCGGCGGTGGGCCCGGACATCCGCATCGCGATCGACGCCAACCAGCGCTGGAACGTGGACGAGGCGATCACCTGGACCAAGGCGCTCGCCGAGTGCCGGCCGTACTGGATCGAGGAGCCGACCAGCCCCGACGACATCCTCGGCCATGCCGCCGTGCGCAGGGCGGTGGCCCCCGTCAAGGTCGCCACCGGCGAACACGCGCAGAACCGCGTCGTCTTCAAACAGCTCCTCCAGGCCGGCTCCATCGACATCCTCCAGATCGACGCCGCACGCGTCGCAGGTGTCAACGAGAACCTCGCCATCCTGCTCCTCGCGGCCAAGTTCGGCGTGCCCGTCTGCCCGCACGCCGGGGGAGTCGGCCTGTGCGAACTCGTCCAGCACCTCTCGATGTTCGACTTCGTCGCCCTGTCCGGCACCACCGACGACCGCGTCATCGAGTACGTCGACCATCTGCACGAGCACTTCACCGAACCGGTCGTGATCCGCGACGGCCACTACACGGCACCCACCACGCCCGGCTTCTCCGCCGAGATGCGGCCCGAGTCCATCGCGGAGTTCACCTACCCCGGCGGCGCCTTCTGGGCCGCCGACCTCGCCCGGCGGAACGTCGACGACCCGAAGGGAAGGACAGCATGACGGACTCTCAGGACTTCGACGGACTCAGGGCGCTGGTGACGGGAGGCGCCTCCGGGATCGGCAGGGCCACCGCCGACCTCCTGGCCGCCCGCGGCGCCCGGGTCGCCGTCCTCGACCTCGATCCCTCGTCCGTCGACAAGCCGCTGACCGGCCACCGCGCCGACGTCACCGACGACGCCTCCGTACGGGCGGCCGTCGCCGCCGCGGTCGCGGACCTCGGCGGCCTCGACATCCTGGTCAACAACGCGGGCATCGGCGCCCGCGGCACCGTCGAGGACAACGACGACGAGGAATGGCACCGGGTCCTGGACGTCAACGTCCTCGGTGTGGTGCGGACGACCCGCGCCGCTCTGCCCCACCTCCGGGAATCCGCGCACGCGGCGATCGTGAACACCTGCTCGGTCGCGGCCACCGCCGGCCTGCCCCAACGGGCCCTGTACTCGGCGTCCAAGGGCGCCGTCCACGCCCTCACCCTCGCCATGGCCGCCGACCACGTCCGCGAAGGCATCCGGGTCAACTGCGTCAACCCCGGCACGGTGGACACCCCGTGGGTCGGCAGGCTCGTGGACGCCGCTCCCGATCCGGCCGCCGAGCGCGCCGCCCTGGAGGCCCGCCAGCCCACCGGCCGCCTGGTGTCGGCGCCCGAAGTCGCGGGAGCCATCGCCTACTTGGCGAGCCCGCTGTCCGGCTCCACCACCGGTACCGCCCTCGCGGTGGACGGCGGGATGCACGGGCTGCGGCTGCGCCCGGCGGGCCGGTGAACTCCCTCGGCAGGAGCGGTGTCCCCGTCAGCGCGCTGTCCTTCGGCGCGGCAGGCATCGGCAACCTGTTCTCCGAGGTCACCGACGAGCAGGCGTACGAGGCGGTCGACGTCGCCTGGACGAGCGGCATCCGCTACTTCGACACCGCCCCGCACTACGGCCTCGGCCTCTCCGAACGGCGCCTGGGCGAGGCCCTGCGCGACCGGCCCCGCGCCGAGTACACCGTCTCGACCAAGGTGGGCCGCCTCCTCGAACCCGTGGAGACGGGCGGCGACGACCTGGCCGACGGCTTCGCGGTGCCCGCCACGCACCGCCGTGTCTGGGACTTCGGCGCCGACGGTGTACGCCGGAGTCTGGAAGCCAGTCTGGAACGGCTCGGCCTCGACCGCGTGGACGTCGTCTATCTGCACGACCCCGACGACCATGCCGAGCAGGCCTTCCGCGAGGGCTACCCGGCGCTGGAGGAGCTGCGCTCGCAGGGCGTGGTCGGCGCGATCGGCGCGGGCATGAACCAGACGGAGATGCTCACCCGGTTCGTCCGCGAGACGGATGTCGACGTGGTGCTCTGCGCGGGCCGCTACACCCTCCTGGACCACAGCGCCCTCGCCGAGTTGCTGCCCGCCGCCCTGGACCGCGGCACCTCCGTCGTCATCGGAGGCGCCTTCAACTCCGGCCTGCTGGCCGACCCGCGTCCGGGAGTGACGTACAACTATGCCGTGGCGCCCGGAGAGTTGTTGGAGCGGGCCGTGCGTCTGAAGGCGATCGCCGAGCGGCACGGCACCACCCTGCGCGCCGCCGCCCTGGCCTTCCCGGCCGCCCACCCGGCCGTGGCGAGCGTGCTGGCAGGCGCCCGCTCGGCGGCCGAGGTCCGCGACTGCGCCGAGCGGTTCGCGACGCCCGTGCCTCCGGAGTTCTGGCGCGAACTGCACACGGAGGGCCTGCTGCCCGCCGCCGCCCCCCTTCCCGTACGGGAACTGCCGTGACGGTCGACGCCCACCACCACGTCTGGGACCTGTCGGTCCGCAACCAGGACTGGATCACCGGACCCGAACTCCGGCCCCTACGACGGAACTTCGGCATCGCGGACCTCACCCCTGAGGCGGACTCCACCGGGGTGGACCGCACCGTCCTCGTCCAGACGGTCACGGTGGCCGAGGAGACCCCGGAGCTCCTCGCGCTAGCGGAGCGCAGTGCGCTGGTGGCGGGCGTGGTCGGGTGGACGGACCTCACCCGGCCGGACGTCGCCGACGACCTCGCGCGCCTGCGGGAGATGCCCGGCGGCCGTCGTCTCAGGGGCGTCCGTCATCAGGTGCAGGGCGAGCGCGACCCCCGATGGCTCCTGCGTCCGGACGTGCGGCGCGGACTGGCCGCCGTCGCGGACGCGGGGCTGGTCTACGACCTCGTCGTGCTGCCGCGCCAACTGCCCGCCTGTGCGCGGGCGGCCGCCGAACACCCCGGACTGACCTTCGTGCTGGACCACTTGGGAAAGCCGCTCGTCGCCACCGGTGCCCTGGACCCCTGGGCGGGCGCGGTCCGCGAACTGGCCGCGCTGCCCAACACGGTGTGCAAGCTCTCCGGGATGGTCACCGAGGCGGACCCCGCGCGGTGGACCGTCGACGACCTGCGGCCGTACGCCGACACGGTCCTGGAGGCCTTCGGTCCCGACCGGACGATGTTCGGCTCCGACTGGCCGGTCTGCACACTCGCCGCGACCTACGCCCAAGTCGTCTGGACGGCCGAGGAGTTGACGGCTGCCCTGAACGAGAACGAGCGCCAGGCCGTCTTCACCGGCACGGCCACCCGCGTCTACCGCGTCTGATCGGTGGAGCCCGTCGCGGGGCGGCATCTCCCCGGTCTCCAGAGCCTTTCGACGATTCCCGCCATTCCCATACCCGTCTGAGTCCGGGAGGAGTCTGACCCACCCCATCGCCCACGCACAGTTCGGATCGCGGCCTCTGGCGCGATGGCCACCGGCTCACTCGCCGCCCGTGATCACCGATCGCTTCGGAACCAGGCGGCTAGTACGGGACCCGCCGCTCGGCCCCGCCGTCCAGCCGGGTCGGCGGAAGGAAGTCGCGCACATACGTCCGGTGCCAGCACGCGCCCGTCTCGCGGAGTTCGCGCCAGGTCGTGTACCGGTAGCGGAAGAGGCGGGCGCGAATGTAGCGGGGCGGCGCGTCGGCGGGGAACGGGGAGCGGCGGAGCAGTCGCAGGGTGTCACGGTCGTTCTCCAGGAGTCGCTCCACCAGACCCGAGAACCATGTTCCGGCGTATCCGGGAGAGAGCGCCACGAACCACATCAGCCAGTCGAGCCGCAGATGGTACGGCGCGAACTGGCGCGGCCAGTACCGCGGATCCCCCGGTTTGCCCTTGAACTCGTACTCCCGCCAGTCCGCGTCCTCGCGCGGCACCTCGTCCGCGGTGCCCTCGACGACCACCTCGTGACGCACCCGGCTGACGCTGCCGAACGCCCCGTAGGTGTTGACCAGATGGAGCGGGTCGAAGGAGCGGTTCATGACCTGGCGCGGGGAGATCAGATTGCGTGCCGGACGGTAGCTCAGGGCCAGCAGGCCGGCGGCCACCACGAGGACGACCACCTCGTACCAGAGCGGCGCGGCGGCGACATGCGGCGCGGTGGTGGGCAGTTCGGTCACGCTCAGGGCGAGCACGATCGTCGTCCAGTTCAGCCAGGAGAAGTTGCCGGACAGGACCAGCCACAACTGGGTCAGGATCATCAGCGAGGCCGCCGCCGTCGCGACCGGCTGCGGGGTGAACAGCAGAACGGGCAGCACGAGTTGGGTGAAGTGGTTCGCGGCCACCTCGACCCGGTGGAACGGCTTGGGGAGATGGTGGAAGAACCAGCTCAGCGGACCCGGCATCGGCTGGGTCTCGTGGTGGAAATAGAGGCAGGTCAGCTTCCGCCAGCAGGCGTCGCCCCGCATCTTGATCAGCCCCGCGCCGAACTCGACGCGGAACAGCACCCAGCGCATGAGGAACAGCACGACGACCGGCGGTGCCACCTCGTCGTTGCCGAGGAAGACCGCGAGGAAGCCCACCTCCAGGAGCAGGGACTCCCAGCCGAACGAGTACCAGGTCTGGCCGACATTGACGATCGACAGATACAGGGCCCAGGGGACCAGCCACAACAGCATCGCCCCCCAGAGCGGCAGCCGCCCGTCGAGGCCCGCGATCAGCGCCACCGACACCGCGCAGCCCGTCCAGCACCAGCCCGCGAAGAAGCGGTCCGAGTAGCGCAGATGGAACACGCTCGGCGCGTCACGGAACGCGACCCGCCGCACGAAGCGGGGCACCGGCAGCATCCCGCGCTCCCCGATCAGCGCACGGAACTGCAGGGCCGCGCCCAGGAACGCGACGAGATACAGCACGGCGAGCGCCCGCTGGAAGACCAGCCGGCTCAGCCAGTAGTCGGGTGCGACGAACCACTCCATGGCGCGTGCTCCTCTCCCCTCCATTGTGACGCTGGGTGACCGATCTCCGCTTGCGTGCGCCAAGAGGGTGACGCAGAGAATGGTGCACGAATTGCCCGGGACGAACGGGAGAACGTGGTGCACATACCCACCAGGACCCACGTCGCGGCCTGCGCGCTCGCGGCGGCACTCCTCGTCGTCGCAGGGTGTGGCGGCGGCGACAGGGGCAAGGCATCGAACGGATCGACCGGCGGCGAGGTGTTCCTCCAGCCCGCCGCGGTCCAGGGCCCCGACCCCTTCACGGAGTCCACCGACATCTCCACCAGGACCCGGCCACCTGTCACCCGAACGCCGCAATCCACGCCCGCCGGAACGCAGGAGGTACGCTCGTTCTCGGGCGCCACACCGGGCCTCTACGGCGGCACCCGGAACGCCGGCAGCTGCGACATCGAGAAGCAGATCCGGTTCCTGGTCGCCGACCGGGACAGGACCAGCGCCTTCGCCGAGGTCTCCGGCATAGCGCCGGGATCCGTGCCGGACTACCTGCGCCAGCTGACCCCGGTCGTGCTGCGCGCCGACACCGGCGTCACGGACCACGGATTCGGCGACGGACAGGCGACCGGCTTCCAGGCCGTGCTCCAGGCCGGTACGGCCGTCCTCGTCGACAACCGGGGCGTACCCCGGGTCCGCTGCGCCTGCGGCAACCCGCTGGGCCGCCCCACCCCGCTCGACGGGAACCCGGACACCCGGGGCAGGCCCTGGAGCGGCTACCGGCCCGCCCGGGTCGTCGTCGTGACCCCGGCACCCGTCGTGATCACCGACATCACGATCGTCGACGTCGCCGACGACACCTGGATCGAACGGCCGGTCGGCCACGACGGCCACCGTCACGACCAGGTCGTACCGCCGCCCGACGGCCGGACCCCGACCCCGGGGCCGCACGATTCTGCGGCCCCGCACGACCCCTCCGCCAGCGCCTCGCCGGGCGGGCGGAGCCCGTCCCCGGACGCCTCCGCCACCGACTGCGTCACGCCCACCGCGACGGAGACCGCGACACCGGGGAACGGGGAGAGCACCCCGGGCGAGACCGCCGGGTCCGGCACCGCGCCCACCGGCACGCCGACGGACGGCGCCGCCATGGACGTATCCCGGCCGGACCGGTCCTCGCCCCCGACGACCGAGCCCCCGCACTGCCCCACGGCCACCGTCACGGCACCGCCGACCACGGAACCGGGGACCACGCCGGCCCCCTCGGGCGGGAACACCGCCCGCTCCGGCTCCCAGGAGCCCTCGTCACCGCAGTCCCGGTCCGACGAACCGGGCACGCCGGAGGACACCGCCCCGGACAGCCCCGACGCCCCCGACGGCGGCGGCTTGATCCCCGACGAGCCGACCGGTCCGGACAGCGTCTTCGACGTCTCGACCGATGTCCTCGACGGCTGAACGCCCGCTCTTCCGGGGAGCCCGGAAAGGGGCTCCCCAGAAGTCGAATAATCGGGCAAATGCTGGCATGGTTGCCCCATGGTTGATCGGGGAGCGAGCGCCCTGTCACTCCCGGACGACTGGCCCGCCCACCCGGATCCGATCCTGGCGCTCAACCGCATGGGCAGCTTCGACTGGGACCTGGACACCGGTCTGATGCAGATGGACGCCCAGGCCCACGAGGTCTTCGACGTGCGCCCGGACGAATTCGACGGGAACCCCGCCACCCTGGGCATACGCGTCCCGCAGGCCGAGTCGCTCCGTCTCGACACCATGGTGTCCCACGCCCTCAAGGACGGCAGCGAGAACTACGGTGCCTATTTTCGCATCCGCCGCCGCGACGGCACCCTGCGCTGGACCCACACCCAGGGCTATATCCGCCGCGACGAGACCGGCCGGCCGCGCCGGATCATCGGCATCGTCCGCGACGCCACCGACGAGCTCGACGACAGCGCGGCGCGCCGTGAACAGGCCGCCCAGAACGAGGTTCGGCGCCAGCAGACCAACGTCGTCCAGCTGACCACGGCCGCGCTGGCCCACGCCCGCACGGTCGAGGACGTCATCGACGTCCTGCAGGACACCCACGGCCTCACCCATCTCGGCGCGGCCAGCCTGGTCATGGGCCTGGTGGAGGCGGGCCGCATCCGCATGGTCGCCACGGGCCCCCAGCACAGCTACGTCCCCGGCACCCGGGTCACGCGGCTGGACGCGCAGTACCCGATGAACGAGGTCGTACGTACCCTCGCGCCGCACTTCATCGAGTCGCCCGAGGAGTTCGCCGAGTCGTACCCGCTCCTGTGGCCGAACATCACCGGCCTGAAGATCACCTCGGCCGCGTATCTGCCGCTCATCGTGCAGGCCCGCCCGATCGGAGCGATCGGCCTGCTCTACAACGACCGGCACGGCTTCTCGGAGGACGAGCGCAACGTCCTCGTCGCACTCGGCAGCAGCATCGCCCAGAGCCTCCAGCGGGCCATGTTCTACGAACAGGAGAAGGACCTCGCCCAGGGCCTCCAGCAGGCCATGCTGCCGCGCTCCATCCCCAGCGTCGCCGACGCCGACGTGGCCGTCCGCTACCGCTCCGCCTCCCTCGGCCGGGACATCGGCGGTGACTGGTACGACCTGATCCCGCTGCCGGGCGGCCGCGTCGGCGCCGTCATCGGCGACGTCCAGGGCCACGACACCCACGCCGCCGCCGTCATGGGCCAGCTGCGCATCGTCCTGCGCGCCTACGCCGCCGAGGGCCACACCCCGCCCACCGTGATGGCCCGTGCCTCGGTCTTCCTCGACGAACTCGACACCGACCGCTTCGCGACCTGCCTGTACGCCGAGATCGACCTGTCCACCGGAGTGGCCCAGATGGTGCGGGCCGGCCACATCGACCCGCTCGTCCGGCACACCGACGGAACGTCCCGCAGGCTGCCCGTCGAAGGCGGCCTGCCGCTCGGCCTGTCCGCCGAGTTCGGACGCCTCGAATACCCGGTCTCCACCGTCGAACTCGACCCCGGCCAGACCCTGCTGCTGTGCACCGACGGGCTCGTCGAGGAGCCGGGCGTCGACCTCGACGAGGGCATGCGCATCCTCGGGGAAATCATCCGCGGCGGCCCGGAGGACGTCAGCGACCTCGCCGACCGGCTCATCGAGATGGCCGAGGAGCGCGGCGGGGACGACGACGTCGCCCTGCTGCTCCTGCGCCGCCACGGTGTGATCGACCAGCGCTCCGGCGGGCGCCTCCAGCAGCACGTGGCGCCCGGCGACCCGGAAGCGCTCATCGAGGCCCGCCACATGATCCGGGCCGCGGTCCGCGCCTGGGGGGCCCGTGAACGGGCCGACGAGATCGAGCTGGTCGCCGACGAACTGATCACCAACGCCCTCATGCACACCGAGGGCTCCGCCATCGTCACCCTGCGCGTCCTGACCGGATCTGACCGCAGACTGCGCGTCGAGGTCGAGGACTCCTCCAGCGCGCTGCCGCGCCGCCGCGAGGCCGGCGAGTCCGGTGTCTCCGGCCGCGGACTGCTGCTCGTCGACCGCCTCACCGACGTGTGGGGCGTCGACGCCCGCGGCGGCGGCAAGTGCGTGTGGTGCGAGTTCATGGTCCGGGAACGGAACTGATCCCTCGCGCCGTCGGCGCCGGATGGCACTCTGGACGTATGCCGGAACTGCCCGAGGTCGAAGCGCTCAAGGACTTCCTGGCCGACCATCTCGTCGGCCGCCGGGTCGTGCGCGTACTGCCCGTCGCCATCAGCGTCATGAAGACGTACGACCCTCCCGTCTCCGCCCTGGAGGGACGCGAGGTCACCGCTGTCGGCCGGTTCGGCAAGTTCCTCGACATCGACGCTGACGGCCTGCACTTCGTCACGCATCTGGCCCGCGCGGGCTGGCTGCACTGGAAGGACACACTCCCCGACGGCCCGCCCAAGCCCGGCAAGGGCCCCCTCGCGCTGCGCGTCGCGCTGGAGACCGGTGAGGGCTTCGACCTCACCGAGGCGGGCACCCAGAAGCGGCTCGCCGTGTACGTCGTCGAGGACCCGCAGCTGATTCCCGGTGTCGCCCGGCTCGGCCCGGACCCGCTCGCCGACGACTTCGACGAGAAGCGGTTCGCCGGACTGCTCCAGGGCGAGCGGCGCCGGCTCAAGGGCGCGCTGCGCGACCAGAGTCTGATCGCGGGCGTGGGCAACGCCTACAGCGACGAGATCCTGCACGCCGCCCGGATGTCCCCCTTCAAGATCGCCTCCTCGCTGACCCCCGAGGAGACCCGGCGGCTGTACGAGGCGCTGCGCGGCACGCTCGCCGAGGCGGTGGAGCGCTCCCACGGGCTGGCCGCCGGACGGCTGAAGGCGGAGAAGAAAAGCGGCCTGCGGGTGCACGGGAGAACGGGGGAGGCCTGCCCGGTGTGCGGCGACACCATCCGCGAGGTCTCCTTCAGCGACTCCTCGCTGCAGTACTGCCCGACCTGCCAGACCGGCGGCAAGCCGCTGGCGGACCGGCGGATGTCCCGGCTGCTCAAGTAGGCGGGCGCCGCTCAGGGGGAGTTGAGCGTCACGAGGTGTTTGCCGTCCGCCGTGCGCACCTCGAACTGGCGGATCTCGTCGGTCCGCATCGACGAGCCGCCCTGCATGGTGATGGCGGCGCCGTTGTGCGGGGGCTCCATCCAGCTCGTCACCGACTGCTCCGAGCCGTCATCGCCGATCGCGACGAGCTCGCAGGAGCGGGGGCCCTTGGCGTCCTTGACCTGGACCTCGATCTCACTGCCCCAGACCCGGTCCCGGGTCGTCACCTGGGCCCAGACCCCGGTCTCCGCGTCGGTCCTGGCCATCTGGCTCGCCGGGGGGTCGGCCGCGGCGACATGGTCCGAGGGGGAGCCGTGCGCGGTGACGACGGCGATCGTGGGACCGCCCGCCGCGAGCACCACGGAGGCCGCCAGGGCGTACAGGAGGCGTCGGCGGCCGGCCCGGTTGCGCGTGGCCACCTCACCGAGCAGCCGGTCGAGCAGTCGCGGACCGGGAGCGGCGAAAGGGTGCACGCTGCGCGGCGTCGACCGGCGGTACAGCATCAACTGCCGTGTGGCGGGGCGGAACTCGCTGACGTACGCCGTGCACCGAGGGCACTCCATGAGGTGGTCCTCGAAGCGGAAGGCTTCCGCCTCGCCGAGCACGCCGAGCGCATAGGCGCCGACGTCGCGATGCCGTTCCAGGGACCTCATACCGAATACCGAATCCTCGTGGCGTTGGTGCGGACTGTGAGTGGTGTTGCTGTTGCCCACGGGTACGCACCAGACCGTCGAATCACTCAAGACTCGTCCGGAATCGGGGTCAGGACATTCGGAGCACGGGCGCTCGCGGATTGGTGCGAGCTCGAAAAAACTGTTCCTGGCGCGGTCGCGGCCGCGTCGGAAGAGTTCCCGGCGCGGTCACGGCCGCCGTCAGAAGAGGTGGATGGCCAGATGCCCGAGCGGCAACCCCAGCCGCCAGGCCGCCGTCCACACTTTCGGACCGTCGTCCTCACCTGGTACGGAGCCGCCGCCGGGCACTGCGTCCAGGTCCGGAGCGAGCAGTTCCGTCTCCTCCAACCAGCGCCAGGCCGCGGAGGCCAGCCGCAGATCGGGATCGGGCGCGGCGGATCCGGTGGCCTCGGCCGCGCGCAGCGCCAGGTGTTCGCGCACCCACGCGTGCCATGGCTGGTCGTACGCCGTCAGCGAAAGCCAGGTCTCCAGTTGGGTGATGACCCGGATTCCGGAGAGTTCGCCCCCGCTGTCGGACAGGAAGATGGTCAGCGCGAGGGCGTCGCGCCCGGCGCGGAACTCGAAGGAGGTGGGCGGCATCAGGTCGCCCGTACGCAGCAGTTCGTCGGCGATGTACTCGGCGTACAACCAGGCCATGGGGACGGTGAGTTCGCCCCCGTCGGTGCCGTCCGTGCTCTCTTGCCCTCTGTGCAGCATCCCTTCCTGCCTTCCTCCGGTGCGTGCGCGTCGCCCGACCCCGGGCCCCAGTCCGGAACACGGATGAGGCAAGCTGATTGCTCAACCATGGTCCTCAGCAAGGCGCTTTACGGAGGTTTGACTAAGCCTTCGGTTTCACCGCAGGTCGGCCGCGTATCCCGGAAGAACCCGGCGCAGGGCGCGCAGCGCGTAGTACGCGCGGGACTTCACGGTACCGGGCGGAATCCCGAGTGCCGCGGCGGCCTCCGCCACACTCGCCCCCTGGAAGTACACCAGCACCAGGACTTCACGGTGTTCGGGAGTGAGTGTCTTCACAGCCTCCCGCACATCGAGCGTCGCCGCCGACCGTTCGGCGTGATCGGCACAGACCCGCGCGTTGTCGAGGACCGCGTCCCCGACCTCCGGAGGCCGTGCCTGCCGGGCCCGGCGTGCGTCGATGGCCAGCCGCCGCCCCACGGTCAGCAGCCAGGGCCGTACGGAGTCGAAGTCGTCGGCACGCAGGGCCTCGGGATGCTGCCAGGCACGTACGAACGTCTCCTGCAGCAGGTCCTCGGCGCGCTGGCGGTCGCCGTCGGACAGGCGCAACAGCAGGGCGAAGAGGGGGCGGCCGTGCTCGCGCTGCAGCGCGGCCAGCTCGTGCTCGGCGGTCGTCCCGTGGGTGATGGTGGTGGTTCCGGCCGTCATGGCGTGTATGTCAGCGTGCCGCGCCCCTCGCGGACAGGCCGGGAACACGGCTGTGCGGTGGGCGGTCGAAGCCGTCGGTGAACGGTGCGCCGAACGGTCCGCCGAGGTGGAGCCCCGGATTCCGGGGGCACCGCCGTCGCACCACTGTTCACCCCGCTGTTCGTCCCGACGGGCAGGTCCGTGAGCGCCGAACGGGCTAGCGGCGGTGGTGTCTCCTTGACTGCCGACTGCCCGTGTACGTGGATGCGTATCAATTAGTAAGTAAATACGACGGTATGGGGCCCGGCATGATCACACGCGCGCGACAGATCAATCTGGCCCTCGCGGCCGCCCTCATCGCGGCCGCGGCGGCCTGCCAGGCCCACGACTTTGCCGCGCACCCGCGAAGCGGGCAGCCCGCCCCCGCGGCCGCCCGCGGCTTCACACTCGTCGCCGGCGGCGACGTCCTGCCGGACCGCTCGGTCGTCGAGCGGGCGAACTCCGACGCGGGAGGCAGCGGATACGACTTCCGGCCGATGCTCGCGGGCGTCCGCCCCGTCGTGTCCGGGGCCGACCTGGCGATCTGCCGGATGGAGACCGTGTACGACGCCGACTACACCGGCTCTCCCGCCTTCAAGTCCCCGCCCCAGGTGGCCGAGGGCCTCGCCGCGACGGGCTACGACTCCTGCTCCACCGCCTCCGACCACACCCTGGACGACGGCGCCGACGGCGTCCGGCGCACCCTGGACGCGCTGGACCGCGCGGGCGTGCGGCACGCCGGATCGGCGCGCACCGCGCAGGAGGCGAACGGCGCCACCCTGATGCGGGCGGGCAGCGCCCGGGTCGCCCAACTCGCTTACACCGACAACGCGAACGGGCTTCCGCTCCCGCAGGGGCAGCCCTGGGCCGTCGGCCTGATCGACCCCGACCGGATCCTCGCGGACGCCCGTGCCGCCCGGAAGGCGGGCGCCGACGTGGTCGTCGTCTCCCTCGACCGGGGCACCGCGTGGCAGGACGAGCCCGACGAGCGGCAACTGCTGCTGAGCAGACAGCTGACCGCGTCCCGCACCGACGGGCGGCCCGACATCGACCTGATCCTCGGCACCCACGCCCACGTCCCGCAGGCGTACGAGAAGGTCAACGGCACCTGGGTCGTCTACGGCACGGGTGACCAGATCGCCGGCGAGATGTACAACGACCAGGGCGTCCAGGACCCGCGCGGCGACGAAAGCACGATCGGACGCTTCACCTTCGCCCCGCCCGCGCGACGGGGAGAGCGTTGGGAAGTGACGAAGGCCGAGTTCATCCCGCTGGCCTTCGACCTCGACGCCGGCCGGGTCGTCGATCTCAACGCCGCGCTGGAACAGGGGGCCGCGGTCGGCCCTGTCCGCGACCGGATCCGGAACGTCGTCCTCGGCCGGGGCGCAGGTCGGGCCGGCCTCGTCATGGGGAAGTGACGCGAGAGCGGGAAGTGACGCGGGAGCCGCCCTACGGCACGACCGTGACCGGCCAGCGCCCCGCCTTCACCAGCCGGATCGCCACCGAGCCGACGATACGGTGCCCGGCCTGCTCGGAGGCCCCGACCACCACGGCGTCCGCCTTCAGCTCGTCCGCGGCCGTGACCAGGCCGTTGTAGGGGTCGCCGTGGAAGGTGTGGAACTCCCAGCGCACATCGAATATGTCCTTCACCCGCTCGGTCGCGTCGCGGATGTACTGGATCAGATCCTCGGCGATCTCGTCGGTCGTCTCCGCGACCGGCACCCCGAGCGCCGCCCCCGCCGCCATCACCGGCTTGATGTAGACGACCGCGAGCAGCGCCCGCTGCCGCCGCGCCAGGCCCCCGGCGTACGCCGCGGCGCGCAGCGAGGAGTCGGAGCCGTCGACACCGACGACGATGACCTTGGGACCGTCCGTCCCGCGCTCGAATTGATGCGCGTGCTGCTCTTCCGTCACGGCTGCGAGGCTATCGGAACCCGCGGCTCCACCGGCCTCGGGGGAGCGGGGAGGTTCGCTCGACGGGCGGGGCGGCGCCGCTCTTCCTACAGTCGGAACCATGAGTGCCACCGTGGAGGCCCGCCCGCCGAAGACCACCACCGGCCCCAAACGGCCGCCCCGGGACGGCTTCCTCAGCAAGGTGCCCGAAGGCTTCGCGACCTTCTTCGGCGCCATCGGCCTCCTCTGCACCCTGCTCGCGTTCATCCCCCCGGTGCGCGCCCTGCTGCGCCCGGTGGTGCGCTTCCTCGACCTTCTGATCATCCCTGTCAGCGCCAACCTCGCGTACGCCGTCTTCCTCTTCCTGCTCGCCGCCGCGACGGCCGCCCGCAAGAGGATCGCCTGGTGGCTGGTGGTCGTCTACCTCGGCCTGCTGGTCCTGACCGACGCCCTCGGGGTCGCCGTCGGCCTGTACGCCGCCTCGATCCCCTCGCTGATCGTCTGCGGACTGCTGCTCGCCCTGCTGATCGTGGCCCGCCGGGAGTTCTACGCCGACTCGCGGCGCGCCGCCGTACGACGGGCCCTGCTCGTCCTGTTCACCGGACTCGTGGTGGCGATCCTGGTCGGCTGGGGCCTGGTCGAGCTGTTCCCCGGCACTCTGGCGGAGGGCCAGCGGCTGCTGTGGGCCGCCAACCGGGTCTGCGGCGGACTCGTCTCAGGACGGTCGTTCGACGGCCGCCCGCCGCGCTGGCTGTTCTTCGTCCTCGGCCTGTTCGGCGCCCTCGCCCTGCTCAACGCCGCCGCCGCGCTCTTCCGTTCCCAGCGGCTGGTCGCGGCCCTGCACGGCGACGAGGAGGCCCGGATCCGGGCCCTGCTCCAGGCGTACGGCGGTGACGACTCGCTCGGCTACTTCGCCACCCGCCGCGACAAGGCCGTCGTCTTCTCGCCCAGCGGCAAGGCGGCCGTCACCTACCGCGTCGAGGCCGGAGTGTGCCTCGCCAGCGGCGATCCCGTCGGCGACCGGGAGGCCTGGCCGCACGCGATCGGCGCCTGGCTGGACATCGCCCGCCGCTACGCCTGGGCGCCCGCCGCGATGGGCGCCTCCGAAGAGGGCGCCAAGGCGTTCGCGCGCTCCGGGCTCGGCGCCCTGCAGCTCGGCGACGAGGCGATCCTTCAGGTCGCCGGCTTCGACCTCTCCGGCCGCGACATGCGGGTCACCCGCCAGGCCGTCAACCGCGTGAAACGCACCGGCGCCACCTGCCGGGTACGCCGGCACTCCACCCTGTCCGAAGCCGAGATGGAGGAGATCGTCTGCCGGGCCGACGCCTGGCGAGACACCGAGACCGAGCGCGGCTTCTCGATGGCCCTCGACCGGCTCGGTGACCCCGAGGACGGCGACTGCCTGCTCGTCGAGGCGATGGGGTCCGACGGCAAACTCCTCGCGCTGCTCTCCTTCGTGCCCTGGGGCCGCGACGGCATCTCCCTCGACCTGATGCGCCGGGACCGCAGCGCGCCCAACGGCGTCATGGAGTTCATGGTCGCGGAGGTGTGCGCGGTCGCGGGGAAGTTCGGTGTCCGGCGCATCTCCCTCAACTTCGCCGTGTTCCGCTCGGTCTTCGAGGAGGGCGCACGCATCGGCGCGGGCCCGGTGCTCAGACTCTGGCGCAGGCTGCTGCTGTTCTTCTCCAAGTGGTGGCAGCTGGAGGCCCTGTACCGCTCCAACGCCAAGTACCACCCCGAGTGGTACCCGCGCTTCATCTGCTACGGCGACACCGGCGCCCTGGCCCGTATCGGCATGGCTTCCGCCATCGCCGAGGGCTTCGTTTCCGTGCCCTCGCTGCGCACGCTGTGGGGCAAGGGGCACGCGAAGGGCGGACCCAAACCCGCCACGACCGCGGGGCTGCCCTCGCTGACGGCCCTCGGACTCGGCACGGGGGACGGGGCCGAGGCAGGCGATCCCACCACCGGTCTGCCCGACCAGGTCCGCGTGCGGCACCGCAAACTCGACCGGTTGCGCGCCGACGGCACCGACCCCTACCCGGTCGGCATCCCGCCGCGCACCCATGTCCTGGCCGACGTGCGCGGTGGCGAGGACGTGACCGTCGCCGGACGCGTGATGCTCGTACGCGACTTCGGCGGCATCCTCTTCGCCGTGCTGCGCGACTGGTCGGGCGATCTCCAGATCGCCCTCACCCGCAAGGAGTCCGGCCCCGCGCTCGACCGCTTCCGGCACGTCGTCGACATCGGCGACCACATCAGCGCCGACGGTCTCGCGGGTGCCAGCGACACCGGCGAACCCACGGTCTTCGTGGCCTCGTGGCAGCTCACCGCCAAGTGCCTGCACCCGCTGCCCGACAAGCGCAAGGGACTCGCGGACCCCGAGGCCAAGGTCCGCCGCCGCTATCTCGACCTGGTGTCCAGCACCGGCGCCCGAGATGTCGTACGGGCCCGCTCCACGGCCGTCCAGGCGCTGCGTCAGGGCCTGCTCGACCGCGGCTACCTGGAGGTCGAGACCCCGATGCTCCAGCAGATCCACGGCGGCGCGAACGCCCGGCCCTTCACCACCCACATCAACGCCTACGACCTGAACCTGTATCTGCGCATCGCACCCGAGCTCTACCTCAAACGGCTGTGCGTCGGCGGCATGGAGAAGGTCTTCGAGATGGGCCGCACCTTCCGCAACGAGGGCGTCTCCTACAAGCACAACCCCGAGTTCACGATGCTGGAGGCCTACCAGGCGTTCGCCGACTACGACGTGATGCTCGACCTCGCACGCGAACTGATCCAGGGCGCCGCGACCGCCGCTTTCGGCTCGCCGATCGCCCGCAAGGACGGCACCGAGTACGACATCTCCGGGGACTGGCCCGTCAAGACGGTGTACGGGGCGGTCTCCGAGGCGCTCGGGGACGAGATCGACGCCGACACGTCGCTGGAGGCGCTGCTGCGGCTGTGCGACCGCGCGGGCGTGCCGTACACGGCGGACGACGGACGCGGCGACGTCGTACTGGAGATGTACGAACGTCTGGTCGAGGAGAAGACGCGGCTGCCCACGTTCTACAAGGACTTCCCGACCGACGTCTCCCCGCTCACCCGGCAGCACCGCACCGACCCGCGGCTCGCGGAACGCTGGGACCTCGTCGCCTTCGGCACGGAACTGGGCACTGCCTACTCGGAGTTGACCGACCCGGTCGAGCAGCGGCGGCGGCTCACCGAGCAGTCGCTGCTGGCCGCCGGGGGAGATCCCGAGGCGATGGAACTCGACGAGGACTTCCTCGACGCGCTGGAGTACGCCATGCCGCCCACCGGCGGGCTCGGGATCGGCGTCGACCGGCTCGTCATGTTCCTGACCGGGCTGACGATCCGTGAAACGTTGCCGTTCCCGCTGGTGCGCCGCCGCTGAGAGATGGTCCAGCCGGGTGCTTTCGTGACGCCTCACCGGTGTTGCTCGGCCGAGTGGCCCCTCCGCCGGGTGAATGATTGGTCATGAAAAAGGATCAGCCTATTACCCGGCGTCGGGCGTTGATCGCCGGCGCCGCCCTCCTGGGGGCGGCCGGGGCGGCGGGCACAGCCCGTGTCCTGACCGCCGACCAGGCCGCGAAGCCGGCGCGGAGTCTCCCGCTCTCCGGCCCGCAGGCGTCCCGCGCCCTCAAGCCGTCCGTCTATCGCCTCCAGCCGATCGCCGGGTACGGTCCGCCGCCGAGCAGCACGCACCTGCGGACCTTCGTCCGGCACGAGCCGTTCATGCGCATGTCCGGACGCGGCCGCAGCATGGTGCTGACCTTCGACGACGGCCCCGACCCGCACTACACCCCCGAGATCCTGCGCACCCTGCGCGAGTACGACGTGCACGCCATGTTCTTCGTGTGCGGGGCGATGGCCGGCGACAACAAGGACCTGCTGAGCGAGATGGCCGACGACGGACACGTCGTCGGCAACCACACCTGGAGCCATCCGCTGCTGACCAAGCTCTCGCGCTCCGCGATCCGCTCCGAGATCGAGCGCACCAGCGAGGTCATCGACGACGCCTACGGTGAGCCGCCGGTCTGGTTCCGCGCGCCGTACGGGGAGTGGAACCGGGCGACCTTCCAGATCGGCGCCGAACTCGGCATGGAGCCACTGGCCTGGACGATCGACACGCTCGACTGGTCGATGCCGGGCACCCGTTCGATCGTCGGTGTGGTCGAGAAGCAGGCCGCCCCGGGCGTCGTCGTCCTCTCGCACGACGCGGGCGGCGACCGCTCGCAGAGCGTCCAGGCGCTGCGCGCCTATCTCCCGCACCTGCTCGACTCCGGCTACCACATCACGGTGCCGCGCCGGAAATACGCCTAGAACCGAAGTCGGGCCCCGCGCACCATGTGTCGCGGGGCTTTCGGCCGGACCGGCCGGCGGGAGGCGGAATGCCGCGCCGACCGGCTTTCCGCCCGCCCGGTCCGGGAACGCTCAGCGCACCTCGGACAGGCGGGCGAAGACGACCACGTTTCCGTCGTATCCGTGCTGCTTGGAGAAACCGCCTCCGCACGTGATGACACGCAATTCGGGGGTGCCCTTGCTGTTGTACACACGGTCGCCGGGGAAATCGCTCTTCGCGAAGACCTCGATGCCATAGATCTCGAACACCGCGGTCTTCCCGTCCTTGCGCAGGACCTCGATCCGGTTCCCCTTCTTGAGCGCCCCGAGCCCGTAGAAGACGGCCGGGCCCCGCATGTTGTCGACATGGCCCACGATCACGGCCGTGCCCTTCTCGCCGGGCGAGACCGCGCCGGTGAACCAGCCGGCGAGATTCGGGTCGTCGGGCGGCGGCGCGTCGACCCATCCGTCCAGGTCCAGGCCCACCGGCATCACCGGGGCGTCGACCCGGATGGCCGGGATCCGCACCCGGTCGACCACGGAGTACGGCAGCGGGTCGGGCGCGTTCGACAAGGTGCCACCGGGCGTGCGGCTGTCCGCCGCGGCCGCCGAGGCGGGCTGCGGGGGGCCCACGTCGAACTCACCGGAACCATTCCGAATGAGTGCGAGGCCGGTCAGCAGAACAAGCGCTATCACGCCCCAAGGAGCGCGCTTCCTCTGCCGCTCCTCCTCTTCGGCCAGCTCGGACGCAGACATTCGCAATCCCCTCTCGACGCGGCCGTCGCCTCGTCATCCGCGCATATGAGCACGCTAATGGCAGCGGGACCGCCCGGCGACGGGGCGCGGGCGAACGGGTGGCGGATCGAATGCCCCGTGCGCCATCCGAGTTGCCGTGACCAGGAATTTTCTGACGGTCCGTGACCTGCGGCAATATCCGATTGTGTGGAATTCCTTCGGCGTGTCTTCTCACCAGGACGGACCATTCCCGAAATGCGGCCCCGTGCCCGGCATCTGAGGGTCTGTCTGGGAGGCGCTTTCTCGCCGATCCACCGGGGACGGTTCCCGGGGCGCCCCCGCGGAGGATCACATGCGTACTACTCGTGCCCTGGCGGTGTCTGCCGCCGCGGTCGCCGCCGTGGGGCTCGCCGCCCCGATGGCCGCGGCGTGGAACACCCCGAGCAACATCGTCGCGATGCCCAGCGTCATCGCCCGCGGCGGCCAGCTGACCGTGACGGTCGACGGTTGCCCGAGGGGAGGCACCATGACCTCGCCCGCGTTCCGTCAGGCGAGGCTCTCGCCGCTCCTGGGCAGCCACAACGAGTCGTCCAGCGGTACGGCCACCATCAACCAGGACGCCCGTCCCGGCTCGTACGACATCACCGTCAACTGCGACGGGACGGGTCCGCTGACCCGCCCGGCCGCGTTCACCGTCATCGGCGGTGTGCGCGGTGGTCTCGGCGGCAGCAGCTCCACCGGTGCCACGCCCACCGACATGGCGATCGGCGGCGGTCTGGTGGCCGCGGCGGCCGTCGGCGGCGGGGTGTTCTGGATGCGGCGCAGGTCGGAAAGGCACATCTGAACCGTTCCGCCGGCGAAGCGGCCGGTCCCGCCCCCTTCGGAGGCCGGCCGTCCGCCGCGCGGAGCGCCCCTGACAGCCCTTCGCTCCGGACCCGCCTGACACGGCCCGGGGCGAAGGGCTGTGCCGGCCCGTCAGGATTCGTCGGACGTGGTGCGTCGGCGCGACAGGTACCAGGCGGCGCCGACGGAACCGGCGATGAGCGCGGCTCCTGTCCCGATCTCCTTCAGGTCGAAGCCGCCGACGCTGCCGCCGACTCCGGCCCGGACGCCCCGCTGCAGGGGGATCGGGGTCGGAGTGACCGGCCGTCCGCCGGCGATGGTGAGACCGGTGCTGCCGCTCGCTCCGCCGCACGAGAACGTCACGTCGTACACGGCCCCGGGTCTGGCGTCCCAGTCGACCATGGCGGTGGCCGAGGACTGCCCCGGCGGGATGCTGACGGTGTCGAAGACCCTGGAGGTGACCGTGGCGGTTCCCCTGCACCCGCCGTCCCGCTTCAGGAGCAGCGACACCTGACCGCCCGCGGCGATGGTCGACGGCTGCACGCTGAAGGCGAACGGGGTGATGTCGTGGTCCCCGTCACCGGCGAAGGCGGCGGGTGCGGTGAAGGTCAGGGCGGATATCCCCAGCAGTGCGGCCGAAGCGACGCGTATCGCGCGCATGATGAGCCTCCAGGTCCCCGAGGAGCCTTGCCGCGGACCTTTTCCGCTTGCGCCAGAAATGCACCTCGATGATCGAAACGCTAGGAAAGGGTGAACGGGGGCGCGATCCCAGTAGCGCGAACGGGGCAATCCTGTGGGCCGTTCGAGGGATGTCGTACGTGCGGACGGGGGACGGACGCGGCGTGGCGTCCGTCCCCCGTCCGCCGGGTCTCCCCAGTGGATCCGTTACCCGGGAAGCTGCGGGAACAGCGCCGTGAAGGGCTCCGCCGACGCCGTGATCCCGCGGCTGTAGGGCGCGTCGAAGTCCCAGATCAGGAAGAGCAGGAAGGCGATCAGGGCGGAGAACAGCCCGGCCAGGATCAGTTCCCGGGCGGTGCGCCGGATCTGCAGCGCGAAGATCATCCCGACCGTGACCACGGCGCCGGTGATCAGCCCGAACCACACCACCCCCGGCATGGTCGCCCCCGTGGAGTCGGCGCGGGCGCTGCGCGCGGTGTCGGCCGCCGTCACCTGGTCGAGGAGCGGCTGGTACGCCTGCGCCTCGAAGTCCGACTTCGGCTGGTAGTCGGTGACGTCGTGCCGGATCCGGTCGAGGAGCCGGCCGCCCTCGGCGGTCACCCGGCCCTGCTCGGCCATGGTCTTCCACTCGGTGGTGACCACGTGGTGGACGTACGTGTCGACGTCACCGCGGATGCGGTCGCGCACCTCGGGCGGGTAGACCCGGACCCGCTCGGAGATCTCGTGCAGGGCCTGCGCCTCCGCCTGCACATGGTCCTGGGCGCCCCCGCGGGCCTCCCAGACACCGGCGATGGCCAGACCGAGAACGATGGCGTACACCACGCCGATCATCATCGTCATGTACTCGATGACGTCCGGGGTCTCGGTGGGGTCCTCGTCCTCGCGGGCCCTGCGATGGCGTACGAGGGTCACGATGAGGACCACGAGGCACGCGGCCGCCATCGCGAGGGCGAGAACAAGCCAATCCGACAAAGTGTGCCTCCAGGGGTCAGCGCGGGCGCAGCGCGGCGACGGCGAGCACCGCGGGCGCCGTGATGAGCAGGGTGAACGAGACCAGCGACGGACCGCTGCGGGGTTGGTGCTTGTGCGGCGGCGTGCGGTACGCCGGATAACTGACCGGAACCGGCGGGGGAGCGGGACGCGCGCTCGGTGTCGGCCGGGGCTTCGGCGTGGGTCTCGGCGCCAGGACGGGCGCCGGCCGCGGCGGCAGGGGCCTCGGTTTCGGCGCGGGCGGAGGAGGCGGCGGTGGGGGCGGTGGCGGAGGCGGCGGTACGGGCTTCGGCGCGTGGGTGGGCGGAGGGGGCGGCGTCGGCTTCGGCTTCGGCGGCGGAGGGGGCTCGGGGGGCGGCGGCGGGGTCGGTGTGGGTGTCGGCGGGCAGGGCGGGGTCGGGGTCGGGCACCGGGTGGTGCTTCCGGCGACGGCGACCGCCCCGCTGCCCGCCACGGCCACCGCGGTGATCCCGTCGCCGCCGGGGCCCGTGGAGGCGTACGCGCAGGCGTCGGCCGCGGCCGTTCCGCTCGGCGCGCCGACGAGGAGCCAGGTGAGCGCCGTCAGCGCCAATACGCGTATGACGAGGGCGGATCGGGTCCGCTGGGGTGCGTGCACGACGGAGATCATGAGTCGCGGGGGCCCCGGCCACGCCGGAGTGTCCGGGATTGCCCCCGAAGGGGGTACCTCCGGCTCCCGGCGGCTTGACGTGCGGGGCGGGAAGCGCGGGGCGTGGATCGAACATGTGGGCGAGTGGCGCCGTATGCGTCACAGTATTCCGAAAGAAATTTGAGGCCCGTTTGAACACTCCTGCCCCTCCCGCCCGTACCTAGGGCCATGCGCGGCGCTGCAGGGCGCTGCAACACTTATGCGAACAGCGGGAGTTACCAATGAAGACCTCCTGGCGGAGCGCCTCACTCGTAGCGTCAGCTGCGGCCGTGCTGGCGCTCACGACGGCGTGTGGTCAGGAACAGAGCACCCCTTCGACCGGTGCTCAGAACGTGGGTGCCACCTCGGTGGCGGGAGGTTACGGGGCGACCGCCACCGCCGCCGCGGGCAATGGCTACGGCGCCGATTCCAAGGACCAGAGCGCTGCCGCCAAGCCGGAAGTCGCGGGCCAGCTCGCCGTGACGGAAAGCGTCAAGCTCGGCAAGGTGCTGACCGACGGCGCCGGATTCACCCTCTACCGCTTCGACAAGGACACCGCCGAACCGCCGAAGTCGAGTTGTGACGGCGCCTGCGCCACCGCCTGGCCGCCCGTGCCCGCCGAGGGTGCCGAGGCCGCCACCGGCGTCGACAAGGCGCTGCTCGGTGAGGTCACCCGGACCGACGGTACGAAGCAGCTGACCATAGGCGGCTGGCCCATGTACCGGTTCGCCAAGGACACCAAGGCCGGTGACGCCAACGGTCAGGGTGTGGGCGGTACTTGGTTCGCCTCGGCGCCCAACGGCAAGAAGGCGACGCTGGCCGCCCTCCCCGGTCTGTCGGTCCGCAACGACCCGAAGCTCGGCGAGATCGTCGTCGACAAGAACGGCATGACCGTCTACCGCTTCATGAAGGACCAGGCCTGGCCCGTCTCGAAGTCGGCCTGCACGGGCGCCTGCCTGGAGAAGTGGCCCGCCGTTGCTCCGGTTCCCTCGAGCGACACCAAGGGCGTCCAGAAGAAGGGCCTGATGGGCTTCACCCGCCCGGACGGCGTGAAGCAGATGACGGTCAACTGCTGGCCGATCTACACCTTCTCCGGTGACAGTGCTCCCGGTGACACCAACGGTCAGGGCGTGGGCGGCACGTGGTACGCCGTCTCGCCCGACGGAAAGCCGGTCGGCGCGGCCAAGTAGGGCATCGACTCCCCACGGTCGGTCAACTCCCCACGGTTCTGATCAGCACCCCACGGTTGATCAGCTCGCCCGAACAGCGCCAAACGCGTCGCCAAGGGTCCGCCCCCTCCACACGGAGGGGGCGGACCCTTGTGCGTCCGCGCGCCGAAGAAGCATTCCGGCCGTCGTCGGAACGTGAAAGATCCCGGCGGCGGCCCGGATGTGAAAGAACGCCCCGGCCCGACCGGCGACTTGGCCACGCTTCGTGACCCCGCGGAGCTTTTTGGAATGCTTCGGAGTGATTTCGCAGGGGCGGTGCGTGGCGTGCCCGGGATACGTTCGCAGTTGCCAATTGGGCACTTGCCCGAGGCAGTGACCGGGAACGGACGGTCAATTTCCGTTTTGACTCGCCCCTTTGGCAGGCGATCAGTAGCCTCTGCTCGAACACCGGATCGTCTATGTCGTCGCCTACGCCTTGGAGAGATAGATGGAGCGTCCCGCCTGGGCCCCTCGCAGCATTGACATCTCAGTGCCGAGCGTGTCCCGGATCTACGACTATTACCTGGGCGGTTCGCACAACTTCGAGGTCGACCGGGAAGCGGCACGCAAGGCGATGGAGTTCATGCCGGGCCTTCCCAAGGTCATGCAGGCGAACCGGGCGTTCATGCGCCGGGCCGTTCGTTTCGCGGCCGGCGAGGGCATCGACCAGTTCCTCGACATCGGTTCCGGCATCCCGACGTTCGGCAACGTCCACGAGATCGCCCAGAACACCCGGCCCGGCGCACGGGTCGTCTACGTCGACCACGACCCGGTTGCCGTCGCACACAGCCAAGCCGTGCTGCGGGACAACGAGGACGCGGACGTGGTCGCCGCCGATCTGCTCAAGCCCCAGGAAATCCTGGCGAGTCAGCAGGTTCAGCGACTGATCGACCTGAACCGTCCGGTCGCGCTGCTTCTCGTTGCCATACTTCACTTCGTGGAAGACGCGGACGACCCGTACCGGGCAGTGGCCGAACTGCGCGACGCCCTCGCGCCGGGAAGCGTGCTCGTCGTCACGCACGCCGCGTTCGAGGGAATTCCGCTCTCCCGGGAGCAGGCCGAGGGCGCGGTCGACGTCTACAAGAACATCCGCAACCCGCTGATCATGCGCACGCGCGAGGAGATCGCGCGGTTCTTCGAGGGGTACGACATGGTGGAACCCGGACTGGTGCCGATGCCGAACTGGCGGCCCGACACGGCACCCGAGGACGAGGATCCTTATTCCTTCTCCGCGTTCGGCGGCGTGGGACGCACGGCGTGACCGCCGAGCCGGACGGGCCGGAAGACAGACTGCGCCGGTTCGCGACGATCTGGAGCCGCGCGGTCTTCCCGGTCACCTCCACCTCGCTGACCCGGCCCGAGTTCGAGGAACAACTGCTGCCGCTCGCCCGGCGGTTGAGTGAGGCCCTGCGGGCCAGGAACTTCGAGGCGGCCGCGGGACGGACCGTCGGCGCCGCACTCGTCGCCGCCCACTGCACCGACCCCGAGGCGCTCAGCCGGGCCCTCGACTGCGTCGACGCCTACCTGGTGCTCTACTGCGGCGAGGACGGGCCCGGGGAGGCGCTGCGGACCCGCTCCGCACGACTCCAGCACGCGATGGCCGCCGGGTACGCCGAGGCGCTGCGCGAGCGGACGCTCGCCGAACAACAGGCCATCTCGCAGGCCGCGTTGACCGCGCGCAGCGCCGTCGCCGAAGCGCTGCACGACAGCGAGGCCCGCTTCCGCGCGGTTTTCGAGGGCGCGGCCATAGGAATCGGCATCGCCGACCTCGACGGCAACATCCTCCAGGTCAACGGGGCCCTGCTGCGTATGTTCGGCGGCTCCGAACAGTCCATGCGCGGACGCAAGGTCCCCGAGTGGACGCACGCCGAGGACGCCCCTCAAGTGTGGCGCCTGTACGAGGAGTTGGTGCAGGGCCAGCGTGAGCACTACCACGTCGAGAAGGCCTTCTACCGTCCCGACGGCACCGCCCTGTGGACCAATCTGACGGTCTCGCTGCTGCGCGACGCGGACGGCGAACCCCAGTACCAGCTGGCGCTGATGGAGGACACCACCGAGCGGCGGCTGCTCAATCTGCGGCTGCGCTACGAGGCGACGCACGACGCGCTCACCGGACTGCCCAACCGGACCCTGTTCTTCGAGCGCCTGGAGAAGGCGCTGGCCGCGGGCGAGGGACAGCGCTTCGGGCTGTGCTACCTCGACCTCGACGGCTTCAAGACCATCAACGACAGCCTCGGGCACGCGGCCGGCGACCGGCTGCTCGTCGAGGTCGCCGACCGCCTCCAGTCCTGCGCGACCGCCCCCGGCGAGATGGTCGCCCGGCTCGGCGGCGACGAGTTCGTGGCCCTCACCACCGGCCCGAACACCGAGCGCGAGGTCGACGAGCTGGCCGGGCGCATCATGAACGCGCTCGTCACCCCGATCAGCATCGACGGCCGTGACCTGACCGTGCGCGGCAGCGTCGGCATCGTAGAGGGCCCGGCCGGGGAGCGCGGCGCCGCCGAGGTGCTGCGCAGCGCCGACATCACGATGTACCGGGCCAAGTCCGCGGGCGGCAACCGCTTCGAGCTGGCCGACCCCGAGGCCGACGCCCGCGCCATCACCCGGAACGGACTCACCACCGCGCTGCCCGCCGCCCTGGACCGGGGCGAGTTCTTCATCGAGTACCAGCCGCTGGTGCACCTCGGAGACGGCAGCGTGCGCGGCGCGGAGGCACTGGTGCGCTGGCTGCACCCGCAGCACGGCGTCCTCGGCCCCGACCGTTTCATCCCGCTCGCCGAGCACACCGGACTGATCGTGCCGCTCGGCCGCTGGGTCCTGGAGCAGTCGGTGCGGCAGGCCCGCACCTGGCAGGAACGGCACACCGGCGCGGGCCCGCTCCGCGTCAACGTCAATCTCTCGCCGTGCCAGCTGACCCATCCCGGCCTGGTCCAGGACACGGTCGACATCCTGGAACGCGAAGGTCTCGACGCCCAGGCGCTGTGCCTCGAGGTCACCGAGTCCGCGCTGATCGGCGCGGACGACGACCTGCTCAAGCCGCTGCGCAGGCTCGCCGAGATGGGCGTCGACATCGCCCTCGACGACTTCGGCACCGGTTACTCGAATCTCGCCAACCTCCGCCGCCTGCCGGTCAGCATCCTCAAGCTGGACCGGTCCTTCACCCGGGGCATGCAGCAGTTCCCGGCGGATCCGGTCGACCTGAAGATCGTCGAGGGCATCGTCTCCCTGGCCCACAGTCTCGACCTCGCGGTCACGGTCGAGGGCGTGGAGACCGGCGCCCAGGCCGAACAGCTGCGGATACTGGGCTGCGACACCGCCCAGGGCTGGTACTACGCCCGTCCGGGCCCGCCGGAGCGGCTGCACGACCTGGCGCTCGTCGACGCGGTCGGCTGAACGCCTTCGCGCGGCGCGGCCTCCGCAAGCGGAGAGCGCGTCGCGCTGTCCGGCTGTCGGCCTGCCCTCACGCCGTTCGGCTTGCGCCGCGCGGTGCCGTGGTGCCGGACCGTCGGCGTGCCCGACCGGCCGATGGTGTGCCGCCTGGCCGGACGGCTTGTCCCCGGCCGGGCGATCCGCCACCCGCGCCGGGTGTCGCGACCGACCCGGCGTGCAGCCCTACTACGACTCACCAGGCGTACAAGCCCTACCGAGACTCGCCAGGCGTACAAACCCCACCGCGATTCGCCCGGCGAACAGGCTGCGCCGCGGCCCACCTGGCGTACGGGCGTCACCGCGCCCGTCCGGTCCGCCGATCGGGCCGGTCCCCGATCAGCCCCCTGCGCGGCCGTCAGCCACGTCCGGCGGGCCATGCCGGGTACGGCCTGCGTCGGCCGGCCTGGGATCCGCTCCCGGGACGCCTCGCGCGCCCGGCCCTCCCTGTGCCTCACTGGCCCTATCACTCACTGACGGAACGCACCTCTCACAGATGGAGCCCAGACGGATGAGTACGGAACTTCAGGGCAGGACCGCCGTCGTCACCGGAGCCAGCAAGGGCATCGGGCTCGCGGTCACGGAGGCGCTGGCCGGCGCGGGCGCCACGGTGATCGCCGGCTCCCGCGGCACGTCCGAAGGCCTCGACGCCCTGGTCGGAAAGGGGAACGTCACCTGGGTGCCGGTCGACCTCGCCGAATCCGACGCCGCCGGGCGGCTCGTGGAGGCGGCGGGCGGACGGATCGACGTGCTGGTCAACAATGTGGGGTCGGCCCCCGCCCGCACCGGTGGCTTCCTGTCGGTTACCGACGAGGAATGGCGGCGCACGGTCGATCTGAACCTGCTCGCGGCCGTACGGGTCACCCGTGCGGCCCTGCCGTCGATGCTGGCCGCCGGGCAGGGCTCGGTCGTGACGATCGGCTCCGTCAACGCGACCCTGCCCGACCCCCTCGTGATCGACTACAGCGCGGGCAAGGCGGCCCTGGTCGCGTTCTCCAAGGCGCTGTCGAAGGAGGTCGGACCGAAGGGCATCCGGGTCAACACCGTGAGCCCCGGCCCGGTGGAGACCGACCTGTGGCTCGGCGGCGGGGGAGTGGCGGCGACGGTCTCGGCCGCCGCGGGACTCACGCCCGACGACGTGGTCGCCCAGGCGTCGGGCGCGACCGTCACCGGCCGCTTCTCCAAGCCGTCCGAGGTGGCCGACCTGGTCCTCTTCCTCGCCGGAGACCGCTCGCGCAACATCACCGGCAGCGACTTCGTCATCGACGGCGGCTTCATCCCGACGTGGTGACCCCGGCGTGGTGACCCCGGCGTGGTGAGCCTCGATGCTGTGAACCCGGCGGGGTGAACCGGGCCGGGCGCGCTCCGCGGCGCAGCGCGCCCGGGTCCGCCCGCCGTCAGCGTTCCAGCAGCATCCGCTGAAGCTCCCGGGCCGCCCGGGGCGGCGCCACGTCGCTGCGGTGCGCCAGCGCGATCGTCCGCTCCAGACCGGGCCGGGCCAACGGGGTCACCCGCAGGCCCGGCCCGGACCGGGCGGCCACCATCCGCGGTACGACGGCCACGCCGAGGCCCGCCCGGACGAAGCCCAGGACCGCGTCCATCTCGCCGCCCTCGACCGCGAAGTCGGGTTCGAAGCCCTCGGCGCGACAGGCCGCGACGGTCAGTTCACGCAGGTCGTAGCCGTGCCGGAACATCACCAGACGCTCGCCCTCCAGATCGGCGACGCGCACCGTGCGGCGGCTGCCGCCACCACCGGGCGCGGGGGCCTCCGGCGACGACACCACGACGAGGTCCTCGCGCAGCAACTCCACCGTGGTCAGCGCGGGGGACGGGGTGGGCAGGGGCAGGACGACCAGGGCGAGGTCGAGGGCGCCGCGCGCGAGTTCCCGTACGAGATCGTGCGAGCCGCCCTCCTCGATCAGCAGACGGATGCCCGGATAGCGGTCGTGGAAGGCGCGCAGCACGTCCGGCAGCAGGCCCGTGCACAGGCTGGGGGTCGCGCCGAGCCGCACCCGGCCGCTGCGCAGCTGGGCCAGCTCCTGCACCTCGTGCCGGGCCGTGTCCGCGTCGGCGAGGATGCGCCGGGCCAGTGGCAGCAGCGCCTCGCCCGCGTCGGTGAGCGTGATGTTCCCGCGCGCCCGCAGGAACAGATCCGCCCCCAACTCCCGCTCCAGCGCCTTGATCTGCTGGGACAGCGAGGGCTGCGCGACATGCACCAGGTCGGCGGCCCGGGTGAAATGCCGGGTCTCCGCGACGGCCACGAAATACTGGAGCTGCTGGAACTGCACCCCTCGACGATAGCTCATGCCTATGGAAACGAGCCGGACCATGTCTTGGACCGATCGGTTCCCGCGTCCTAGCGTTCTGTCCCATGGCTTTGGCAACGCGGACGGACCGACGGCCGTCCATGGCACGCACGGTGTGGGACAGCTCCGTCGGCAAGAAGACCGTGATGGCCGTCAGCGGCCTGATCATGCTGCTCTACCTGGTCGCCCACATGATCGGGAATCTGAAGATCTACTTCGGCGCGGGCGAGTTCAACCACTACGCCCACTGGCTGCGCACCGTCGGCGAACCCTTCATGCACTACGAGTGGACGCTGTGGATCGTCCGCGTGGTGCTGGTCCTCGCCGTGGTCGCGCACGCCACGTCCGCGTACCAGCTCAGCCGCCGTGACATCAAGGCGCGCCCCAGCAAGTACGCGCACAAGAAGCGGGGCGCGAGCTACGCCACCCGCACGATGCGCTGGGGCGGGATCATCCTCGGCCTGTTCATCGTCTGGCACCTCCTCGACCTGACCACCGGCACGGTGCACCCGGGCGGCTTCCAGGAGGGCCACCCGTACCAGAACGTCGTGGACACCTTCTCCACCTGGTACGGCAACGTCGTCTACATCGTCGCGATGCTCGCGCTCGGCCTGCACATCCGGCACGGCTTCTGGAGCGCCGCCCAGACCCTCGGGGCCGGCAGCCGCACCCGCGACCGCGCCCTGAAGACCGTTGCGAACGTCCTCGCGCTGCTGCTCACGGCGGGCTTCGTCGCCGTACCCGTGGGCGTCATGACCGGAGTGGTGAGCTGAACATGACCGCTGAATACGCCCACTTCACGACCGGAGAGCCGGTCGCCGACACCAAGGCGCCCGCAGGCCCGGTCAACGAACGCTGGGACACGCGCCGTTTCGAGGCCAAGCTGGTCAACCCGGCCAACCGACGCAAGCACACCGTGATCGTCGTCGGCACCGGGCTCGCGGGCGGCTCCGCGGGCGCAACGCTCGCCGAACAGGGTTACCACGTCGTCCAGTTCTGCTACCAGGACTCCCCGCGCCGCGCCCACTCGATCGCCGCGCAGGGCGGCATCAACGCCGCGAAGAACTACCGCAACGACGGCGACTCCGTCCACCGGCTCTTCTACGACACCGTCAAGGGCGGCGACTTCAGGGCCCGCGAGTCCAACGTCCACCGCTTGGCGCAGATCTCGGTCGAGATCATCGACCAGTGCGTCGCCCAGGGCGTGCCCTTCGCCCGCGAGTACGGCGGCCTGCTCGACACCCGTTCCTTCGGCGGTGTCCAGGTGTCCCGCACCTTCTACGCCCGCGGCCAGACCGGTCAGCAACTCCTCCTCGGCGCCTACCAGGCGCTGTCCCGGCAGATCGCCGCCGGCAACATCGAGATGCACCCGCGCACCGAGATGCTGGACCTGATCGTGGTCGACGGACGGGCGCGCGGCATCGTGGCCCGCGACCTGATCACCGGCAGGATCGACACGTACTACGCGGACGCCGTTGTCCTGGCGAGCGGTGGCTACGGCAACGTCTTCTATCTCTCGACGAATGCCATGAACTCCAACGCCACCGCCGTCTGGCGGGCCCACCGGCGCGGCGCGTACTTCGCCAACCCCTGCTTCACCCAGATCCACCCCACCTGCATCCCGCGCACCGGCGACCACCAGTCGAAACTGACGCTGATGAGCGAGTCGCTGCGCAACGACGGCCGGATCTGGGTGCCCAAGGCGCACGGCGACACCCGCCCGCCGAACGAGATCCCCGAGGACGAGCGCGACTACTACCTGGAGCGCATCTACCCGTCCTTCGGCAACCTCGTGCCCCGCGACATCGCCTCCCGCGCCGCCAAGAACGTCTGCGACGAGGGCAGGGGCGTGGGTCCCGGCGGCCAGGGCGTCTACCTCGACTTCGCGGACGCCGTCCGGCGCATGGGCCGCGAGGCGGTCGAGGAGAAGTACGGCAACCTCTTCGACATGTACGCCCGGATCACCGCCGAGGACCCGTACACCGTGCCCATGCGGATCTACCCCGCCGTGCACTACACGATGGGCGGACTGTGGGTCGACTACGACCTCCAGACCACCGTCCCCGGCCTGTTCGCCGTCGGCGAGGCCAACTTCTCCGACCACGGCGCGAACCGGCTCGGCGCCTCCGCCCTCATGCAGGGGCTCGCCGACGGGTACTTCGTCCTGCCGTCGACGATCAACGACTACCTCGCCCGCAACCCGCACCGCTCCAGCGACGACGACCTCGGCGACGAACACCCCGCCGTACAAGAGGTGTTGGCGGAGACCGAGGACCGGCTGCGACTCCTCCTCGCCGTCGACGGCGACCGCACCCCCGACTCCTTCCACCGCGAACTCGGCGAGCTCATGTGGGAGTTCTGCGGCATGGCCCGCACGGAGAGCGGGCTGCGCAAGGCACTGGAACGCATCCCGCAGATCCGCGAGGAGTTCTGGCGGCGCATCAAGGTGCCCGGCAGCGGAGAGGAGTTCAACCAGTCGCTGGAGAAGGCCAACCGGATCGTCGACTACCTGGAACTCGCCGAGCTGATGTGCCTCGACGCGCTGAACCGGGCCGAGTCCTGCGGCGGCCACTTCCGCGAGGAGTCCCAGACCCCGGACGGCGAAGCGGCCCGCCGGGACGAGGAGTTCTCGTACGCGGCCGCCTGGGAGTTCACCGACACCGGCGCCGCGCCCGTCCTGCACAAGGAAGACCTGGTCTTCGAGTACGTCCACCCCACCCAGCGGAGCTACGCATGAAGCTCACCCTGCGCGTCTGGCGGCAGAAGAACGCCGACGCCGACGGAGCGATGTCCACGTACGAGGTGGACGGCATCTCGGCCGACATGTCCTTCCTGGAGATGCTCGACACCCTCAACGAGGAACTCATCCTGAGCGGCGACGACCCCGTCGCCTTCGACCACGACTGCCGCGAGGGCATCTGCGGCGCGTGCAGCCTGGTCATCAACGGAGACGCGCACGGACCCGAGCGCACCACCACCTGCCAGCTGCACATGCGCTCCTTCCGCGACGGCGACACGATCGACATCGAGCCGTGGCGGGCCGCCGCCTTCCCGGTCGTGAAGGACCTCGTGGTCGACCGCTCCGCCTTCGACCGGATCATCCAGGCCGGCGGCTACATCACGGCCCCGACCGGCGCCGCGCCCGAGGCCCACGCCACCCCGGTCCCCAAGCCCGACGCCGACTTCGCCTTCGAGCACGCCGAGTGCATCGGCTGCGGCGCCTGCGTGGCGGCCTGCCCGAACGGCGCCGCGATGCTGTTCACCTCGGCCAAGATCAACCACCTGAACGTGCTGCCGCAGGGCGCCCCCGAGCGGGAGACCCGGGTGCTCGACATGGTGGCGCGGATGGACGACGAGGGCTTCGGCGGCTGCACCCTCACCGGCGAGTGCGCGACCGCCTGCCCGAAGGGCATCCCCCTCTTTTCCATCACCAGCATGAACAAGGAGTGGCTGCGCGCGACCCGCAAGGCGGGCAAGCGTTAGGCACGAAGTCGTTCGCCGTACGGTGCGGACGGGCGGGACCGGGTGTGGTGCTCAACCCCCGGTCCCGTCTCGCTTTTCGGGTCACCCCTGTCATTCAACAACCTCACATCCGCCCTCCTGGCACTGGTCACGCGCACGCCAACCGGCGTCGGAAGAACAGGAGCGCGCAGACCGTTCGGATCCGGCCTGCCTCCCCCGAGCTACCGATTCCGTTCGAGCAGGGGGTACCCCCTCCGCCGAACCGGCCCGTGACCAGGAGAGTGCCATGACCGGCGTTTCCACCCTCGACAGCCCGACCCAGCCCGTCGCCCCCACCCGCTACACCGTCACCCTGGCCCGCGACGAGGCCGATGTCCGGGCCGCACAGCGCCTCCGCCACGACGTCTTCGCCGGGGAGATGGGCGCCCTCCTGAACACCCCGCAGCCCGGTCTCGACATCGACGCCTTCGACGCGTACTGCGACCACCTGCTGGTCCGCGACACGGAGACCGGCCAGGTCGTCGGCACCTACCGGCTGCTGCCGCCCGAGCGTGCCGCGATCGCCGGACGGCTCTACTCGGAGAGCGAGTTCGACCTCGGGCCGCTGGCCGGAATCCGCTCCGGGCTGGTCGAGGTCGGCCGCTCCTGCGTCCACCCCGACCACCGCGACGGCGCGGTCATCGGCCTGATCTGGGCCGGGATAGCCCGCTACATGATCGACGGCGGTCACGAATGGCTCGCCGGCTGCTGCTCCATACCGCTCACCGACGGCGGCACGCTCGCCGCCGGCACCTGGGACCGGGTCCAGGCCAAGCACCTGGCCCCGGAGGAGTTCCGGGTCCGCCCGCTGCTGCCCTGGAGCGCGGAGGGCGTCGCCCGCCCCGCCCGCACCGAACTGCCCCCGCTGCTGCGCGGATATCTGCGCCTCGGCGCCTGGGTGTGCGGCGAGCCCGCGCTCGACGCGGACTTCGGCGTCGCCGACATGTACGTGCTGCTGTCGATGAGCCGGGTCAACCCGCGCTACCTCCGCCACTTCCTCTCGCTCGTCCCCGCCTGATGAGCACGCCCCGCACCGGAGCGCCGCGTCTCACCGTCGTCCGCCGTCCCCGGTTGGGCGGGGGGCCGGGCGCGGCGGTGCTCCCCGGAGCCGTCCCCGCGCCACGGCGGCCCTCCGCCGGCCCCGTCCGGGGGACCAGCGCATGGCTGCCCACCGCGCCCTGCTCGCCGCGCGGCTGCGTGGAGTCCGTACGGCCCTGGACGGGCGTGCCGCGTGCTGTCCTGCGGCTGACGGCGCTCCTGGTCGTGGTCGTCCTCGGGGTCGCCCTGATCCCGCTGGCCGGACGGCTGCGGGCTGGGCGGCGGGACCGGTGGATCCGCCGCTGGTGCCTCGCCGTGGTGCACACGGCCGGAGTCCGTACGCGGATCACGGGGGCCGCCCGGCCCACCGGCGGAGTGCTGATCGTGGCCAACCACATCTCGTGGCTGGACATCCCGCTGCTCGCCGCCGTCCGCCCGGCGCGGATGGTCGCCAAGACGGAGGTGCGCGGCTGGCCCGTGGTCGGCGTGCTGGCGGCCCGCGGCGGCACCCTCTTCATCGACCGCGACCGGCTTCGTACCCTGCCCGGCACGGTGGAGCGGATCGCCGGGACCCTGCGCGGCGGGTCGGCCGTCGCCGCCTTCCCCGAGGGCAGCACCTGGTGCGGCCGGGCCCAGGGGCGCTACCGCCGGGCCCTCTTCCAGGCCGCGCTGGATGCCGGTGTGCCGGTCCAGCCGGTGCGTATCCAGTACCGGTTCGCGTACGGACCGGCGAGCACCGCGCCCGCCTTCGTCGGCGAGGACTCGCTGCTCGCCTCGCTGTGGCGGGTGGTGTCGGCGCGCGGCCTGGTGGCCGAGGTGAGTCTGCGGCCCCCGATCCCGGCGGGCAGCCATCCCGACCGCCGGTCCCTGGCCGAGGCGGTACAGGGGTGCGCACACGGCCCCGGCTCACGATCCGGGGCGCACCTCTGAGATCCGGGGGCACCCTCCGGTCCGTGTCGCGAGGGACCTCGGGCCAAGAACCGGTTCACCGCCCGGGAGCGGGTCCGGGGTCCCGGACGTGCGCGCCGGCTCCTGTTCCGGTGGCGGGACCCCTGAGAACCAGGGGTCCCGCCACCAGGGCCGTCCGAGCGCGCGGGCGGGGTGGAACGGGACCGCCCGGGCACGGAGACGATCTCCTTGCCCGCTTTCCGCCATGGAGGCCTGAAGCCGGAGTACGTCGGTGCTTCGGCGTCCTTCAGCCGGTGCGTATCCGCCTGCGGTACGAGGCGATCACGGTCAGCGCGAAGACCAGCGGCAGGCCCGCCCCCATCACCGCGAACGGCTGCAGCATCGACTCCAGCCATCCGGGCATGTCCACGAAGGCCGGCAGCAGCATCAGCACCGTCAGCGGGACGAATGCCAGCATCGCGTTGGCGAAACCGGCCGTGATCGCGTCCCGGCGGAGTTTGCGCCGGTCGATGCGGACTGCGGCCTCGGGGTTCGGTGCCCAGTCCGCGCCGCGGAGTTCCTCCCACGCCTCCACCAGTGCCCCGACTTCGCGCTCGACGTTCACGTTCAGGTTGTCGAGGAAGGGCAGCAGCATCTTGCGGCTGTCCAGGCTGTAGGCGTACACCAGCACGTCGGGCGCGGTGTCCTTCCGCGCCGCGGCCGGATTCGCCTCGGCCCTGATGTCCTGGATGTCTTCCCAGGCCAGTCGGCGCTTCTTGAATACGCCACGTACGTGGATCGCCTTGAGGTCCGCCGTGGTGGAGCAGTGCAGGATGGTGTAGAAGATCCAGCCCATCAGCGCCGCCCACGCGACGAGGAAGGGGTACGTGAACGAGAGGGGCACGCCGTCCGTGGTCAGCAGGCCTCCGGCCAGGCTCACTGTGGCCGTCGCGATCACCCCGAGGGACGCTCGCATTCTGGACCGGCTCAACCGGTACTCGCGTGGCAGCCCCTCGTACCCCATGCCCACCGACCCGCTCCCCACTGTCCGGCCCTCGTCGACGCACCATGGTGTTGTCCCGACTCCGGTGTGTCGAGCGCTATTTGACGCTCGGCGGCCGCGCCGCGACGGCCGCTGAGCACCATGGTCACCGCCGACACACTTGAGTGCTCCGACAATGCTTGCCCCCCCGCGTTCTCCTTCAGGACGGCACGTTCTCCAGGTCCAGGAGCTGTCGCTTGCGCTCCAGGCCCCCGGCATAGCCGGTGAGCGCGCCGCTCGCGCCGATCACGCGGTGGCAGGGGCGGACGATCAGCAGCGGGTTCGCCCCGATCGCCGTACCGACGGCACGGACCGCGGCCCTGGACGCGCCGATCAGCGCGGCGATCTCTCCGTAGCTGAGCGTGGTGCCGTAAGGGATGGTCTCCAGGGCCTGCCAGACGCGCCGCTGGAAGTCGCTGCCGCTCGTCACGTACTCGATGTCGAAGGCGGTCAGCCGGCCGTCGAAGTACGAGCGCAGCTGGGAGACGATCTCCCGGAAGGCGTCCGCGTCCTCGCGCCAGCCGTCCTGGACGACCGCGCCGTACTTCTGGTCCGGCACGGACAGCGCGGCGAGCGCGGTGCCGCCCTTCGCGGTGACCGACTCCTCACCCACCAGCAGCAGTCGGCCGAGCGGGCTGTCCATGGTCGTGTAGACCGTCATCGGTCCGGTCCTTTCCGAGGTCTCTCAGCACTCTCACAGCGTGTTCACCGTCAACAGTGCGCCCCGCGCGGCATTCCGTCCGGCGGGATTCGGACAGAGCGCTGAGCGGGCGCTGCGGGGGCGTCGTACGGGACACGGTCCCCACCTGTTGAGGTCGCGCCGCGGACGGTACGGGCACACGATCGAAGTCGACCACTCCGCACGGCCCAGGAGTTCACATGGTCTGGATCCCGCAGATCCCCGACCTCGTCGACCGGCTCGGCGCCGCCGAGCTCGCCGACGCGCTGCGCGACCCGGCGTCGGCCGACGTGCCCGTCGCCCTCGACGACCCGGAGGCGGGCCGGATCAGCGGTGTCGGTGTCCTGGCCGCCTGGCTGGCCGTGCAGGACACCTGGCGGGCGGAGCGGAAGGTGGAGATCGAGGAGGTCGCCACCACGCTCGGTGAGCGGCGGGCCGTGGGTGAATGGATCGTGCACCTGGAGGGCCCGGAGGGCGAGCGCATCGGGCTGCCCGTGGCCGCCGCCGTGGATCCCGCCTCCACGCTGCCGGTGCGGATCCACCACTCCCGCCTGCCGCTGCTCGGCCGGCATGTCGTGCGCCGCCCGATGGTGCCGCCGGACCCGCAGGCACACGCCTCCGGCGCGGTGGGCGCCTACAAGGCCGCGCTCGACGCGGGGGACACGGCGGCCGTCGTCGCCGCGTTCGCGCCGGACGGCTCCTTCCGCGGGCCCACCGGTGACGCGCACCGGCACGCCGGGACCAAGGAGCTGACCGAGCTCTACGACGCCTTCTTCTCCGCGGGCGGCGGCATCCCGCTCAAGCTGTGCACCGTGACCGAGGACGGCACCCGCAGCGCGTTCGAGTACATCTGCGACCGCTGGGGCGACGCCGATCTGCCGCCCCAGCCGGGCCTCGCGGTGTGCGCCCGGGGCGGCGATGGCCTGATCGTGTCGGCGCGGGTGTACGACGACGTGGAAGCCCCCGTGGAGTAGGGCTGCGAGGCGCTGGTGGCGGGCAGGGATCTGTCCTCGGATCTCCCCACCCCCACTGGCACGAATCCAGGAGTGAGCATGCAGTACGTGAAGCTCGGTTCGACGGGTCTGGACGTCTCCCGGATCTGCCTGGGCTGCATGAGTTTCGGCCTGCCCGACCGAGGTGTCCACGAATGGACCCTCGACGAGGAGGCCTCGCGCCCGTTGATCCGCCAGGCCCTGGAGGCCGGGATCACCTTCTTCGACACCGCGAACGTGTACTCGGACGGCACCAGTGAGGAGATCGTCGGCCGGGTGCTCGCCGAGCACGCGCGCCGCGACGAGATCGTCATCGCCAGCAAGGTCAACGGCGCGATGCACGAGGGCCCCAACGGCCGTGGTCTGTCCCGCAAGGCGATCATGACGGAGATCGACAACAGCCTGCGCCGCCTGGGCACCGACTACGTCGACCTCTACCAGATCCACCGCTTTGACCGCGGCACCCCCGTCGAGGAGACGATGGAGGCCCTGCACGATGTGGTGAAGGCGGGCAAGGCCCGTTACATCGGGGCGAGTTCGATGTACGCGTGGGAGTTCTCCAAGGCCCAGTACACGGCCGAGCTGCACGGCTGGACCCGGTTCGTCTCCATGCAGAACCACTACAACCTCCTCTACCGCGAGGAGGAGCGCGAGATGCTGCCGCTCTGCGCCGACCAGGGTGTCGGCGTCCTGCCGTGGAGCCCGCTCGCCCGCGGCCGGCTCACGCGCGACTGGGACACGGCCACCGAACGGAGCCGCAACGACGAGTTCGGCCGGAACCTGTACCAGGACGGCGACCGCGAGATCGTCGACGCGGTCGCGCGCATCGCCGCAGAGCGGCAGGTGCCGTGCGCCAGGATCGCGCTTGCCTGGCTGCTGGGGCGCAGCACGGTGACCGCGCCCATCGTCGGCGCCACCAAGCCGCTGCACATCGAGGACGCGGTCGCCTCCCTCGACGTGGAGCTCTCGGACAAGGAGATCGAGGAGATGGAACAGCCGTACACGCCCCGGGCGATCAGCGGTCACTGACGAGCAGGAGCGGCCACGGCGCCGACCGCGCCCGAGCCCGGCCACGACCGGGTCGGCCGTCACCGATTCGGTCGACGCGGCGCCCGCGCACCCGGCACCTGCCATGCCCGCGCTCGCCATGCCCGCGCTCGCCATGCCCGCGCTCGCCATGCCCGCGCTCGCCATGCCCGCGCTCGCCATGCCCGCGCTCGCCATGCCCGCGCCCTCCATGCCCGCGGCCGGCCGTCACCGCGCCCGCCGTCATGGCGCCCGTCACCCCATCGGCCCACGAAGGCGGGCGTCTTCGGGACGGGTGGCACGGTCGCGATGGACGGCGTGCCGCGAAGGCGCCGCGCCGTCCCGTCGGAACCCCGGAGATCGGCGCCCGAGCGACAGGAATTCCGTGCGGAAAGGCGCTCGGATGAGCGCATGAGAGCGCTCCCATTGTGGAGACTTCGGACGGATGGTGGATCCTTCGGGTTTCCGAATTCCTTTTAGCGCGGGCTTGACTGACATTTGGTCAATATTCGGGGCGGCGCCGCATTAAGGGAAAACCAGGGATCGCTTGTTCCCGCTCGCCGCCCTGTGCAAAGGTGTGCGTTGTCGGCGTGCAGACAATATTCGCTTCGTTCTGCGCGCGTGCGGCGCGCCCGTTCCCCCTCGCCCGAAAGGGCTGTCAGAGGTGGTCGTTCGCGGCGTCACCCCCCATGGGTAGACCCTCCGGCTCCGTCGGGCGGTCTACATACCCATTGGTATGGACTATTTGCCACGCTACCTTTGGGAGGAAAGCGGACGTGAATGACGGAACGCTGTCTCATTCGTCTGACCCCGACCGCTTGTTCGAGGTGTCGGATGAGCGGCTCGCGGCCGAGCTGAAGAGCCAGGGAGGCACGCCCGCGAACTATCCCGTCGGAGAACTGCTGGACCGCCACTGGGAGGCGGTGTTCTCTTACGCGCGGCTGTGTACCGACGGCGTACGTCCCGCCGGAATGCTCACCACCGCCTCATTCACGCGCCTGTTCGGGGATTCTCTGCACCAGGGCGGCCCGAGCGCGGCGTGGCGGCCCCAACTGCTCGTCACCGTCCGCCGCATAGCGGCCGAGTGGCTCATGGACCCGCGGCGCGAACTGCTCGATCCCGGACTCCTCGCCGAAGCGGACCGGGAGGACCGTGAGGACCGGGCGACGGCACGACTGCTTCCGCCGGAGGGCAGGCGCCTGATCTCCCGGGCGTTCCAGCGGCTGCCCGAACCGGCCCGCTGCCTGCTGTGGCACGGGGAGGTGGAGGCCGAACAACTGGACGTGCCCGCCGCCCTGTTGGGGATCTTCCCGGAGGACGCGGTCACCGAACTGGAGCGGGCCAGGGAACGCCTGCGCCAGGGCTGCCTGGAGATCCACCACGAACTGGCCCCCGGGGACGAGTGCCGCCGCTACCACCGCATGCTCGACGTCTCCTTCCGGCGCGGCGGCGCCCACCTCGACCCCGACCTGCGGCGCCACATGGACGAATGCGGCCACTGCCGGTACGCGGCCGACCAGTTGAGCCAGTTCAACGGCGATCTCGCCGTCCCGCTCGCCGAGGCGGTACTCGGCTGGGGTGCCCGCGACTACGTGGCTTCCCGGCAGGCGCGGGCCGCGGCCGGCGCGGAGGCGGCCCCAGAGCCGGGGACAGGCCGGACGGACCAGGACACGAGTTTCGCCGACGGAGCGACGGCCGCCGGGAGTTGGCCGAACGCCGAGACCGCCCGCATCGTCGAGTTCCAGCCCGAGGCCGACGGCGTACGGCCGCCGGGCCTTCCCCCGCGCACCCCGCCGAACGCTCCGCCGCACACCGACACACCGCCCACCGCTCAGGCGGACGCGCCGCAGCCTGCCGCCCCCTCCCACCGGGGCGCGCCCGCACCCGGCGGAGGCACCCGCCCCTCCCGCCGCCGAACCACCCCGCTCTCCGGCGTCGGCAGGCGCTCCTCCCGCGGAGCCACAGGGCACAAGGCCCCCCGGCGCGCTCCGGGACGCCGAAGCGTCGCCCTCGCCGTGCTGACCGTCAGCGCCCTTGTCCTGGTCCCGCTGGTCCTGTGGACATCCGACGCGCACCCCGGCGGCCAGAGCGGTACGGCCGACGGCAGCCACTCCTCCGCGGCACCGAGTCGGCGCGACAACCCGTCCTGGGTCGGGACCGGCGAGCAGAAGGACGGCAGCGTGCGCGGCCGGCTGCGCAACACCGCGACCGGGCTGTGCGTCGGTATCGCCGGAACCGCGCCCGCGAGCGGTGTGGAGACCCGGCTCATCCCTTGTTCGTCGGAGTCTGCGACGGAATGGTCGTACGCGGCGGACGGGCTGTTGCGCGACGCGGCCCACCCCGACCTGTGCCTCGACTCGCACCTCGGCTACTCCGTCCAACTGGCCCCCTGTACTGGCCCGTCGCAGCCCGCCGCCAAGAACGTCCGCTACGACTTCACCCTCCAGGGCATGCTGGTGCCGCGCTGGAACCAGGACCTGGCCCTCGCCCCCGCGTCGGCCAAGGGGGAGTCGGCGCTCGTCCTCAAGCTCCGTACGGACGAACCCGTCCAGCACTGGACGCTCGACACCTCGTCGCCCTCGCTCCAACTGGAAGTCGTCAACTGGGACTCCACGACCGGCGACGCGAAGGGCTCCACGAGCCGGGCGCAGCCCACGCCCTCGACGGCACCGGCACCCAGCGCCACCCGGACGCCCACCGCGACACCGTCGACCGCGGGTCGGACCGCGTCGACCGCGGCTCCGTCCGACGGCTCCTGCTCCTCCCTCTCCGCCTACTGTCCGGGGGACGGGCACAACGGCTCGGTCCGGGACGGCGGATACGGTACGGGCTCCGGTGCCGACGGCTACGGATCGTCCGGCGCGGGAGGCCAGGGAGGCCGCCGGTGACGCGACGGCTCCGAGGGGCCCCTGGCGGGCCCCGGCCTTCGGGCCGTCAGGACGCCGCGGTGCCGGGGGACTTGGCGGCCGAACCGGCCGTGCCCAGGAACTCGTCCCAGCCGCCGAGCGGCGACTGCCCGGGGCTGAGCGTGCGCAACTTCCGCAGGACCGCGGGATCCTGGGCCTCCAGCCACCGCACGAGCTGGCGGAAGGAGACCATGCGGACATCGTCGTGGGCCGCCATACGGGAGATGGCCTCCTCGACGGCGTCCATGTAGATGCCGCCGTTCCAGCGCTCGAAATGGTTCCCGATGAAGAGCGGGGCCCGGTTGCTCTCGTAGGCCCGCCGGAAGCCGGCGAGGTAGCTGTCGCGGGCCTGGGCGCGCCAGGCGTCGTACCGGGTGCGGTCGCCGAGCGGGTTGGCGTTCGACTGGTTGGCCATCAGGTTGTAGTCCATCGACAGGACCTGGAAGGAGTGGCCGGGGAAGGGAATGGACTGGAGCGGGAAGTCCCAGATCCTGCCGCCCTGTACCTTCCCGGGCCACATCTGGAGTCCGCCGGGCGAGCTGGCGTCGTACTTCCAGCCGAGAGCGGCGGCGGTCGGCAGCAGATTCGACTGGCCCTCCAGACAGGGGGTCCGGCCGCCGGTCAGCTCCTTCTCGTAGTCGAAGGGCAGCGGTTCAAGATCGGTGAAGCCGGTGTTGGTCCGCCACTCGGTGACGAACTTCTTCGCCTGCTCGATCTCGCTGCGCCACTCGGCGGGCGACCAGCGGCGGACCCCGTCCGGCCCGCAGAAGTGACCGTTGAAGTGGGTGCCGATCTCGTGGCCCTCCAGCCAGGCCGCGCGTATCTGCTGGAGCGTCGCGTGGATGTGCCGGTCGGAGAGATAGCCGATCGCGGAGGCGCCGACGGGGTGCTGCGGCGGGTGGTAGAGGTGCTTCTTCGACTCGGGCAGGGCGTAGATGCCACTGAGGAAGAACGTCATCGACGCCCCGTGGTCGGCGGCGACCTTGCGGAAGCGGGAGAACAGCTTGTTGCTGAGTTCGCCCGCGCCGTCCCAGGAGAACACGACGAACTGCGGGGGGCGTTCGCCGGGCTTGAGGCGCTCGGCCTTCGGCTGCCTCGGCTGGACTCCGGTGTCCGCGGTGGAGCCGTCGCCTATCTTCCTGACGGGCCGGGGCGGCGCCGAGCCGGCGCCGCCGCTTCCCACGGACCAGTCGTTGGCCGAGCAGGCGGTCAGTGCGCCCAGCGCGCCCGCCGACGCCGTCGCGGCCAGCAGCCGCCTGCGTGAGAAACCGCTCATGATTCATCCCCCGTTGTTCTTGGTACCGGTCCGGGTCGTGCGGCCGGCGCCTTCGTCCGTGCGACGCGCTGTTCACCGGGCGCGTCAAACGGTGGGATGCGCGAAGTTCCGGAAAGGGTCGCGCGAACCCGGACGTGTAGCCGTTCCGTGACAAACCCCGCCACCTGGGGGACGGGTGGCGGGGCCGGGGGGAGCGGGACGGCAGTCGTGGGCCTACGGTCAGACGCCGCTTCCGGGGCGGACGACCGTCAGGGAGACCGACGAGGCGTTGCCGGACACGGGCACCGCGCCCCCCGACCACGTCACGGTGAGGGAGTCCTTCTCGTCGGGCGGTGTGACGATCAGCGAGGCGGGTGTCGCCGTATGGGCTCCACTGATCCCCGGGTTGGAGAAGGTCAGACCCGACCACGCGCTGTGGCCGGGCGCGAGCACGACCGTCGTCGGCGTGCCGGAGGACCGCAGCGGGTCGGGGCCGAGCTGCTTGCCGGACGCGTCGACGAACGCCGCTCCGGGGTAGCCGCGCACGGTGCAGGTGCGCCCGGAGCTGTTGGTCAGCACGACGGGGAAGTTCTCCTGCCCCGCTCCCGGGTCGTTTCTGCCGACGGAGGCGCGCAGTTCCGAGGTGTGGCAGCGGCCGCCGCCGGCGGCGGCGCTCCCCGAGGAGGCTGCGGCAGAGGCGGTTCCGGTCCCTGTTCCCGTCCCGGTTCCTTTCTTCTTCGAGGGGGCGCTCGCGGCCGGGCTCGACGGGCCGGTGGAACCCGCCTTCGTGCTCGTGTCGCCGGAGGCCGGTCCGGCTGTCCCGGGAAGGGTCTTCGGCGAGCTGTTCGGGGTGCCGTTGCCGCAGGCGGTGAGCAGGCTCAGCAGTGCGACACCCGCGAGCAGCGCGGCCCGCCGGGCGGCGGGTGAAGCGTGGTGCGTGGACACCGAGCCGGACCGGTCCGGGTTCGCCACCGTGCGCGGGAAGGTCGACATGTCACCACTCCTTGGATGTATCCGCACGAGCTCATCGCCCGTGCGCTGGGCACGTTGTGCCCGTCACTACTCTCGGATGCGCCCGGGGCCCGAAAAGTTCGCGGGACCGCCGACGAATTCCGCCGGGATCGCCCGCCCGGGATCAGGCCTTGAGGCGTACGGAGCCGATGACGCTGTCGGCCGTGTCGTCGTCGCCGCTCTCCTGGCGGATCTGGACGTACACCTGGGGCTGCCCGGCGCCGCCCGCCGCGGTGAGCGCCGCCTCGGTGAGCGACCCGTCCTTGCCCGGACAGTCGTCCCAGGTCCGTATCAGTCCGTGCCAACGCGCGCCGGAGTAGGACCGGCTTCCGGCGTAGTGGCACCCGGGGTGCGTGACGGCGCGGATCTCGCCGGTCAGGTCGCCGTGTTCGCTGAGTCCGACGAAGGCTCCGTCGACGCCGGAGCCGAGGTCCTGCCAGCGCGCCAGGTCGTCCGCGACGACGAGACCCGGTTCCGTGCCGTCCCGGAGTCCCAGCGTCCGTGGATTCCACCCGGAGTCGCGCAACTGCCCGCCCCAGCCGGCCGGTACCTCCACCGTGATCCTGCCCGTGCTGTCCGCGACCTGGAGGGTCTTCGCGGCGGGTTCGCGGGTCAGCAGTACGGCGCTGGCGCCGACGGCGCAGGCCACGACGACGGCGGTCACTGCCAGGAGCGCGCCGCGCCGACGCCGCCGGGACGCGGGGGCACCCCCGTCGGAGACCTCCTCGGCCAGCCGGTCGAGCTCCGCGGCGAAGGCGGCCGCGGTCGGCCAGCGCCGCTCCCGGTCGGGTTCCATGGCGCGCAGCAGCGCCCGCCCGACGTCCGGGCCGACGTCCGTACGGAGCCGGTCGGGGCGTTCGACCTCGCCGGGCGGGCCCGGAACCGAACCGGTGACGAGATGGTGGCCGAGGGCGCCCAGGCTGTACACGTCGGCCCGCTCGTCGATCCCGGAGCCGGGCCGGGCCGCCTCGGGCGGGGTGTAGCCGGCCGAACCCGCCGCGATGGTGAGTCCCGAGGCCTGGGCCAGGCTCTTGGCCAGCCCGAGGTCGGCCAGCAGCACCCGGTCGACTCCACCGGGCGTGGTGCGCAGCAGCACGTTGGACGGCTTGATGTCGCGGTGCACGATCCCGGCCTCGTGCAGCGCTGCCGCGCCCCGGGCCGCCAGGGCCGTCAGGCGCAGCGCCTCGGCGACGGGCAGCGGTCCGGCCTCGATCCGGTCGGCGAGGGTGCCCCCGTCGGCGTACTCCATGACGAAGTAGGGCCTGCCGTCGGGGAGTTCACCGATGTCGTAGACCTGGACGACCCGGTTCGAGTCGGCCTTGCGCAGGAGTCGGGCCTCGGAGAGGAAGCGTTCCCGGATGTCCAGGCGGTCGATCCAGTTCTCGGAGAGCACCTTGACCGCGACCGTCGCGTCGAGGACGTCGTCATGGGCGAGCCAGACCACGCCGAAACCACCGGCGCCCAGGCGTCGTTCCGGACGGTAGCGGCCGATCCGCTCAAGGGGATCCCTCAGCACGGACGCTCCGTCGAACGGCCTGCCGAAGGGCCCGTCGACCGGTGGGATCGGCAACGGCCGGGGTGGTTCTCCGTCGGCGCGCTGCCGGTGACGCCGGACGAACACCCCCGAGGCGCGCGTCGGCACGTGTTCTCGGTCGCTCGATGCCGGGAGGGGTGTTCACAGCGGTCGGGTCCTGTTGGCCGTGTCCGTGAAGGCTTACGGCTCCTGTGTTCACCGACGGGCATGTGCTCTCCAGGGCGGGGCGGATGCCACGAGCGCCAGGCCGTGGCTGCGGTCCGTGTGCGGACGGCTGCTCGTGGTGGCGCTCGGACCACTGAAGCGTACCGGTCACGTTCGTCACCGAACACGCCGCTCGCCCTGAAGGTGGTTCCCTCGGTCTCGTGATCCGGCCGGCGGCCACCGGGGCCACCTGCTCCCCGCAGGCGGCTTTACGGGAGCCGAGGGCGACCGGGGCCGTCGAGCCGGTGGTGAGTCCTTGCCGTCGGTCCGGTGGGCCTGTCGGCCGGACCGGTTCTCAGTCCGGCTCCATGTAGGGGCGGCGGAAAACCGGTGCCTGGCGGGTGCCGTACGGCCGTACGGCTGCGAGGGCCTGGGCGACCGCGGCCTCCAGAGGGCCGTCGGTGTCGATGGCGACGGCGTCGTCCCACGGCGGCTCAACCGCTGCCATCGCGGCGGCCACGCCGAGGTCGGCGTCGGACGCCCCGGGACCGCGGGTGCTCAGGCGGCTCGCGGTGACGTCCTTCGGCACCTGGCAGTGGAGGGTCACCAGGTCGGTGCTGGTGCGCTCGGCCACGTGCCGGCCGGCCTCGCGCAGGCCGGCATCGGACCAGCTGGCGTCCAGGACGACGGACTCGCCCGCGGACAACAGGGCGGACGCGCGGTCCAGGAGGGCCGCGTAGGTCTTGGCGGTTCACTCCGGGGTGTACAGCCCTTCGCCGTATCCGGCCGCCGCCGACTTCTCCGCCGGGATGCCGGCCAGCTCCTTGCGGAGACGGTCGCTGCTGAGCAGCGTGACGCCCAGGCGATCGGCCAGTGCGCCGGAGACAGTGGACTTGCCGCTGCCGGGCAGCCCGCCGACGAGTGTGAGGCCGATGCTGGAGGTGCGCAGGTGGCGCAGCGCCGTCGTCACCAGCCGGCTCGCGGCCGCCTGCGCGCCCGGTGCGCCTTGGCGAGCCTGGATCAGGGAGACCTTGGCCCGGACGAAGGCACGGTAGGCGACGTAGTGGTGCATCAGGGAAGGAGGCGCGGGGTCACCGGAGTACTCGGTGTACTGGGCGAGGAAGTACGCCGCGGCGTCCGGGGCGCCGAGCTGTTCCAGGTCCATGGCCAGGAACGCGGCGTCGTCGAGGCCGTCGACGTAGCGCAGATGGTCGTCGAACTCCAGGCAGTCCAGGACGCGGGGACCGTCGTCGAGGCAGAAGATGTCCTCGGTGAGCAGGTCGCCGTGACCGTCCACGACCCGCCCGTGCGCGATGCGCGTCTCGAAGAGCTCGCGGCGGCCGGCCAGATAGCGGCGCACCCGCAGCTCGGCCTCCGCCACGCCGTCGGGCACCGGAGCGTCGTCGGCCGACGCGCGGACCTGGGAGAATCCGGCTTCCCAGCGTGCCGACAGGGCGTCGCGAGTGCCCTGCTCGTCCACCGCAGGGGCACGTTGCGCATCGGCGTGACAGGCCGCGAGCTGCCTGGCGACGGCGCGCAGCGCGTCATCGACCTCGGCCCCTTCTCGTACGAGCCGGGAGAGGCGGCGCTCCGCCGGCATGCGTCGCATCACGACGACGGGTTCGGGCACGTCGGAGTCCGGGCTGCGGACTTCCCCCATGCCCAGGTAGACATCGGGAGCGAAGCGACGGTTGAGCGAGATCTCCCGCTCGCACGCGGTCCGTCGAGCCGTGACGGTCGTGTAGTCGAGGAACTCCAGATCGAGCGGCTTCTTGACCTTGTAGGCGCGGTCGCCGACGAAGAACACGATCGCGGAGTGGGTCTCGCGCACCTCCGCGCGAGGGAGCGGCGGAACGCCGACGCCCGTGCCGGTACGGAGCAGGGACGCGTCGGTCCGATGCACCGGCTCCACCGGTTCCCCGCCGTGGTCCGGCTCAGTCATGGGGGACGACGGCGACGGCGCAGCGGGCGTGATGGACGGCGGCCTGGGCCACGGGCCCCAGCCGGCCTGTCGGGTGAGGATGGTGCCGGCGTCGGCCGACCGCCAGCAGCCCGGCACTCTCGGCCTCCCGCAGGACGGCCTTGGCGGGGCTTTCGAGCCGCACCACATCGGTCACCGCTACACCGGGGAACTTCTCGCGCCATCCGTGGAGTACCTGGTCCATCTGCTCCTGTGCGTCCTGGGCGATCTCCTCGGCCACGCCGTGGTGAGTGCCCCAGGGAACGTGTGCGTGCAGGGGCAGGCTCCGGCCGTGGACGACCCGGAGGGGCGCGTTCCACGCCTCGGCGGTGACGAACGCGAAGGAGAGCACGTCCTCGCACGGGCCGTGCAGTTGCACGGCCGCGACCACGGGGTCTGCCGTACGGGGAGTGGGCCGCGGGCTCGCCTCGTCCGTTTCCGGGCGGATCAGCACCACTGCGTGCTCGGCCCGTGCCGCGATGGGCATGCTGATGTCGCCGAGGAAGTAGCTCTCGACGGATCCCAGCCCACGCGAGCCGAGCACGACCATCTCGGACTCCGCGGCAGCTTTCAGCAGGGCCTGCTGGGCGTCGTCCGCGACCAGCTCGCCGACGACGGAGAGCCCCGGGTGACGTGCCTGAAGTTCCGACAGTGCGTCGTCGACGATCCGCTTGGCCCAGTAGTTCTGATCCACTTCTGCGGGAAGAGGCGCCGGTTCGGGCACCAACAGGGGCCATGCGTGCAGCAGACGCAGTGTGAGCTTCCTCCGCTGGGCTTCTTCGGCGGCCCAGTGGGCGGCGGCAAGACTCCCGGGTGAGCCGTCGAGGCCCACTGTGATGGCTGACTTCATGGCGGCTGCCTCCGTCTCGTACGAAGCTTGAGTGACGATGAACCCGTCCCCTCGTCCAGCCTGCGCCCGTATGCCGCCTACGGCCTGTTCTCGACAAGGTGAGGAGGCACCGCCAAGGCCCCGTGCGGCACCTGCCGGCCCTTGCCGGAGCTGGGCTCACCCCGATGCGGAGTCCCGTCGCGAGGACCGGGTGAGCGGAGTGAGGATTCCCCGGGTGGCCGTGGTCCCGGGACCTTCGGCCCTTTGACCGGGAGCCACGGACCGTCCGATCGTGGACGGGAACCCGACCGGCGAACTCCGGAGGCCAGGTCATGAGTGCACACGGCGGGCTCGGGCGTCCGTCCCGTGCCCGTCCACCGCACCAGGACCACTCCTCTCCGGGCGCGGACCCGCCGCGGCGGGTCCGCCCGACCGGGTCGCGTCGTGCCGCCGGGCGGGGGGGCGCACACCGCGCGCTCACGGCGACGCGCGGTCGGCTCTCCCCGGGGACACGCTCGCGGGGCGCCGCGTGCGGCGGCATCCCGTGCGTGCCACGTTGGTTTCACCACCCTCTCCTCAGGAAGCGGAGGCGATCATGAGAGCTCATCTTGGAGATCACCTCGTCATCGACGGTGTGACGACGGGAGACACCCGGCGCGACGGAGAGATCGTCGGCCTCCACCACCCCGACGGCACACCTCCCTACGACGTACGTTGGTCGGACACGGACGAGGTGACGCTGGTGTTCCCGGGACCGGACGCCCATGTCCGTCCCGTCGAGTACCCGCCCGGGTCCCCCGACACCTCCCGGGGGGAGGAAACGAGTCGCCAGGCCGCCCCGAGTCCGCCGCACGCACCCGCCAACCCCGGTGACATCGGCCGGCGCCTGACCGCCGAGCGAGAGCGGCAGGGGATGACCCGGACCGAGACGGCACGTCGCGCGAGGATGGCACCGGACTACCTGGCATATCTCGAAGAACGCCAGGCCGATCCGAGCCTGGCGAGCCTCATCAGACTGGCCGACGCGCTCGGCGTCAGCGTCGAGACACTGCGCGGAGGCGGCGGCGACCTGCCGCCCGGCCAGGGGCAGGCGCTCCTTCATCCCCGGTTGCGGGACCTGGGACCCGACGAATGCCGCGCCCGGCTCTCCACGCACGGTGTGGGCCGTATCGCGGTGTCGGGGCCCGAGGGCCCATCGGTCGTCCCGGTGAACTACGAGGTCGTGGACGACGCGATCACCCTCCGGACCGCTCCCGGATCAGTGGTGGCGCAGGCGGTGGGAACGGAGGTCGCCTTCGAGGTCGACCATCTGGACGAGGCGATGAGCCAGGGTTGGAGCGTGCTCGTCGTCGGTGCCGCGTCGAGCGTCACGGAACCCGAGGCTGTGCGACGGCTGGCCGACCGCGCCCACACCGAGCCGTGGGCGGGCGGTGACCGTCAGATGTGGGTGTCGATCCGGCCCGAGCGCATCACCGGGCGCCGTATCACCGCGGCCGATCACTGACGGGTCGCGGCCCGGTCGCTCCCAGGGGCCCGCCGACGCGCACAGGATGCCCACGACCACCGACGAGACAACCGAAGAACGGACGAGACAACCGAAGAACGGTCCCGACCCCCCGGGGCCGCCGACTCGCGAAGGGAGGCTCCCGTGAGCACTCGGACACCGACCGACGAGTGGGTGGCGGCCCTGGTCCACGATGCCGCCGCCGCCCCGTCGATGCACAACGCACAGCCCTGGCGTTTCGCCTACTTCCGGGGCAGCCGCACGGTACACGTGCGAGCCGACTTCGACCGCGCCATGCCGCACGCCGACCCCGACACCCGGGGCCTTCACATCGGTTGTGGCGCGGCGCTGCTGAACCTGCGGGTCGCGGCGATGCACGGGGGCTGGTCCCCGGTGACCCGCCTGCTGCCCGACCCCTCCGATCCAGGACTGCTCGCGGCCGTGCGGCTGACCGACTCCGGCCCGAGCGGGAGCGACCTCGCCGCGCTGTACCCGGCGGTAGACCGGCGGCACACCAGTCGCTTCCCGTTCGACGCGACAGAGATTCCTGAGGTCATCCGTACGGCGCTCGCTGACGCGGCCCACCGCGAGGGAGCCGCCCTGGAATTTCCCGACGTGTGGCGGCTGGAGGAAGTACTGGAACTGATCGAGGAGGGCGAGGCGCGCAATCTGACCGACCGGGGCAGGAGCGAGGACCTGACCGCCTGGACCCGTCTCGACTCCCCTGCCGGGACCACGGCTTCCGACGGGGTCTCGGAGCAGGCCTTCGGTCCGCTCCGGCATGGCGGCAGGGCCCCCATGCGCGACTTCGCCGGAAACGAACCCGTGGCACGGCGCGAGGCACGCGAGTTCGAGCGCTCCCCTCAACTGGCGCTTCTCAGCACGGCCGAGGACCGTCCGGCCGACTGGCTGCGCGCCGGACAGGCCATGGAGCGAGCACTGCTGCTGGCCACCCTGGAGGGCCTGTCCAGCTCGTTCGCCACTCAGGCCCTGGAGTGGACCGACCTGCGCTGGCCGCTTCGCGACCCGGTGTCGGGGAAGGGCAACGTGCAGATGGTGCTGCGCCTCGGGTACGGCCCCGACGGTCCGGGCGCACCGCGCCGTCCGGTGTCGGACGTACTCGACATCCGGCCCTGACCCGTCCCCGAGTGACGGAGCACCGCCGGCGGGCCACCGCGGAGCGCGGGGTACCGCGGTGTCCGTGCTGCCGGAAACGTGCTGGACAGGGGCGTTCGACTATCATGCCTGGCCTCTGATCGACAGCGAGGGGAGCGCCCGGTGCGGGACGCGGCGGAGACCGAGGAGCTGGCCCTGCGGGCGGCCGCCGGTGACCGGGCGGCACTCGACGTGCTGCTCCGGCAGGTCCGGCCCGAGGTCGTGCGGCGATGCGGACGCTTTCTCCCGTGCCGGGAGGACGCCGAGGAGGCGGCCCAGGACGTCCTGTTCCAAGTGGCCCGCGGGATAACGGCGTTCGAGGGACGCAGCCGCTTCAGCACCTGGCTCTACACGGTGGTCGCCAACTGCGCCCGGCAGAAGTACCGCGAGCTGAAGCGGCGCGCCGCCGAGCGGCCGGAGACGATCGACGCCGCGCAGTACGTCGATCCGCGCACCACGAGTGTCATCGCGGGTTCCCGGATCGACCTCCTGGAGGCGCTGGAACGCCTGGAGCGCGAACACCCGCATCTGGTGGCGCCGTTGGTCTACCGGGACATCTGTCAGCTGGAGTACGCGGAGGTCGCCGAGCGTGTCGGCATTCCGCTCGGCACGCTCAAGTCCCGTCTGCACGAGGCGCGCAGAAAGGTCAGGCCCTGGCTGTCCGACGCCTCCTGACGGGTGGCCGACCAGGGTCCACCGCGGCCCGGCGCACGCGGTGACCGCCTGTCGAGCCCGCATCCACGGACTCAAGTGGCCTTGGATTCAGGCGAGTCGGGACAGTGGTCGGGTTCCCCGCCGAATCCGGGAATCCGGCGGGGAACGAGTTCGGTGCCTGCCCTCCGCTCAGCGCTGGGTGTAGATGAAGCCGATCTTGTCGACCTCGTCGCCCGCGCGGCCGTGGAAGCCGGCGATCTGCCGGCCGGCCGGCGCGGTGCGGGTCACGCAGTCCGACGTCGTCGTGCCGCCGGCCAGGGTGCGGCCGAGGTTCGTGGTGAACTTCGTGTAGAAGATCCGGGTGTGACTGTCCTTCACGCCATCGCACAGCTGCGCGGAGGTGACGTACTCACCGCTGCCCAGCGTCAGTGAGGCGGCGGTGCCGCCCGTGCCGCCGTGCGCGAACGTCGTACCATCGCTCAGCGTCAGCCCCATCCGGTCGACCCGTGCGCCGCTGCTCAGGGAGACGGTGGTCGCGCGGGCGCCGGCCGGCACCCCGGTGATGTCGTTGAAGTAGTCGCCGTGCGGCCCGCCGAACTGGTCGCTGAGCTGGAAGTCCGTGTTGCGCGACCAGGTGAACGACGCGGTGATCGGGTCGTGGTCGGAGAGCATCAGGCCGTCTGAGGTCAAGAAGCGCGTGTGCTCGTTGTTGTAGTTCGTGGCGTTGAGCGTGACGAGCTTGCTGCCGCGGTAGAGGATCTTGTCTACGACCTCGCAGGTGTTGGGCACGGTGGTGCCGCTCTGGTCGCAGACGAGCGCGTCGCTTCCCTTGGCCGGCGGGGTGCCGCCCCGGACGATCTGGACCCAGGCGTCCGTCAGGCCGTTGGCCGCGGCGAACTCCGCGATGGTGTCGCCGGAGCGGGTGTAGCGGGTGTTCGTGTCGCCCATGACGACGACGGCGTTGCCCGCGGAATGGGTGTTGATGAACGCGGTGAGCTGGTTGAGGTTGTCGGCGCGGGAGGCGAGGTCGCCGTCGTTGGTGCCCGCGTTGGTGTGCAGGTTGTAGAAGTCGACGTAGACGCCCTCGGCGAGGCGTTCCCGCATGAAGGTGAAGCCCTTGGGCGTGAGGCAGTCGCCGGAGTCGACCTGGCAGGAGTTCCAGCCGACCCGCTCGAAGTCGTCGGTGTCGTAGGAGACCTTCGAGAGGGTGTTGAGGCCGCTGCCGATGCCGGCGCCGCCGCTCGTGGGGGTGCGGTACGGGTGCGCGGTGTCGGCCGCGTACAGGGCCGCGTGGTAGTTGAAGTCCTCCTCGACATGGACGATGTCGTAGGGGGCGATCAGCCCGCCGATCGCGGTCGTACTGGACGCGCGGGGTGTCGGGGCGCTGGAGATGCCGTCGGGCAGCCCGGCGACGTTGTAGCTGAGCACACTGAACGTGCCCGAGTCGGCGGCCTTGGCGGGGGACGCGGCCGCGGTGAGTCCGCCGAGTGCGGCGGCGGCTGCCGCCGCACCGGCGAGAAGTCTGCGAAGAGGGGACATCGGGGGGTTGTCTCCTGGGGACGAAGGGACGTCAAGAACCGACCGAGAAGGTGGCGTCGGCCTTGTCGGTGGAGGTGGAGATCGGATCGATGCGCAGCACGAAGTCTGCGTGCCTGAGGTAACGGTCCGGTTGGTTGTAGGAGCGGAAGGATGACCACGACGTGTCGGCCAGGCCCGCCGTCCGGTAGAACGTGGCGTCCTGCGCGAACGTCGTGGTCCCGTCGTTGACGTCGAGCGCCATCTGGTAGCCGCTGTGCCGCAGATAGCGCGTCGGGTAGTTGACCGACCGGAACGAGATCCCCGCGGTGTCGGCGAGTCCGGGCACCAGCGTCCACTGCGAGTCCGTGTACGGGTCGAAGGGGTACTCGTCGATCCGGCCGACGTAGTTGGAGTGCCGGACGTAACGCGCCGGATAGTTGTAGGACTTGAGCCGGTTCCAGGCGGGAGCGCCCCACTTCGCGAGGAGGTTGGCGTACTCCGTCGTGGTGATCGGCTGGATGCCGGCGTGCTTGGAGTTGAGCGGCTGTGTGTAGAGCCGCTGGTCGACCGCCGTCCAGGTGCCGCTCGCGAGGTCGGCGGACTGCCAGGCGTAGAACACCCCGTTGGGTGTGTACGTGTCTCCCCAGAGGAACCAAGTCCCGGTCGACTGGGCCTTGATGAGGATCGGGGCCTCGGTGCCGCCGTGTGCGACCGGGGTGCTGAACACGGTGAAGCTGCCGGGGTCCAGGGACGTCGACCTGGCGCCCACCAGGGTCTGGTCCTTCTTGAAATAGAGGTAGTTCACTCCGCCGACGCCGACGGCCAGATCGCCGTCGATCACGTCGTAGCCGGGGTCGAAGAAGACCTGCGCCGCCGACGCGGTCACGAAGTCGGACGTGTAGTTGACCATGATGACGTTGTGGCCGCTGGAGTCGACCGCGGAGTAGATGATCCCGTACTGGCCCCGCCCCGCGTCCCAGTACGCCTCGGGCGCCCAGCTGTGCGTGGCCATGTCGTGCAGCTTCAGCCGACGGTAGCCGCTGAAGGACCGCAGATCGGCCGAGTCCCAGACGTGGATGTACTGGCTCTGCAGACTCCAGTCGGTGCCCTTGAGGTCCGTGGCGAGCACCACGAACGTGCCGTCCTGTCTGCGCAGGACGAACGGGTCGCGCAGACCGCCGGTGCCGCCGGTCGGGGTCACGACGGGCTTGTTCTGGTTCAGCGGCGTCCACTGCAGGGAGTCGGCGCTGACGGCCAGATGAAGGCCGTAGTCCGCTCCGTCGCCGTTCGGGGACTCGGTGAAGTAGCCCATCACATAGGCGGTTCCGGCCGCGGCGCGGGCGGCCGGGGTGCCGAGGGCGAAGGCGGCGGTGAGGCCGGCCATCGCGCCCAGAGCGACGCGCCGGGAGGACTGAAGGGGCCTGTCGTTCATGCAGGTCTCCTCGATGGGCGTGACGCCGTGTCGGGTGTGGTCATGTGCGGCTCTCCTCGGATCGGTCACGGGGCCGGCGAGAGGGGGTCAACCAAGAAGGGCGGGGGTTCACCCGGACCTCCGCATGCCGAAGAGCGGGGCGGTGGGTCCCTCCACCAACCCTCTCCTGTTCGAAATACCGAATGCCGTGCGACATGCTGTGCGAGGCATTACGGTAAGGGCTTGCCAGGTGATGTGAACAGGGCCCGTGGGGACGGAAGTTGAGCGTGTCGACGCGTGGGGCCGGGTGCCGTGGCGCGCCCGGTGTCGGTGCCGCTCTCTAGGCTGGTCCGCGTGAAGGAGCAGAGCAGCAGGCCACTTGCCGTGTTCGACCTGGACGGCACCCTCGCGGACACCGCGCACCGGCAGCGGTTCCTGGAGCGCGTGCCGCGGGACTGGGACGGGTTCTTCGCGGCGGCGACCGAGGACCCGCCGCTCGCGGAGGGCGTCGCGCTGGCGCTGAGCAGCGCGCGGGAGTGCGAGGTGGTCTATCTGACGGGCCGTCCCGAGCGGTGCCGGCGGGCGACCGTGGACTGGCTGGCCGCGCAGGGCCTGCCCGAGGGGCGCATCTGGATGCGGCGCAACGACGACCGCAGGCCCGCCCGCCGCACCAAGCTGGAGATCCTTCGCCGGCTCGCCCGGGACCGGGAGATCCGCGTCCTTGTCGACGACGACGAATTCGTCTGCGAGGAGGCGGAGCGGGCCGGCTTCACGGTCGTACGGGCACGGTGGGCGGCCGCGTCAGCGGCGCTGAAGGACGCGCAGGGGCGGGAGGGGCGGACCTGAGGGGTTCTCGGCGGGTGGCGGACCCGTGAAAGCGCGAATCGGGTCAGTCGGAGTCCTCCAGCCGGAAACCGAGCTTCAGACCGACCTGGTAGTGCTCGATCCGCCCGTTCTCGATCTGGCCCCTGACCTGCGTGACCTCGAACCAGTCGAGGTTGCGCAGGGTCTGTGAGGCCCGGGTGATCCCATTGCGAATGGCCTGGTCGACGCCTTCATGGGAGGTTCCGACGATCTCGGTGACCCGGTAGGTGTGGTCGGACATGCGGGTGCTCCTCTCCGCCGTGGCGCGAATGCCACGCGTCATTCCACGGTGCCCCAGGGTGCGGCGCTCCGCGAGACGGCGGGGTGACCCGAGTGACGTCGGGGGACGGTGGGCCCTTGACGGAGCCGATTGGTCCATACCAAACTCCAGAGGCCCGTTCGAGCGACCGGCTCGTCCCCCCACGTCGGGCCCCTTGCCCCTGTCCGCCAGACAGAACAGGACCCTCGTGAACGTGAAACGCCGCCTTTTCGCCGTCGTCTGCGTCACCGCCTCCTTGCTCACCGCCTGCGGTACCCTCCCCGGCACCGGCGCGCACCGGCGGACCGTCACGGTGTGGCTGATGAAGGACAGCGCCTCCAAGGAGTTCCTGAAGCGGTTCACCGAGGACTTCGAGCACAAGCACGGTGACCTCCGGCTCGACATCCGCATCCAGGAGTGGACCGGGATCGGTGCGAAGGTGCAGGCGGCGCTGAAGCGGGACGACCCGGCCGCGCCCGATGTCATCGAGGTCGGTAACACCCAGGTCGCGCAGTACGTCGACGGGGGCGGCCTGAGCGACATGACCCTGGAGTCGATGCGCGACTGGGGCATGGACCACTGGCTGCCGGGCCTCGCCACACCCGGCCGGTTCGGACCCCATCAGTACGGCATCCCCTGGTACGCCGCCAACCGCGTCGTCATCTACCGCAAGGACCTGTTCACCGGGGCCGGCATCGAACAGCCGCCGAAGACCCGCGAGCAGTGGCTCACGGACACCGAGCGGCTCAACTCCGGTGGCGACCAGGGCATTTACCTGGCCGGTCAGGACTGGTACACCCTCGCTGGGTTCATCTGGGACGAGGGCGGCGACCTCGCCGACGAGTCGAGTTCCGGGAACTGGCGGGGCACGCTGAACACTCCGGCCGCGCTGCGCGGCATGGATTTCTACCGGCGTCTCCAGGCACTCGGCCAGGGGCCCGCGGGCGCCGACGAGGAACACCCGCCGCAGTCAGGGGTGTTCGCCAAGGGCCGGGTCGCGCAGATCGTGGCCGTGCCCGGACTCGTCCAGGCCATCGAGCGGACCAACCCGGACCTCAAGGGCAAGCTGGGCTTCTTCCCGGTCCCCGGCAAGACGGCCGCGAAGCCCGGCGCGGTGTTCACCGGCGGCTCCGATCTCGTGGTGCCCGAGAACACCGACGACCGGCCCGGCGCCACCGCCGTCGTCGCCGCCCTCGTCGGCGTCAAGTGGCAGACCGAGCTGGCCCGGACGATGAACTACGTGCCCAACAAGACGACGCTCGCCCACGCCGTGGCGGGCGAGGCAGGAGTCGCGGCCATGGCGGCGGGCGCCGCGCAGGGCCGGGCGACACCGTCCTCGCCCCAATGGGCCGCGGTCGAGGCCCACAACCCGATCAAGGACTGCATGACGAAGATCCTGGGCGGCGCCGACCCGTCGACGGAGGCCCGGCGCGCCTCCGATCGCATCACGACCATCCTGGAGGCCGACAGACTGTGAGGGACGCCCCCTCGCGGGCGCGGCCGCGGGCGGGGCGCCTGTCCGCGCCGCTGCCCAAGAGGTCGGCGGGCCTCGTCGTCCGGTCGTGGCCTCCTGTGCGACCGCGGAGGGAGCCGGACCCGGCGGTCGTACGGGCTGGTCCCTGCCGGAGCGGTGAGACCAACAGGCCTGCGGGAAAGGGCCGTTCGGCCCAGGGGGCACGGTCCTACGGCACCCGGCACGGCGCCCGTCGGGTGGGGAGAGTAGTCGGTGTCGGGTACCAGCCCGGCCTTGTCCTTCTCCCCGAGGGGATCAGCATCATGGCAGTCCACGAGCAGCCTCACCGGCACACAGGGTTCCACTTCCCGTCGCTGCGCGGGACCCGTTCGGCGCAGGCGCCGGGTGAGGCCGTGACCACGTCGGCCACGGCGGTCGGCTCGTACGCCCTCGCGGCTCTGCGGCTGCTGACGGGGTTCGTCTTCCTGTGGGCCTTCCTCGACAAGACCTTCGGGTTCGGTTATGCCACCCCGTCCGGCAAGGGCTGGATCGACGGCGGTTCGCCCACCAAGGGATTCCTCGGCGGGGTCGCGGCCGGGCCGATGGAGTCGACGTTCCACTCCTGGGCCGGCGCCGGCTGGGTCGACTGGCTGTTCATGGCCGGCCTGCTCGGTGTGGGTATCGCCCTGGTCGCCGGTGTCGCCCTGCGGTTGGCCGCGGTCGCGGGCACGGCGATGATGGCGTTCATGTGGCTCGCCGAATGGCCGCCCGCCCGGCACCTGTCCGACGGCTCGCCGAGCATGTCGCCCAACCCCTTCACCGACTACCACGTGATCTACGCGGTCGTCCTGATCGCTCTCGCCGCCGCGGGCGCCGGCGCCACCTGGGGACTCGGGAAGCTCTGGGAGCGACTCCCCTTCGTGAACCGCACCCCCTGGCTCCGATAACCGCAGGAACGGAGATTCCGGAGTCGGCGCCGGACGGCGTCGCCGCGGAGCATCCGTCCGTGGATCCGCGCCGACGGACCGAAGAGGGCACTGCCCGGCGGGTGTTGCCGGACCCCTCCGCCGACGCCGACCCGTTCGTCCTCGGCGCCCACCACCGCGACGGCCACTTCGGACGTCAGCTCGGCCGCGTGGCCCACGCGGCCCCGCACCACTCGGCACGCCCCGGCGCCGTCGTACCGCACCACGCGCCTGCCGAGGCCGCCGAACGAACCGGCGGCTGAAACCCACGCCCGGCAAAGGAGTACAACGTCATGACCGTACGCGTCGGCATCAACGGCTTCGGCCGCATCGGCCGCACCTATTTGCGCGCGGCACTGGAGCGCGCCGAGGCGGGCACCCAGTACGTCGAGGTGGTCGCGATCAACGACATCGCGCCGCCCGCCACCCTGGCCCATCTCCTCGAGTACGACTCGACGTTCGGACGGCTCGGGCGAGAGGTTCTGCACGACGACAGCTCGATCACCGTCGACGGCCGACGCATCGCCGTCACCGCCGTGCCTGAGCCGGCGGCCCTCCAATGGTCCGACAACGGCGCCGACATCGTCATCGAGTCCACAGGCCGCTTCCGCGACCGCGCCGCCGCCGCCGCGCACCTCAAGAGCGGCGCCCACACGGTGCTTCTCTCGGCACCCGGCAAGGACGCGGACGCCACCATCGTGATGGGCGTCAACGACAAGACCTACGACCGTGCCACCGACCACATCGTGTCCGCCGCCTCCTGCACCACCAACTGCGTCGCCCCGATGGTGAAGGTGCTCCACGAGGCGTTCGGTATCGACCGCGGCATGATGACCACCATCCACGGCTACACCAACGACCAGTCCCTGCTGGACGGCCCGCACAAGGATCTGCGCCGTGCCCGCTCCGCGGCGCTCAGCATCATCCCGACCAGCACGGGCGCGGCCCGCGCCGTCGGGCTGGTGGTGCCTGAGCTGGCCGGCGCCCTGGACGGCATCGCGGTCCGGGTGCCCGTCGAGGACGGTTCGCTCACCGACCTCGCGGTGGTGCTGCGCCGCGAGGCGACGGCAGACGAGATCAACGCCGCGTTCGCCGCGGCGGCAGAGGGCCCCCTGAAGGGCATCCTCCGTGTGTCGCAGGCGCCCATCGTCTCCCGCGACGTCATCGGCGACCCGTCGTCCTGCGTCTTCGACCCGGCCCTGACCCAGGCCAACGGAACGCTGGTGAAGGTCTTCGGCTGGTACGACAACGAGTGGGGGGGTACACCAACCGGCTGCTCGACCTCACCGCGCTGGTCGCTGACGACTGACGCGCGCGGAGGTGTTGCCGGTACCGGAGGACGGCCCCATCCGGACGGACGCGGGGATCGGGGCCGACCGGCCCATGGGGCGCACCCGGTCAGCCCATGGGACGGGCCTCCGGATCGCCGGATGCTCGAAGTGTCGACAGGTTTCGAGGAGGCCAGTGATGACGGACGACGACCGCCCCCCGGTGCACGCCTTGCTCCAGGACGGCACCACGGTATGCATACGTTCGGTGCGGCCCGGTGACCACGAGCAACTGCAGGGCCTGTACGAGGAGATGTCCCCGGACAACCTCCGGCTGCGGTTCTTCACCGCGAGCCACCGCTCCGCCGAAATGGCCGCCGACCGGGCATGCGCCCCGACGCGGCCCGGCTACCGGGCGCTGCTCGCCGAGGCCCACGGCCAGGTCATCGGCCTCGCCGAGTACGCCACCAGCGACGGGACCAGCGACGGGACCGGTGACGCGACCGGTGACGCGACCGGTGACGACGTGAGCACGGCCGAGATCTCCATCGCGGTCGCCGACGGGCTGCACCACCGCGGCGTGGGCACCCTGCTCGTCGAGCACCTGGTCTCCGCCGCCCGCGCGGAGGGCGTCCGCACGTTCACCGCCGACGCGCTGTCCGAGAACCACGAGGTTCTGCGGCTCTTCGCCGACCTCGGACTGCGCACGGCCCGGCACTTCGAGGGTCCCGAAGTTCGCTGCACCATCGAACTGGCCGAGGACGACACCTACCTCACGGCCGTCGAGACGCGCGGCCGGGGCGCCGGCGTGGCGAGCCTGGAGCCGCTGCTGCGCCCCGACACCGTGGCCGTGATCGGCGCGGGACGCCGGCCCGGATCGGTGGGCCGGGCCCTCCTGCACCATCTGCACGCGGGCGGCTTCACCCGGCGGCTGTTCGCCGTGAACCCCGGCGTGACGTCGATCCTCGGTGTGCCGTCCTTCCCCTCGGTGAGCGCACTGCCCAGGATTCCCGACCTCGCCGTTCTCGCGGTCCCGGCCGGCGCCGTTCCCGGCATCGCCGAAGAGTGCGGCAAGGCCGGCGTACGGGCGCTGCTGGTCGTGACGGCCGGGCTGGACGCCGGCGAGGCCGAGGGACTGCTGGGCGCGTGCCGCACGTACGGCATGCGACTCGTGGGACCCAACTGCCTCGGCGTCTCCAACACCGACCCGGAACTCGCCCTCGACGCCACCTTCGCCGCCGGCCATCCGCGCCCCGGGACAGCGGGGGTCGCCGTGCAGTCGGGCGGCGTCGGCATAGCCCTGCTCGACGGGCTCTCCCGGCTCGGCATCGGCGTCTCCTCCTTCGTCTCGCTGGGTGACAAGTACGACGTCAGCGGCAACGACATGCTCCAGTGGTGGGAGAGCGACGGCCGCACCGATCTGGCCCTGCTGCACCTGGAGTCGTTCGGAAATCCGCGCGCTTTCTCCCGCACCGCGCGCCGGGTGACCCGCCGCATGCCGGTCCTGACGGTCGACGCGGGCCGCACGGACGCGGGCCGCCGTGCGGCCGCCTCGCACACCGCGGCCGCCGCCACCCCGACGATGACCCGGCAGGCCCTGTTCACCCAGGCGGGTATCACCGCGACCCGTTCGGTGGGCGAACTCATGGAAACGGCCGCCCTGTTGCACGCCCAGCCGCTGCCGGCCGGCGGTCGCGTCGCGATCGTCACCAACGCGGGCGGTGCGGGCGTCCTCTGCGCCGACGCCTGCGCGGAGGCCGGACTCGTCCTGCCGGCCCCGACGGCCGAGCTGACGGACGATCTGCTCGGCGTGCTGCCGGAAGGCGCCGCCGTGGGCAACCCCGTCGATGCCACCGCCGCCGTCGACGAGGACCGGCTCAGGGAGTGCGTGGACCGGATCACCCGGCATCCCGGCATCGACGCCGTCCTGGTGGCGCTCGTCCCCACCGCCGTCGCCGCGGCGACCGGCGACGATCTCGTCCGGGCGCTCACCGGCGGGCCCGCCCGAAGGGAATGTCCGGTCGCCGTCGTACGACTGGAGCAGGCCCTGCCGGTCGAGCTGCTGCCCGCTGTGGACGGCGGAACCATCCCGTCGTACGCCGAACCGGGCGCGGCAGCGCGCGCGTTGGCCCACGCCGTCCACCGCGCGGCCTGGCTGAGCCGGCCCGCCGGGACCATCCCGGACCTGGCGGACATCGACACCGGGCGCGCCCGGACGGTCGCCGAGAACTTCCTCGCCGCGCACCCCGACGGCGGCTGGCTCGACCCCCGCACCTGCGCGGAACTGCTCGCCTGCTACGGCATCCCCCAACTCGACTGGGCCTGGGCCGAGACCGAGGACGACGCCGTCATCGCCGCCGAACGGCTGCGCGGCCCCGACGGCCGTGTCGTCATAAAGGCGCACTGGCCGGGCGTGCTCCACAAGTCCGAACAGCACGCCGTGCATCTCGATCTCCAGGGCGACGCCCAAGTGCGCGCCGCCTTCCGGGACTTCGAAACCCGGTTCGCCGGACTCCTGACCGGAGTGGTCGTCCAGCCGCTCGCCGCGCGCGGCACCGAACTGTTCGCCGGGGTTGTCCAGGACGAGGTCTTCGGACCCCTCGTGCTGTTCGGCCTGGGCGGCACGGCGACAGAGGTGCTGGCCGACCACGCGGCCCGCCTCGCCCCCCTGACCGACCACGACGTCCACGACCTGATCACCTCGCCGCGCTGCGCGCCCCTGCTCTTCGGCGCGCACGGCGGCGGGCCGGTGGACCTGGAAGGTCTGGAACAGGTGCTGCTGCGCCTGTCCCGCATGGCGAGCGATCTTCCACAGCTTGCCGAGGCCGACTTCAACCCCGTCCTCGCGACCCCCGGCGCGGTCGTCGTGCTCGACGCACGCGTCCGCCTGCTGCCGCGCCGCGTCCAGGACCCCTACCTGCGCCGACTGCGCTGAGGAGGAAGGGACATGAAGCACAACAAGGTCGGATCCGTGATGACGACGGAGGTCGTCCGGGCACCGTACGGCGCCCCGTTCAAGGAGGTGGCACGGCTGCTGGCCGACCACCGCATCAGCGGGCTGCCGGTCGTCGACGACGACGAGAAGGTCATCGGGGTGATCTCCGAGTCCGATCTCCTGGTCCGACAGGCACAGACCCCCGATCCGTACGCCCCGAAGCGCCGCTTCCGGCTCGTCCTGCCGACTCGCGGCGCCCGGCGGCAGGTGGCCAAGGCGCGGGCGCGCACGGCCGGGCAGCTGATGTCCGTACCGCCCGTGACCGTCCACGCGGAGAGCACCATCGCCGAGGCCGCCCGGGTGATGGCGCAGAACCGGGTGGAGCGGCTGCCGGTGGTGGACGAGGAGGACCGGCTCGTCGGCATCGTGACCCGCCGCGACCTGCTCCAGGTCTTCCTGCGGCCGGACCGGGAGATCCGCTCCGAGGTGATCGACGAGGTCCTGGTGCGGTCGTTGTGGCTGACACCGCAGGCCGTGGCGGTCAGCGTCTGGGAGGGGGTGGTCACGCTCGACGGCATGCTGGAGCGCCGGAGCGAGGCGGAGATCGCGGTCGCCATGACCCGGCGGATCGACGGCGTCGTAGGTGTCGTCGACAAGCTCACCCATCGCTTCGACGACGCGCACCTGCGCCCCGACCAGCCGGTCGTGCACGGTGTCACCGAGGACTGGCTGCGCAAGCTGTGAGAGGAGGCGTACCACCATGCCGAACAAGATTCTGGTCGCCTATGGAACGACCAACGGATCGACGGCGCGGATCGCGGAGACCGTCGCCGAGGTGCTGTGCAAGGAAGGAATGTCCGCCGAGGCGCTGCCCGCCGGCTCCGTGACGAGCGTCGAACCGTACGACGCCGTGGTGGTCGGCGGCGGCCTGTACGCGGGGCGCTGGCACAAGGACGCCCGCCGCTTCGTGCGTCGGCACCGCCGCGCGCTGGTCGGGCTGCCCTTGTGGTTCTTCAGCAGCGGCCCGCTCGACGCGTCTGCCTCGGAACGGGACATCCCGCCCGTACCCGGCGTGAAGCGGGCCATGGCCCGGCTCGACGTGACGGAACACGTCACGTTCGGCGGGTGCCTCGAAGAGGGGGCGAAGGGATTCATCGCCCGGAAGATCGTCTCCTCCGGCAAGGGCGGCGACTTCCGTGACTTCGAGCGGATCGAGGCGTGGGCGGCCGGTATCGGCGCCGAGTTGACGACACGGGCCCCGAACGGCTGATTCCCGGCCTCGCGCCACCGTCGTGGCGGCGGGCGCTGTCCCGGTCCGACCGTCACGGCCCCGGACGGCGCCGGCAGCCCGGTCCGGGCGGCGAGGTGTTGTCGTGGTGCGCGCGAGCCGTGGCAGGGGCCGCCCGGTACCCCGGTGGGGACCGATCGGCCCAAGCGGGAGGCATCTGCCCCGGTCAGGCTGGAGCTACCAGGTCAAGTCACGACTTGAAGGGGTTGTCATGAAGGCACTCGTGTTCCACGGCCCGGGAAGGTCGGCGTGGGAGGACGTGGCGGATCCCGGTGTCCAGGAGGCAACCGACGCCATCGTGCGCGTGGACACCGTCACCATCTGCGGGACGGACCTGCACATCCTCAAGGGTGACGTACCGGAGGTCGCCCCCGGCACGGTCCTCGGCCACGAGGCCGTCGGCGAGGTCGTCGAGGTGGGCGCCGACGTGCGTACGGTCCGGCCGGGCGATCGTGTCCTGGTCTCCTGCATCACGGCGTGCGGCCGCTGCCGCTTCTGCCGGGAGGGCGCCTACGGCCAGTGCCGCGGCGGCGGTGGCTGGATCCTCGGCCATCTGATCAACGGCACACAGGCCGAATACGTCCGTGTCCCGCACGCCGACCTGTCCACGTATCTTCTGTCCGGGGCCGTGGACAGCAAGGACGCAGTCCTGCTGGCCGATATCTTCCCCACCGCCTACGAGGTGGGCGTGCTCAACGGGCGGGTGCGCCCCGGCGACACCGTCGCCGTCGTCGGAGCGGGACCCATCGGACTCGCCGTGATCGCGACGGCGCGCCTCTACTCGCCGGAGAAGATCATCGCCGTCGATCTCGCCACGGCCCGCCTCGACGCCGCCAAGCGTCTCGGTGCCGACGCGGTCGCCACGGCGGGCGAGGAGGCCGAGCAGCTGGTCTCCGATCTCACCGACGGGCTCGGAGCCGATGTCGTCGTCGAGGCGGTGGGTGTCCCGGAGAGCTTCGAGATGTGCACGCGCATGGTCCGGCCCGGCGGACACGTCGCCAACGTCGGCGTGCACGGCAGGCCCGCGACCCTGCACCTCGAAGACCTGTGGATCAAGAACGTGACGATCACCACCGGCCTGGTCGACACGCACTCCACCCCCACCCTGCTGCGCATGCTGGCCGCAGGCCGGCTCCCGGCCGCCTCGCTGGTCACCCACACGTTCCCGCTGGACCGCATGGAGGAGGCGTACGACGTCTTCGCACGGGCCGCCGACACCGGCGCGCTCAAGGTGGTCCTCGGCGAGCCTCAGCACGACGTCCTGACGGTCAGGACGCCTTGACGGAAGGAAGCCAAGGCCATGTCCGGAAACACGCGAAAGGGCATGCCCGGCGGGACACCGCAGGACGAGGGCGCACCAGGGGCGACGTCCGTCGCGACGCCCGACTTCGGGCGGACGGCCCGGTCGACGGTGTCCACGGCGGCCTCGGCCGCGACAGCACCGGGCGACATCGGACGGCGCATCGCCTCGCGACGCGAGGCGCTCGGCCTGACCCGGGAAGACACTGCCGCCCGCGCGGGCACGGTCGTCGGCTACCTCCAGTACCTGGAAGAACAGTCCACTGCCACGCCGGGGACCAGCGTCCTGATCCGGCTCGCAGACGCCCTCGGTACCAGCGTCGCCGCCCTGCACGGCGGCGAATCCGACCTCCCGCCCGGCCTCGGACAGGCAGCCGACCACTCCGAGCTGATCGAACTCGGTCCCGAGGAGTGTCTGGCACGGATGTCGACGCACGGCGTCGGAAGGATCGCCACCGCCACCGCGGGCGGGCTTGTCATCCTGCCCGTCAACTACAGCGTCGTCGATGGCGCGATCATCTTCAGGACAGCGCCGGGTTCGACGATCGCGGCAGCGGTCGGATCCCACGTCGCGTTCCAGGTCGATCACGTCGACGAGGCCCTCAGCCAGGGCTGGAGCGTACTTGTCCAGGGCAGCGCCCGGGCCGTGACCGACCCCGATGCCAGGCGTCGGCTCGACGCCCTCGCCCACAGCCGGCCCTGGGCCGGCGGCGCGGAGCGCGACCTGTGGGTGCGCGTCGAGCAGGACCGGATCAGCGGACGCCGGATCGCCGTGCGGTGATCCGGGCGACGCGCGCCGACTCGAGGAAGGAGTGACCTTCTCCGTCCGCCGGAGAGCACCGAGGCCGATGGGCCTTGGTCCCGCATGCTGTCTCGCCGCAGGCAGAAGCGTTGCTTGTGGCCGAAGCGCTGTACCGCGTGAGAGTTGGCTCCGCCGATGAATCCTGACGACGGCTTTCGTGAACTCGGCCGGCAGGAGTGCCTGGACCGGCTCGGCGACGCGCTCATCGGCAGGGTCGTCCACACACGGGACGCCCTGCCCGCGGTGCTGCCGGTCAATTTCTGTCTCGACGCCGAGTCCGCCGTCGTGCTGCGGACGTCGGCGGACTCGGAACTGGCCCGCTCCATCGACGGTGTGGTGGTGGCGTTCGAGGCCGACGCGGTGGACGCGGCCGGGCACTCCGGCTGGAGCGTCGTCGTGACGGGCCGCGCCGTGGTGGTGATCGATCCCGCCGAGCACGATCGCCTGACCCGGACAGGACCTCGTTCCTGGGTGGCCTCGCCCCACGACGTCTTCATCAGGATCGCGTCAGAACTGGTCACCGGCCGGGAACTCGTCGGCGGCCGCACGCTGTACGGGGTGGAGCGGCACTCCTGACCTGGGCAGGTGCGGTACTTCCGGAGGTCGGTCTCGGCATCCGGCGGTGGTCGGCCTCACGGAAGAGACACGCTCTGTTCCAGCGGGCAGCTGGTCAGCAGCGTCGCCTGGTCCGCGTCGGCCGGGCGCGGGACGGTGCGGTCCGCGGGCGGACGACCCTCGCCGGCCAGCCATCGTTCCAGCGCCATGAAGGCTGAGTGGTGGCAGGGAACCATCGGTCGGAGCTTGTCGGGGAAGGCGTCGACGAGCGAGTCGGTGTGCGTCCCGTCCTCGATGCGGTAGTAGCGCAGCAGCCCGCCCCGTCCGGCAGCGCGCACCATGCGGGCGTAGACGTCGGAGTCCTGACTGATGGGCAGCAGCACGTCGAGTGTGCCCTGGATGGTGATGAGGGGCTTGCCGATCCGTCCGGTCAGCGCGATGCGGTCGACGGCGCGGTGGACCGCGTCCGGCCGGGTGGCGTAGTCGTAGTCGGCGTCGCAGCCGGGGGTGCCCGAGGCGCAGTACGGCGTTCCCGCCTCGGTCGCGCCGTCGTAATCGGGGTCCAGTTCCTCGCGGTAGATGCGCTGGGTCAGATCCCAGTACACCTTGTGGTGATACGGCCACAGGAACTCCGAGCCGGCCGGGTAGCCCGCGGCGTGCATGGCCTCCTGGGCCTGCTCGGCACCGGCGCCCCCTGCCTCGTACACGGGGTAGTCGCGCAGCGCGGGCGGCAGGAAGGTGAGCAGGCCGGGGCCGTCGGAGCGCCACAGCGTGCCCTCCCAGTCGACTCCTCCGTCGAACAGTTCGGGATGGTTCTCCAGCTGCCAGCGAACGAGGTAGCCGCCGTTGGAGAGGCCGGTGGCGATGGTGCGGGCCGGGGGCCGGTGGTAGCGCTGCCCGACGAAGGAGCGGGCGGCCCGGGCGAGCTGGGTGACGCGCGTGTTCCACTCGGCGATGGCGTCGCCGGGCCGGCGGCCGTCGCGGTAGAAGGCGAGGCCGGTGTTGCCCTTGTCGGTGGCGGCGTAGGCGTAACCGCGGGAGAGCACCCAGTCGGAGATCGCGCGGTCGTTGGCGTACTGCTCGCGGTTGCCCGGTGTTCCCGCGACGACCAGTCCGCCGTTCCAGCGGTCGGGAAGGCGTACGACGAACTGTGAGTCGTGGTTCCAGCCGTGGTTGGTGTCGGTGGTGGAGGTGTCGGGGAAGTAGCCGTCGATCTGGATCCCGGGCACTCCGCCGGGCGTGGGCAGGTCCTTGGGGGTGAGACCCGCGTAGTCGGCCGGGTCCGTGTGGCCCGAGGCCACGGTCCCGGCGGTCGTCAGCTCGTCCAGGCAGTCGGCCCGCTGGAAGGCCGCGCCCGGCACGCGCGGCAGCGGATCGCGTGCGGCGCAGTGCCCGCCCATTGTCCAGTCGCCGGTGACGGCGGGCGCCGCCGTGGCCGGTGCGGGGACGGTCGCGCAGGCGGCGGCGAGGGACAGTGCTCCGAGAGTGACGCGCCATCTCGGCCGTCGTCCGCGGGGCGGGGCGACGGCCGTACGGGGTGAGGGCATCCGGGGCCTCCGGGTCGAGTGGTTCGTGGTGGACGCACCGGAGGCTAGGGGCGCCGTGACTGCTCGGGACATATGTCGGCCCACCATGGTGGCGGCCCCGATAGGGTCGCCGGCCACCATGGTGGGCCTGTCACCTCGCCGGATCAGGGATCTGCGGGCCCGGTCAGGGGCAGTCACCGTCGGCGATGGTGTAGTAGCCGGTGGGTGACTCCTTCAGGGTGTGCGTGACGAAGGTGTTGTACAGGCCCATGTTCTGGTCGGAGCCTTTGGCGTACGTATAGCCACCGCTGGTGGTGGCCCGTCCCGCCTGGACGTGGCCGTAGTTGCTGCCCGTCCAGCAGGCGGCGGTGGCACCGGTGGTGGTCGCGGTGATCGTCCCCGAGCCGGATCCCGCCGTGCCGCCGGCGTCCCGGGCGGCGACCGCGTACGTGTGCGAGGTGCCCGCCTGCAGCCCGGTGTCCGTGTACGACGTGCCGCTCGGTGTGCCGACCGGGGTGCCGTCGCGGCGGACGACGTAGTCCGTGGCGCCGCTGACGGCGTTCCAGCTCAGACCGATGCTCGTGTCGGTGGCTCCGGTCGCCGTCAGTCCGGTGGGCGCGGGCAATGAGCCCGTTCCGGTCCCGGAGCCGCCGAGGCCGAAGAACTCGGCGATCCAGTGGCTGGAGCAGATCGAACCCAGGAAGTACGGGGCGCCCGTGCCGCCGCACTGCTGGGCGCCGGTGCCCGGGTCGACCGGGGTGCCGTGACCGATGCCGGGAACCCGGTCGACCTCGACGGCGACCGTGCCGTCCGCGGCCAGGTACTCGTCGTGCCGGGTGGAGTCGGGCCCGATGGTGGTGGTGCGGGTGGGGGTCTGAGAGAGCCCCTGCAGTGCCGTCCACTGGTCGCGCAGCTCACCGGCGTTGATCGGCGCGACCGTCGTGTCCTGATCGCCGTACCAGATGGCCGTGCGCGGCCACGGGCCGGTGTACGACGGGTACGCGTCGCGCACCCGCTGGGCCCAGTCGCCCGGGCCGAGGTCGACCCCGGGGTTCATGCACGTGTAGGGGCTGTTGTCCTTCGTGCAGTTGTAGGGCAGGCCCGCGACGACGGCGCCGGCGGAGAAGACGTCGGGGTAGGTGGCGAGCATGACCGCGGTCATGGCGCCGCCCGCGGACAGACCGGTGACGTAGACGCGCCGGGCGTCCGCTCCCTGGACGGATACGGCGTTGCTCACCATCTGCCTGATGGAGAGGGCTTCGCCCTGACCCCGCTGGTTGTCGCTCGACTGGAACCAGTTGAAACACTTGTTGAGGTTGTTCGAGGAGGTGGTCTCCGCGAGCACGAGCAGGAACTTGTCCCGGTCCGCGAGCTGGGGCAGCCCGGAGTTGTCCGCGTAGACCTGGGCGCTCTGGGTGCACCCGTGCAGCGCGACGACCACGGGCGGGTTCGCGGGCAGGGACGCCGGCCGGTACACGTACATGTTCAAGGCACCCGGATTGGAGCCGAAGTTGTCGACGCGCGCGAGTGCGACGGCGGCGTGGGCGGGCGCGGGACCGGTCAGCGCGGCGCCCAGGACGAGGGCGACGACGGTGAGGAGACGAGGCAGGGCGCGGACCCACCGGCTCCGGTGGCGTGCTTGGGCTGAGGGGGATCGCATCGGCGGCTCCTTCGTCGAATGCCCGGTGCTCATGCGGCCGTCGGCGCATCACTGGGCGCCGGGCACACCGAGGCGTTGCGGAACCCTAGAAGCAGGCGTGCGGCGCCGACATGGCGCCGGGCACCACAGCCGGCCTCGCCTCAGCCGACCTCACACGGATTGCCCACCCGCCACCGGATCTGATACTGAACTCAAGAAATCAGCCCGTCTTGTGGTCCCATCGCGGTCCCACCAGGTCCCATTCATCGCCCCATCCGTCGATACGGCGCCGGTCCAATTGGTGCCGGGCCACGGCTCCGCCGCCGAAGACGATGCCGGCGAGGCCGACGGCCGCCGTGATGCCCAGGAAGCCGGACTCGACGGCTGCCGCCGAGGAGCTGGGGGGCGCGAGGGTGAGTCGGCCCTGTCGGTCCTGCCAGACCGAGACCCCGGCTCCGGCCTTGAGCCCGGTGCTCACCTGGGTCCGGCCCGTGCGGGTGGAGCCATTGGGTGCCGTCCACCGCACCGATGCCGTCCGGTGGTCGGTGGTCGTGCCGATCGCGGTGACGCTGCGTGGCGTGTCGCTCAGCAGCACGGCTTCGACGGGCTGCCGCTCGGCCCGCTGCTGCGCGAACACCTCATCTCCGGCGAGGGCCGTCACCAGCCCGGCGACGGTGCCGCCCACCGCGACGATCCCCCACACGGCCAGTACGATCCAGGCTTCCACGATGTCGTCGCGTCGCCGCAGTGGATTCTTCTTCCACCGCCAGAGCCATTTCCTCGTGTGCTCTCCCGGGGCCATCGGTCTGCACCTCCTCCTCGTCGTGGGGACAGGTTCGACGGTGACAGCCAGGACGGTGCCGGGACATGGGCCGACCAGGTACCACCGCGGGGCCGCTCGGGTGCAACTCGGCCCCCGGGGAGGGCCGTTGAGCCCAAGGCGCGGCAATCGCGGCACTCCTCGCACGTGACGGAGGGGTGCCCTCGGGTGATCCGGAGGGATCAGACCTTCTGCGGTACGACGGCCACCGGGCAGGCGGCGTGATGCAGCAGGGTGTGGCTCACCCGGCCGAGCTGGAGACCGAAGTGACCGGACCTGCGCCGTGCCCCGAGCACCACCAGGTCGGCGGCGGCCGAGCGGTTGACGAGCACCTTGCGGGCTGATCCCTCGATCGTCGTCCTGCGCAGTCGCACGTCGGGATGCTCCGCCGACGCGTCGGCGACAAGCGTGTCGAGCAATGCGGCGGCCTGCTTCTCGTGTTGATGTGCTGGATCCTCGACCAGCGCCGGATCGTCGGCCGTCTCGCGCGCCGGGCAGCGCCAGGCGCGGACGACGTCCAGCTCACACCCGCGTGCCTCGGCTTCCTGGAACGCGAACCGGACGGCCTCACGGTTCGTGTCGGGGTCTCCGGCACCGAGCAGGATGCGCCCGTGCGCGCCGTTCAGAGCGGCCTTGTCGCCCCTGACCACGATGACCGGACAGTACGCGCGGGCCGCGACGGCCAGACTCACCGAACCGAGCAGAGTCCCCGCCAGCTCTCCGCGGCCTCGTGAACCGGTGACCAGGGCGACGGCATTCCTGCCTTCGTCCAGGAGCGCGTACACGGCTTCGGCGGGCAGCGTTTCCGTGGTGACCCTGAGATCGGGGTTGTGCCGTCGGACGCGTTCCTCCGCTGAACCGACAATGTGCTCCGCCAGCACCTTCTCGGAGGAACGCTCCCGGCTCATCGCGGGCAACGCTCCCTCGTACCGCTCCCACAGTGATGCGTGGACCAGCCGCAGCGGAAGCCCCTTACGAGTGGCCTCGTCCGCCGCCCAGTCGATGGCCACGAGGCTGCCGTCCGATCCGTCGACGCCCACGACGAGGGGGAATGTCATTGTCTCCACCGCCTTCTCTCTTGCTGCCGTGTCGTGCGGTATGGGATACCACCTCTCACGCTTGTCCCCGGCGTCCGGCGGTGGCAGGGGCCGACCAGCCCTTTCCCGGGACCTACGGCCCTGTCGCCCGGGTCCGGACGGCGGTGACCGGGGCTTTCTCCTGGGGGGCGGAACGACGCTTCCCAGGGACCGCGGTCGCGCCGACGTGGCGGCCGGTCCTCGGCTTACCGGTCCCGGTCGGGGAGGGCTACCGTGGATGGGTCCCCCTGCGTGCGGGGCCCGCGCGCCGACCTGGACGCACAGAGAGGCCGGGACGAGCAGCGTGGAAACCCCGGACGAGCGCCGCGGACCCCTGCCGCAGCTGAAGCTCGACGAGCTGCTGGACGAATTGCAGGCCAGGCTCGACGCGGCCCGGAGCACGCGCGACCGTGTGCGGAGCCTGCTGGAAGCGGTCCTCTCCGTCGGCCGGGAACTGGACCTGGAACAGGCCCTGCGCTCCATCGTCGGGGCGGCCGCGACCCTGGTCGACGCCGAGTACGCGGCGCTCGGCGTCATCGGACCCGACGGCACGACCCTGTCTGCGTTCCACACCGTCGGCGTCAGCGAGCGGCAGATCGCCGAGATCGGCTCCTTTCCCGAAGGCCACGGCATCCTCGGCGAACTGATCCGGCACCCGGAACCCCTGCGCCTGGAGAAACTCTCGGAGCACTCCGCCTCGTACGGCTTCCCGCCCGAACACCCGCCTATGAGCAGCTTCCTGGGTGTTCCGATCCGCGTACGCGACCAGGTCTTCGGCAACCTGTATCTGACCGAGAAGCGCGGCGGGGCGCAGTTCGACGAGGAGGACGAGTCGTTGCTGTCCACGCTGGCCGTCGCGGCCGGTGTGGCGATCGACAACGCCCGCCTGTACGAGGACTCACGACTGCGCGAGCGCTGGCTGAAGGCGAACGCGGAGATCAGCCACAGCCTGATGTCCGGCAGCGAGCGCGCCGAGGCGCTGCACCTGATTGCCGGACACGCCCGGGACATCTCGTGCTCGGCATTGGCGGCGGTCGCCATGCCCGTGGAAGGCAGCAGGTCGCTCAGTGTGGAGATCGCCGTCGGAGTGGACGCGGAGGCGCACCGGGGACTGGTGCTGCCCCTGAAGGAAACCCTGGTGGGACTGGCGTTCTCCTCCGCTGCTCCCGTCAACAGTGACGACGTCACGCAGGATGAACGGATCTCTCCGGAACCGCCGCGTTTCCAGGGGCTCGGTCCAGCAGTGGCCGTCCCCATCGGCACCGGCGCGGGCGACGTGCGGGGGGTGGTGCTGCTGGCTCGTGAGACCGGCCGACCGGTCTTCTCCGGCAGGGAGACCGCGATGCTGCAGGGGTTCGCCGTGCAGGCCGCGATCGCGATGGAGCTCGCGGAGCGGCGGCAGGACGCCGAGCGGATCGCCGTGCTTCAAGACCGCGACCGGATCGCGCGTGACCTGCACGACCTGGCCATCCAAAGGCTGTTCGCCACCGGGATGACGCTGCAGAGCGCGGGCCGGTTCATCACCCACCCCGAGGCCTCCGAGCGGGTGCTGCGAGCCGTGGACGACCTGGACGAGACCATCAAGATCATCAGGGCGACCATTTTCGGCCTTCGCGTCCGCGAGAACGACGCCACCGGCAGCGGACTGCGGGCCGACGTCGCCCGGGTGGCCGGCGAGGCCAGGCCGGGGCTGGGCTTCGCGCCCAGCGTGCGTATGGAGGGCCTGCTCGACACCGACGTGCCGCGCGAGATCGCCGACCATGTCGTGGCGGTACTCATCGAGGCCCTGGCCAACGTCGCCCGGCACGCCCACGCGGGCCGGGCCGACGTGGCGTTGACGACCGACGGCCGTGAGGTACGCCTGAAGGTCTCCGACGACGGTGTGGGCATTCCGGCGGACGGCCGTCGCAGCGGGCTGCGCAACATGGCTGAACGGGCCGAACAGCTCGGCGGGCTGCTGGAGGTGGCCGGTTCCAGCAGCGGTGGCGCCCTGGTCGACTGGCACGTCCCGCTGCCGGTGAAGTAGGGAGTGCCCAGCGGCGCGGGCCCAGGACAGCATGGGCCGAACGGCCCCGACAAGGGTCCAACCGCCCCTTCTCCCCACCGTCCGACGATGCGACGGTGACAACGGACCCCCTCAGCTACGCGCATCTGTGCGTCCTGGCGAAAGGCGGTGCGGAGATGGGGCTCCGCGTTGTCGCGGGTGTCGACCGATCGGATGGGAGCCCTTCCACCGTTGACTCGGCGGTGGAGGAGCCGGCGAGCCACAGGGGCGGTACGTGCAGGACCAAGCAGCAACGCCGAGGTCACGAAACCAGCAGGTGTCCGCAGGACGGTTCCCCCGACTCCGGGGGCCGGGGAAGGCGAGCCTCCTTACTCCGGCGCAACCGCCCGCGCCCGCACAGGGGGTGGTGTCCGCTGCGAGTCTTCCGGCGGACGACGTCCTTCGGGCGCTCGACGTCGTCGCCGGAGAAGGCCTGGGCGGCGAGGAGGTTCTGCGACGACAGGCGAGGTTCGGACCCAACGCGGTGGCTTCTCACCGTGCCCGCGTGTTCCCCGTCCTGTGGCATCAACTCCGTTCACCGCTGCTCGGGCTGCTGGCGGCAGCCGCTGTCGTGTCCTTCCTGGTGGGGGAGCGGAGCGACGCGGTGATCATCGGGCTGATCGTGAGCGCGTCGGTGGGACTGGGCTTCGTCAACGAATACCGGGCCGAAAGGGCGGCCGAGGCCCTGCACTCCCAGATCCGCCATCAGACCGTGGCACTGCGTGACGGCCGGGCCGTGCTCGTCGATGTCACGGCGCTGGTCCCCGGTGATCTGGTGGAACTGCGTCTGGGTGACGTCGTGCCGGCCGACCTGCGGCTGACTTCGGTCACCGGTTTGCAGTGCGACGAATCGGTGCTGACCGGAGAGTCGCTTCCGGTGGACAAGAGCCTGGCCGCGGTCGCGGCCGGGACGCCACTGGCAGAATTGTCCGGGTGCGCTCTGATGGGCACGGTCGTTCGTACCGGCGCCGCCCGTGGGGTGGTCGTGGCCACCGGGGCACGCACCGAGTTCGGCAAGATCGCTGCCGGGCTCGACACCCATCCCCTCGACACCGAGTTCCAAGTCGGCCTGCGGCGCTTCTCCATGCTGTTGGTCTACGTCGCGGGCGCTTTGACGACCTCGATCTTCGTGATCAATGTGGCCCTGCACAAGCCGATCATCGACGCGCTGCTGTTCTCGCTGGCCATCGCCGTGGGTATCACCCCGCAGCTTCTGCCCGCCGTCGTGTCGACCAGTCTGGCCGCCGGTTCGCGGCGGATGAGCCGGCGCAAGGTGCTGGTCAAACGCCTGGTGTGCATCGAGGACCTGGGCGATGTCGATGTCCTGTTCACCGACAAGACGGGCACGCTCACCACGGGCCGCATCGAGTACGCGCGTGCCGTGCCGGTCGACGGCCAACGCGTCGAGACGGTGGTGCGGTGGGGACTGCTCGGTACGGAGAACCAGACGCGCGACGGGCAGGACATCGGAGGGAACCCGCTGGACCAGGCCCTGTGGCGATCCCCGGCCACCGCAGGCGAGCGGGCCGCTCTGGACGGGTACACGCAGGTCGCCGTGTTGCCGTTCGACCATGAACGACGCATGGTGTCCGTCCTGTTGAGGGACGGGGACGGCGGTTCGAGCATGGTCACCAAGGGCGCTCCGGAGACCGTCCTGGACCGGTGCGTCGACGTCCCGCCTGGAGCCCGTGACGCGCTGGCGGCGGAGTTCTCCGCAGGGAATCGGGTGGTCGCCGTCGCCACCCGGACCGTCTCCAGCGCAACGCGAGATGTCGGGCCCGAGGATGAGCGAGGGCTGACCCTCGCCGGCCTGCTGGTGTTCATCGACCCGCCCAAGCCCGACGCCGCCGCGGCACTGCGCAGGCTCTCCGGCCTCGGCATCGCGGTGAAGGTCGTCACCGGCGACAACGCCGCGGTCGCCGCCAAGGTCTGCCATGACCTGGGGCTCCCCGACCGGCGCGTGATGACGGGTGCCGAGGTCGACGCCCTGGACGACGCGCAACTGGCCGACGCGATCGACGGCACCACCGTCTTCGCACGGGTGAGTCCCGAGGCCAAGGCCCGTATCGTGCACGCGCAACGGCTCAGCCGCGGCGGCGTGGCATTCCTCGGCGACGGGGTCAACGACGCACTTGCTCTGCACGCGGCCGACGTGGGCATCTCTGTCGACTCGGCCACCGATGTCGCCAAGGACGCGGCCGACGTCATCCTGCTGGAGAAGGACCTCGACGTCCTCGCCGACGGTGTGGGTGAGGGCCGCCGGATCTTCGCCAACACCATCAAGTATGTATTGATGGGCACTTCGAGCAATTTCGGCAACATGGCTTCCGCCGCGGGCGCTTCGCTGTTCCTCTCGTTCCTGCCGATGCTCCCCTCGCAGATCCTGCTGAACAACCTTCTCTACGACAGCAGTCAACTGGCCATTCCGACGGACAACGTGGACGAGGAGCAACTGCGGAAGCCCTCGCACTGGGACATCGCCTTCATCCGCCGATTCATGTTCTCCTTCGGACCGCTCAGCTCGGTGTTCGACTTCGCCACCTTCGGCGTCATGCTCTGGGTCTTCCACTCCGGTCCGGCTCAGTTCCGGACGGGCTGGTTCGTCGAATCGCTGGCCACACAGACCCTGGTGATCTTCGCCATCCGAACGCGCCGCATCCCGTTCTTCCGCAGCCACCCCAGCCTGCCGCTGACTCTGGCCGCGCTGGGCGTCGTCATGATCGGCGCGGTGTTGCCGGCCACCGCTCTCGCCCACACGCTGGGCTTCCAGCCACTTCCCAAGGCGTTCTTCGCCACCCTGGTCGGCATGATCGTCGCCTACCTGGCCCTCATCGAAGTCGGCAAACGGCTGTTCTACGGGGCCGCGGTCACTGCCGCGCCGACCCCCGGGCACTACGCCGTTCGCAGGCATCTCCGGCGCCGCGCGGCCCACTTCAGCACGGCCGACGCCGTGGTCAGGGACAGCGCGAAGCGGCCCTCCTCGTAACCGGCTGATGGACTACGTGGTCGACCGGCCCGCTCGTTCGGCCTCTGTTCGCAACCTGTGAGCTCGCTCGGCCGGGTCGTAGTCCGGTCCGACGCCCTCGATCAGCAGCAAGTCGCCCTCGACGTGGTCGGTACGCAGACTCAGGATGGCCCGGTAGGCGGGAGAGTCGTACCAGGCGCGGGCTTCGGCAAGGCCGGGGAACTCGATCAGCACCATGCTGCCGGGCCACGTACCCTCTACGACTTCGGTCGGCGGACCGTGGATGACGAAACGGCCCGCGAAGGGGTCGAGGGTCGCCTGGATGCGTTCCAGGTACTCGATGACGTCGGGGTGATCCCGGCGGTCGCGGAGATGAGCGAAGCCGAAAGCGGACACCGTGGGGCTCCTTCGTTCCGGGGGTGTTGGCGGTGACGTGAACGTAGCTGAGGGTGGTTGGGCGGTGCGATTACTCCGGAGGTAATCGCACCGCGACATCGAGGAACGGTCCACGAGTTCGGACGGCAGGCCGGAGAGGGGCACTGGCACCCGACGGGTCCGGCGCTCGCGCCGTCGAGGCGCGTCCTGAGGAGCAGGGGATTACAGCCCGACGTCGCGGCGGCTCATGTCGTCAAGCGACTCACGCCGTACGAGCACGCGGGCGACGCCGTCGGAGACCGCGACCACCGGGGGTCGGCCGACGAGGTTGTAGCCCGAGGCCATGGAGAGGTGGTAGGCGCCGGCCGCGGGGACGGCGAGGAGGTCGCCGGGGCGTACGTCGCCGGGGAGCGCGACTTCGTCGGCGAGGATGTCGCCCGCCTCGCAGTGCCGGCCCACGACGGTGACGAGGCGGGGCGGTGCGCAGGACGCGCGCCCGATGAGGCGGGGCGAGTACCGCACGCCGTACAGCGCGGGCCTGGGGTTGTCGCTCATGCCGCCGTCGACGGCGACGAAGGTGTGCTCGCCGGTGCGCTTGACGGCGAGGACCCGGTAGACGGCGACTCCGGCGGGGCCGACGATCGCTCGCCCGGGTTCGAGGGTGAGCCGGGGCACGGGCAGTCCGGCGCGGGCGCAGCCGTCCTCGAGTTCTGCGCGGACCCTCCCGGCCAGGACGGAGATGTTGAGGTGTTTCTCGCCGGGGCGGTAGGCGATGGCGTGGCCGCCGCCGATGTTCAGCTGGGGGAGGGCGATGCCGTGCTGGCCGTGGATGCGGGCCATCAGTCCGACCAGGCGCCGTACCGCTGCGACGTACGGCTTCACGGTGGTGACCTGGGAGCCGAGGTGGCAGTGCAGGCCGACGAGTTCGAGGTGCGGCTGGTCGAGTATCCGGGTGACGGCGTGCTGCGCGGAGCCGTCCGTGAGCGACAGGCCGAACTTCTGGTCGTCCGTGCCGGTGCGCACCTTGACGTGTCCGCCGGCGGCGATGCCGGGCACCACCCGCACCAAGACCTTCTGGCGGGTGTCGGAGGGGGTGATCGCCGCCAGTCGGGTGATCTCCGAGGTGCTGTCCACGACGATGCGTCCGACACCGAGCCGCAGGGCTGTACCGAGGTCCTCGGGGCTCTTGGCGTTGCCGTGCAGCACGATCCTCTCCGGCGGGAAGCCGGTGGTGACGGCGAGTGCGAGTTCTCCGGCGGAGCAGACGTCCAGACCGAGGCCCTCTTCCTGGACCCAGTGGGCGATGGCCCGGCACAGGAACGCCTTGGCCGCGTAGACGATGTCGGCGTCGGGGAACGCCGTGCGGTAGGCGCGACAGCGTTCCCGGACCTCCTGCTCGTCGAGGACGTACACGGGGGTGCCGAAGCGGTCGGCGGCCTCGGCGAGGGAGACCCCGCCCACGCGGACATCGCCGGCGGCGGCGGGGCGGGCTGAACGGGGCCAGACGGACAGGCCGTCGGCGTCCCTGGCGTCGGCAGCGGCGACGGTGCCCAGTGGGCGAGGCAGGTCCCGAAGGGGGGCGTCCTGGATGGACATGATGTCTCCTCAGCCGATCAGCAGGTTCAGGCACGCGACGACGACGGCGGCGCCGGTCACCCGCGGGGCGCCGGCGTGTTCGGGATGCCGGCGGCGCCACGAGTTCTCGCGCTCACGCTCCGTGGCCCTGGTGCGGTCGGCCGCGGGGGCGGAGAACTGCGGGTCGACGGTGAGGACCGTGACGCCCAGGGGCTCGGCGAGCGCGCGCAGCGCCGGTTCGGAGAGCCTGATGCAGGTTTGTTCGGTGCCCAGTGTGGCGGTGAGCTTCGCCGCCGAGGTGAATCCGACGGCCGTACGGCCGCCCAGGGGAGTGCGGAAGAACCGGGCCGTAGAGCCGGCGGGCCCCGACCGGACAGGGACGAAGAGAAGTCCGGCCGGGAAGGGTTCAGAGGGCTCGGGGTCCTCGGAATACTCGACTGGAGACATGGTGCTGCTCCTCGAAGAAGGCGACGTGCGCCGCCCGGTCGGATCGACCGGGCGCTGCGATGAAGCTATGCCCGAGCACCAGTGCCCGGCCCCCTCGCTGACGAATGCTTGACGGGAAGCCCGGTACCCATGACGCGCCGCTGACGGCCGCGGGAACACCTGGTCGGCACGGCGGCAGAGTCACGCAGAGTCATCGGCCAGGACATGCCGTCGCCCCGGTCGGTCAGGATCTGCCGTCCGTCAGCTCCCGGGCATCGAGCGACCGTCGCAGGCTGATCCGACGGTGCACGGAGACGAGTTCGCTCTGCAGGGGCGAAGGCGGTACCGCCAGCACAGGGCAGGCGGCGTGGGCGACGCAGTACCGGGTGACCGACGGGAACAGAGCGCGCATCCCGCCCCGGGATCCCGCGCCGATCACCAGGAGGTCGTCGGCCCGGTCGGCGGTCTCCACCAGCACACGCCCCGCCGTACCCCGTACGACCAGGCCCTGGAACGGAACCCCGGGTCCCGCGTCGCCGAAGGCCGCGGCGAGAGCGGCGAGGAGTCGTTCGCCCGCGTCCCGTCGGAGGTCCGCCACGGGTGACGGGAACATCGCTCGCCGGTGGGCGAGTTCACCGCCTGGCGGTTCCCAGGCCAGTACGGCCAGCAACTCGGCATCGGTTCGACGGGCCTCGTCCACCGCCCGGTGCAGGGCCGCCAGGCTCCCCAGCGAACCGCTCACTCCGACCACCGCGCGCCGTCGCCGGCCGTCATTCATCGTCGCTCACTCCTTGGCGTACACCCTCGTGGACATGCGTGTCCCATCGAAGGCCCGGACGAGGCCGGCGGACCGCACTGTTGGCGTTCGCCTGACGTGGGTGGTCCGGTTCATAACGCGACTCTGACGCCGTTCACGCCGGCCGTTGCGGCGGAGGATTCTCGGCGGAGCCGACCCGGCGTCGGCGGGCGCGGCGCGTCTGCGACCGCGTCACGAGCATCCTGGCGGCCGACGGCGCGTGAGGGACGCTCGGGGGCCCGGTGGCCGACCGCGGGTCCCGTCGAAGCGGTCTCCGAGGTGAGCCGTTCCACCTCGGAGACCCTTCAGGCAGTACCCCGGAGTTCCGGCAGGCCCTAGACCGCCGTGCTCAGGGACAGGGCGAAGCGGCCCTCCGTGTCCGTCCACCAGTGGGTCAGGCCGAAGCCCGCCGCGGCCAGTTCGCCGCGGATGCCGTCCTCGCGGAACTTCGCCGAGATCTCGGTCCGCAGTTCCTCGCCCTGTGCGAAGTGGACGGCGAGGTCGAGGGCGGGGATCTTCACGGTCTGCTCGATCCGCGACCGCAGCCGCATCTCGATCCACTCGTGCTCGGCGTCCCAGAGCGCGACATGCTCGAACGCGTCGGGGTCGAAGTCGGCGCCGAGTTCGCGGTCGACGACGCTCAGCACGTTCTTGTTGAACTCGGCGGTCACGCCGGCCGCGTCGTCGTAGGCGGGCACGAGCACCGACTCGGCCTTCACCAGGTCGGTACCGAGCAGCAGGGTGTCGCCGGGCGACAGCAGTGCCCGTACGGACGCCAGGAACGTCGCGCGTTCGGCGGGCAGCAGATTGCCGATCGTGCCGCCGAGGAAGGCCACGAGCCGCGGCCCCGGGGTGCTCGGGAGCGTGAGACCGCCGGTGAAGTCGGCGATCAGCGCGTGCACGTTCAGGCCCGGCCGCTCGGCGATCAGCGCGTGCCCGGCCTGGGTGAGCGCGCTCTCGCTGACATCCACCGGCACATAGGTGTGCAGATCCGGCAGGGCGTCGAGCAGATGACGGGTCTTCTCCGACGAGCCGGAACCGAGCTCGACGAGAGTGCGCGCACCGCTCGCCGCGGCGATCTCCCCGGCCCGCGCGAGCAGGATCTCGCGTTCGGCGCGCGTCGGGTAGTACTCCGGGAGTTCGGTGATCTTCTCGAAGAGCTCGCTGCCGAGGGCGTCGTAGAACCACTTCGGCGGCAGCGTCTTGGGCAGGTGTCCGAGGCCGTGCAGGACGTCGGCGCGCAGGGCCGCGTCCGTGGCGTCCTCGGGAAGGGTGCGGGTCAGCAGGAACGGACTCACGTACGGGGCTCCTTGCGCTGTGCGGATGCCATGTCGTCGCTCATGTCCTTGAGCGGGGTGAGGAGTACCTCGGTGCGGCCGGCGGTGAGGAGGGTGTGGTCGGGGACCTCCCGCCAGCGCGGGTCGTCGTCGTGCGGCTCGGAGGCCACGACGGTGCGGGCGCCCGGTTCGAGGAGGTACCAGAGGGTGTCGCCCCAGGCGGTCGCCGTGATCGTCTCGCCGTCGGTGAGCAGCAGGCTGAGCCGGGACCCGGGGGCCGCCTCGGCGACCTCCACGACCGTGTCGGCCAGCGCCTGGCCCGCCTCGTCACCGGCGCGCAGCCGGTGCAGGACCAGCGCCCACACGAACGCCGAGTCGCACCGGGCCTCCAGCGACAGCAACTCGGCCGCGGGCAGGCCCGATACGAGAGGGGCGAGCGCGTCCGGCCACCCGGCGACCGCGCCGTTGTGGCTGAACAGCCAGGGGCCCGCGGCGAACGGCGCCGCCGCGGCCTCCCCGTCCGCGCCCGCCACGGTCGCGTCACGCACCGCGGCGAGCAGCGCCCGCGTCCCGACCACCCGGGCCAGGTCCGCGAACGACTGGTCGCCCCAGATGGGCCCGGTGCGCCGGTACCTGGCCGGTACCGGGTCCCCCTCGGCGTACCAACCCACCCCGAAACCATCGGCGTTGACCGTCCCGTGCCGTTGCCGCCGGGGTGCCCACGACTGCCGGAACAGGCTGTGCTCCGGCTCCACGAGGAGGGCGCCGAGCCTCTCCTCGCCTCCCAGGAACGCCAGATGACGGCACATCAGGTATCCCCGTCGCGGGCCGTGCGGAACCCGGAGAAGATCTGCCGCCGGATCGGGTAGTCCCAGTTGCGGAACGTGCCCCGGCAGGCCACCTGGTCCACCGCGAACGAACCACCGCGCAGCACCTTGTACTCCGGGCCGAAGAACACCTCCGAGTACTCCCGGTAGGGGAAGGCGACGAAACCGGGGTAGGGCTCCAGATCACTCGACGTCCACTCCCACACGTCGCCGATCAACTGCCGTACGCCGAGCGGCGAGGCGCCCGCCGGGTAGCTTCCCGCCGGAGCCGGGCGCAGATGGCGCTGGCCCAGGTTGGCGTGCGCCGGGGAGGGGTCCTCGTCGCCCCACGGGTAGCGCGTGGAACGGCCGGACACCGGGTCGTGGCGGGCCGCCTTCTCCCACTCGGCCTCGGTGGGCAGCCGCCGCCCCGCCCAGCGCGCGTACGCGTCCGCCTCGTACCAGCACACGTGCAGGACCGGCTCGTTCGGCGGCACGGCCTCGGTGACACCGAAGCGGCGCCGCAGCCACTGCCCGCCCTCGCGCCGCCAGAACAGCGGCGCCTCGATGCCGTGCTCGCGGATGTGGTCCCAGCCATCGGGGGTCCACCAGCGCGGCTCGCCGTAGCCGCCGTCCTCGATGAAGGCCTGGTACGCGGCGTTCGTGACGGGAGTGGTGTCGATGAAGAACGACGGGACCGTACGCCGGTGTGCGGGGCGCTCGTTGTCGAGGGCCCACGGCTCGGTGGAGGTGCCCATCACGAACGGGCCCCCGGGCACCAGGACTTCGGCGGGACCGTTGAACGGCGGCGCGGGCGCGGGGTCCGGCGCCGTGAGGGCGGCAGGTCCCCGGCGGAGCTGATGGGTGATCAGCATGGTCTCGTCGTGCTGCTGTTCGTGCTGCGCGATCATGCCGAAGGCGAATCCCGACTCGGTCAGCCGGGTGCCCTGGAACGCCGCCTTCTCCAGGACGTCCAGCGCCCGGCCGCGCACCTCGGCCGCGTACGTACGGGCCTCGGCGGGCGGCAGCAGCGGCAACGAGGGCCGTTCGGCGCGTGAATGCTCGAACGCGTCGTACAGCCCGTCGATCTCGGGCCGCATGGCCTCACACCCCGCGACCCCCCGCAGCAGCCACAGCTCCTCCTGGTTGCCGATGTGCGCGAGGTCCCACACCAGCGGGGACATCAACGGCGAGTGCTGCGCGGTCAGATCGGGGTCCTCCACGCACGAGGTGAGGAGGACGGTGCGGTCGCGGGCGGTGGTGAGCGCGTCCAGCGCGCGCTGCCTGAGCGACTCCGGATCCGTGAGCGGATCGCGGGCGGTCGTGCCGGTCATGAGCTGATGTCCTTCCCGTCGGACCGACCGTGCGGGCGGCCGGCGGAGCGGCGCCCGGATCGACCGTCGTGCTGAGAACGGATCACACCGACCAGGTCGTCGGCGGGGCAGCGGCCACGTGCCACATAGCGGTCGGTGAACTCCGCCACCGCGTCGAGGACCTCGGTGGTGGCACCGAGCCGGGGCAGCGCCTCGGACGCCGCCGCGAAACAGATCGCCGCGGCCTCGCGCAGCTCCGGATCGGCGAGCCCGAACCGCGCCGCGTCCCGCCACAGCGGGTTGCGCGGCGCCGGACCCGGGCCCGCGCGCTCCGCGAGCGGCTTGACGGTCCGGTAGGCGACCTCGGCCGCGTCCGGGTCGTCGAAGAGCGCCGCCGTCACCGCGAGCGGCACGATCCAGCCGTTCTCGCCCGGCTGTGCGTCGATCATGCGGAGTTCCAGATGACCGCGCGGCCGCACCGGCGGGAACAGCGTCGTCAGGTGGTAGTCGAGGTCCGCCCGGCCCGGAGGCGCGCCGGACCGGGTCCAGGCCCGGAAGCTCAGGTCCTCCGGGACGTCCCAGGGTCCTTCGGGCGCCCGTACGCACATCACCGGCGAGTCCAGCACGTGCCGGGCCCAGGCCGCACGGGGATCGCCGCGCAGAGCCGGCGCGTCGGTGCGCCCGGGGTCCATCGACGCCCACAGCGACTGCCGCGTGGAACGCCAGCCGGTGTGCCGTCCCCGGGCCATCGGGGAGTGCGCGAACGCGGCCACCAGGACCGCGCCGAGCTGGTGGGCCAGCCACCAGCGGCGCCCGTGCCCGAGCGGGCCCGGCTCCTCGTAGCCGGCGTCCAGGCACACCTGGACCGACGCCGACGTGCACATCATGGCGCGGCCCTCGGGTCCCGCGCGGTCGAGGTAGCGCTCCATGGCGTCGTACCTGGGCTCATGGAGATAGCGGCTCGGGGGGTTCCAGGGGTCCTGGCCGTAACCACTGAGGCCGAGACCCGCCTCGCGCAAGGTCGCGCGTACGGCGTCGAGGTCGGCCGAGACGGACCCCACGCACTCCATCAGGGAGCCGGCGGGAGCGGAGCTGAGCTCCAGCTGTCCACCGGGTTCGACGGTGAGCGCCGAACGCAGGGGCAGGGTCCGCAGTGCGGCATATGCCGCTTCCAGTCGTTCAGGTGGTACGGGGAGCCGCGGCCTGCGCAGCTCGTGGACGAGCCATTCAACTTCGACACCGAGGAGGCGGGGCGGACCGGTCTTGAAGCAGATGCCGCGGACCAGCGCCTCCACCTCGGCCTCGGTGACGGCGGAGCGTCGTCGCTCCGTACAGTCACTCACCGAATCGGACATGTAGGGATCCTCCTGAGATTCCAGCATGCCGCCGGCCCGGGGTCTGGTGGGTCGGGCCGACAATCACCTGTCCACCCAAGACCCTCTCGGCGGTTCGCACAAGGGTGCAAATGCTCGCTTCCGGGACCGGGAAGCACTGTTTGCGGGGCCGCGAAACTCTGTTGCGCCGCACGACCAGCATCGCTCACGATGCGTTCATGGGCACGACGGGGGAGCGCACGCAGGCCGCGCCCGTGGCGCGTACGGGGGTCGCGCCATGAGCGCGCGCCTGCGTGCGATCGCGCGGGAGACCGAGGAGATCGTGGCGGCGGGCGGCTATCGCGCCCCTTCCGGGGGCACGGTGTCCATCGCCGCTGCCCTCGAGAGCGCGCGGAACGGGACGCGGCTGTACGGCCCGGAGCCGGTGGAGACACCGTCGGTGACCCCGGTCGGGACATCGTTCGAGGTCACGGGCGAGAGCAGCCTGGAGGCGGCCCACCGGCTGACCACCCTGGGCGGGGATCCGGTCGCCGTGCTGAACTTCTCCTCGGCGCGCAATCCCGGCGGCGGCTATCTGAACGGCGCCCAGGCCCAGGAGGAGGCCCTGTGCCGGGCCTCCGCGCTGTACACCTGCCTGCTGCGGGCCCGGGGTTTCTACGACCATCACCGCGCCCACCGCGACGCCTTCTACACGGACCGTGTCATTCACTCACCCGGCGTACCCGTCTTCCGGGACGACCGCGGCCGGCTCCTCGACGAGCCGTTTCCGGCCGGATTCCTGACCTCGGCCGCTCCGAACGCGGGAGTGGTCCTGCGCACCGCCCCGCAGCGCGCGGCCGACCTGCCGGGCGCGCTCGCGATCCGCGCCGGACGTGTCCTGGAGACGGCCGCCGCGCACGGCTACCGTCGCCTGGTCCTCGGGGCCTGGGGCTGCGGGGTGTTCCAGAACGATCCGGCGCAGGTGGCCCAGGCCTTCCGCGGGCTGCTGGTCGAGGGCCGCTTCGAGGGGTACTTCGACCACGTGGTGTTCGGGATCCTGGACCGCACCCCGGGCCGGACCACATACCTCGCATTCGAGCAGGCGTTCGCATTCGAGCTCAGGGGAGCGTGACGCGCCGTCGCCGGGTCGCCTCGGCGCGGCGCGGCCATCACCGGCAGGGGGTCAGCGCCAGCCGTACCGCTCCCGCAGTCGGTGCACCACCGAGTTGAACCGCATCCGGTCCAGCGCGCACGCCTCCCGTCGCATCCCCTCCTCGTGCAGCCGGAGCACGCGGTCCACGTCCACCCATGAGTCCCGCCCGGTCCGGTCCCACGGACCGCTCCCGATCGCCACCCACTCGCGGTCCCCGTCGTGCCGCTTGCTGGAGAGCTGAACGGCGAGCAGCGTGCCCGCGGCCTCCCGGGCCACGACCAGCACCGGGCGGTCCTTGCCCCGGCCGTCGTTCTCCTCGAAGGGCACCCACGTCCAGACGATCTCGCCGGGATCGGGGTCGCCGTCGTGCGCGGGGGAGTACTCGGTCTTCATGGGGCCGACCTCGCGGGGCTCGGCCTCGGAGGTCGCGGAGGGGCCGTAGCGGCCGGGAACGTCGTCTTCGGTAAAGGCAGTCACGCGGGCCACGGTAGAGCCTGCGCGCGTCGCCGCGGCGGGCGGGTCCGCGGCCGTACGGCATCGGGGTCGCGGGGGTCGCGGGCCAACTCCCCCGCAACTCCAGCCGCACGGCGTCGGGCGTACCGGAGCTGTGGCCCAACTCCCGTACGCCCGAGCCTCATTGTTCAGAACCACTGACGCCTGTGCGCCTCAGCGCGCCGACCTCACCCCTTGTCCCTCTCCACGGGCACCCTCTCGCTGACCGGCGACACGACCCCGTTGAGCTCCGCCGCCGGGTTCTTGGCCGTGCTCCCCTCCGGGTTCATCGTCGAGAGCAACTGGCGTGCCAGGCCGAGGCCGGTGCCGCCCATGGTGAGCGCCTTGGCGAACATCTCCGACATGCCGTCGGCCCCGTTGAGCAGCACCATGTGATCCACGTTGCCGAACGCGCTCGCGCCCGCCTGCACGATCTCCGGCCAGTTCTCGGCGAGTTGCTGGGCGACCACCGCTTCCTGGTTCTCGGCGAGCGCGGCGGCCCGCGCCTTGATGGTCTCCGCCTCCGCGAGACCCTGTGCCCGGGTCGCCTCGGCGGCGGCGAGCCCCTTGGCCTGGGCCGCTGCCGCCTCGGCCTCACCGGTGGCCCTGGTGGCCATCGCAGCGGCCGCACCCCGGGCCTTCGTCGCCTCGGCCTCCGCGGTGGCGGCCGTCTTGACCCGGTTCGCCTCGGCCGTGGCCGCGAGCTCGGTCTCCTTGGCCTTGGCCTGTGCCGCCGAGATCCGCGCGTCACGTTCGGCCTCGGCACGGGCCCGCGTCTCGTACGCCTGGGCGTCCGCCGGCTTGCGGACGTCCGCCTGGAGCTGCTGCTCGCGACGGAGAGCGTCGAGCTCGGCGATCCGGGTCTCCTGCACGACGACGTCCTGCCGGGCGGCGGCGTCCGCGAGCGGTCCGGCCTGCCGGGCCTTCGCCGCCGCCTTGTCGCGCTCCGCCTGGTAGCCGGCCTGGAGGATCTCGCTGTCCCGGGTCGCCTCCGACATCCGTGCCGCGGCCTTCTGTTCGGCCTCGGTGGCGAGACGGTTCGCCTCCGCCTGCGCGATGCGCGCGTCCCGCTGTACGGCGGCGGCGTGCGGCATCGCGAGGTTCTTGATGTACCCGGTCGGGTCCTCGATCTCGTGGATCTGCAGCGAGTCGACGATCAGACCGAGCTTCTCCATCTCCGTACCGCACGCGGCCCGGGTCTGGCCGGTCAGCTTCTCCCGGTCGCGGATCATGTCCTCGACGGTCAACCCGCCGACGATGGACCGCAGATGACCGGCGAACACGTTGTGCACCCGCTCGGCCATCATCTTCTGCTGGTCGAGGAATCGGCGGCCCGCGTTGGCGATCGACACGAAGTCGTCGCCCACCTTGAAGATGACCACACCCCGCACCTTCAGCGGAATGCCCTGGGTGGTCACGCAGTCCACGTGCAGCTCGGTCTCGTTGAGGTCGAGCGAGATCTTCCGCACCGCCTGCACACCCGGCAGCACCAGCGTGCCGCGCCCCGTCACGATGCGGAAACCCATGCCCTCTTCGAGGCCCTCGGTCCGATGCTTCGAACCGGAGATGATCAACGCTTCGTTGGGCTCCGCGACACGCCACATGAGCTTGAAGACCACAACGATGAAGATCAGTGCGAGGACAACCGCCCCCGCTACGACGCCGACAATCATCGGCATACGCCCCCTTTTGATGGTGCCCTATCGGCACCGAACGAAGGGAGTGTGCTCCTCGCCGACACCGGGGTACAGAGGTGGGGGAATCCTTGTTGCGTTCTTGACGCATACGGCTCTCACCTGGGACGAGGGCAGCTCAACTGTCGTATGAACGGCGCGAGTCGGCCGCGGTCCCGCGGTTCCGCGGGCGCCGTGCCGTAGCAACGTCGGGCGCAGTTCCGCCGAGCCGTCGGGAGCCGTCGGGAGCCGTCGGGAGCCGTCGGGAGCCGTTGCGCGGGCAGCCCGCGGGTATGCCGCGGCCGAGCCACGACCTGCGCGGGAGAGGGCCGCGAGTGCTGCCGGCCGCCCGAGGGTGGGGATCGCGCGTCGTCCCGGCGCGCCGTCAGCTGTCGTACGCCGCCGAGACGTACACCGTGCGCGGCGGCAGGTACTCCACCACCATCACCACCGTGCCCCGCTCGATACGGTCCTGCGCGGCGGCCGCGTACGCGAGGAAGTGCTCGGCGCCGCCGCGCACCCGGACGATCACCTCGCCGACGAGCCCGGGTCCGACCGTGCCGGTGACCCGTCCCATCAAACCGACCATCGACGCATCGTCCATGGTCACAGCGTAAGGCCGGAACTCCCCTATGCGGCCGGGGAGTCCGCGACGGCTTCGCCCGACGGCCACTCCTCGTGCCAGCGCCGGTCCGCCTCCAACTGTGCGGCCAGCGACACGAGCAACGGCTCGCTGTCGGCCGGCCCCAGCAACTGCGCGCCGACCGGGAGCCCTTCGCCGACGAAGCCGGCGGGGACGTTCACGCCCGGCCAGCCGAGGATGTTCCACGGCCAGGCGTACGGGCAGGCGGCGATCATGGCCCGATCGGTGCGGAAGCCGCTCAGGCCGAGCATCGCGCCGATCCGCGGCGGGGGAGCGGCGGTCGTCGGCGCGAGCAGCACGTCGTAGGTGTCGAAGAGCGCGCCGACGCGCCGTTGCAGTGCGGGCTCGGCCCGGCGGGCCGCCCGCAGCGGCGCCCCGCCGAGCAGCCGGCCAAGGCGCGCGGCGGCGTGCGTGCGGCGGTCGAGGAGCTCGGGGAACGGCGTGTCGCGCACGCGTTCCGCGATGCCGGCCGTGGCGCGCGGGACGAACGCGAGCCCGATCTGCCCGTAGCGCGGCTCGGCCTCCTCCACCGTGTGGCCGAGCCCGGCGAGCCGCTCCGCCAGCGCGAGGACCTTCGCCCGTACGGCGGGGTCGAGCCGGGCGGGCACCGCCGTGAAGGGCGGCTTCAGCGACAGCGCGATGCGCAGCCGGCCCGGATCGCGGCCCACGGCGTCACGGACGCGCAGCGCGGCGGGCCGGTGCAGATCGCCGGCGTGGCTGCCGCTCGCCGCGTCCAGCAGCAGGGCCGCGTCCGCGACCGTGCGGGCGAGCGTGCCGTTGACCGTGATGCCGTGGAAGGACTCCGGGCGCGGCCACGTCGAGATCCGGCCGCGCTGCGGCTTGATGCCGACCAGATGGGTCCAGGCGGCCGGGATGCGCACGGAACCCGCGCCGTCCGAGCCCAGTGCGGCGGGCACCAGACCCGCGGCGACGGCGGCCGCGGAGCCTCCCGACGAGCCGCCCGGAGTGTGTCCGTGGTGCCAGGGGTTGCGGGTCGCGCCGAAGGCCGGGCCCTCGGTGAAGGGCCACTGGCCCAGCTCGCAGGTGTTGGTCTTGCCGATCACGACGGCACCGGCCGCGCGCAGCCGGCGTACCGCCTCGCCGTCCTCGGCCACCGGCGGGAAGTCGCCCGGGCAGCCGAACGCGGTCGGCTCGCCCGCCACGTCCATGTCGTCCTTGACCGCCAGCGGCACCCCGAGCAGTGGCCGCCGGGAACCCGCCGCCAGCTCCTTGTCCGCCGCGTCGGCCTCCGCGAGGGCGGCCTCGGCGCGCACCAGCCGGAAGGCGTTCACCGTGGGCCGGGCCGCCTCGATCCGGGCGAGCGTCCGTTCGACCAGCTCACGCGAGCTCACCTCGCCGGCGGCCAGCGCACGCACGCTCTCCGTCAGCCCTGGGGCACGGTCGGGAGCCATTCGTTCACCTCCGAAGACGTTGTCTACCGAACGGTAACCTCTGGAGGTGTCTGCCGGTACGGAACACGCAACCTCCTTTGCGGAAGCGGTAGTTCCGCGATACGGAAAGCTGACCGGGCGGCCCCGGCACACAGCGGCGCCCGGGCCCCTGCAAGGATGCGGTACGTCATGGTGCAGATACCGAAGCAGTCCGCCCATCCGGCGCCCGCACAGCGACCCGTGCCGACCAGTGCCGATGTGGCACGCCTCGCGGGTGTCTCGCGCGCGACCGTCTCGTACGTCCTGAACAACACCAGCGCCGTCCGGATCAGCGAACCCACCCGGCTCCGGGTCCGCGAGGCCGCCGAGGAACTCGGGTACGTCCCGCACGCGGCCGCCCGCAGTCTGCGCGCCGGGCACAGCCGGATGGTCCTGATGCCCGCCCCGACCGTGCCGGTGGGCCCGCTCTACCACCGGTTCTTCACCGAACTCCAGTCGGCCCTCGGCCGGCTCGACTACACCGTCGTGCAGTACGGCAGCGTCGGCCTGCGCGGCGACGAGGCCGCCCGCGCCTGGGCCGAACTGCGGCCCGTCGCCGTCCTGGTGCCCGGCAGCGGGCTCGGCCCGCAGGGCGTCGCGGTCCTCAAGCGGGCCGGTGCCCGTGCCGTGGTCACGCTGGGCCCCGAACAGGTCGAGGGCGCCCACGCGCTGCTCATGGACCACGACCGGGTCGGTCACTGCGCGGGCGTCCATCTGCTGTCCGGGGGCCGCCGCCGCATCGGTGTGGTGATGCCCGAGGAGGCCGGCCTGGAGATCTTCTCCCGGCCCCGGCTCGACGGCGTACGACGGGCCCTGCGCGGCACGGACGCGACCGTGACCGAACTGCCCCTGGCGTACGAGGAGGAGGCCGCCGCCCAACTCGCGGCGCGCTGGCGTCCGCTGGGACTCGACGCCGTGTTCGCGTACAACGACGAGTACGCGATGCTCCTCATGCGCGCCCTTCAGGACGAAGGCGTCGCCGTCCCGGACGAGACCGCCGTCGTCGGCGCCGACGACCTCATGCTCGGCCGGCTGCTGCGGCCCCGGCTGAGCACCGTCCACATCGAGCTGCCGTCCGGCCGCGACCTCGCCGACCTGGTCGACCGCGCGGTCCGCGAACCGGGAGCCGAGCCCGAGACGCACGAGGTGCTGGGAGCACGAGTGGTGCACCGCGCGTCGAGCTGAGAGAGGCTGGGCCTGTTCGCCCGGCCCGTGCGCGGTCGGGCCGGTCCCCGTGCCGGAGCTTCGGTCCCGGCGGCATCGGACACCGGAGGCGCGTCATGCGGACCACGGTCGGCATCATCGGCGGCGGCCCGGCAGGGCTTCTGCTGGCCCGGCTGCTGCACCGGACGGGAATCGACTGTGTCGTCCTGGAGAGCAGGTCACGCGCGTACGTGGAGCGGCGCCAGCGGGCCGGGATGCTGGAGCAGGGCACGGTCGACGCGCTGCGCGCGTGCGGAGCGGGCGAGCGGCTGGACGCCGAGGGCCTGGTCCACCACGGTATCGAGCTGCGCTTCGAGGGTGAGCGCCACCACATCGACTTTCCCGGGCTCACGGGCGGCCGGACCGTCACGATCTACGCACAGACGGAGATCGTGAAGGATCTCGTCGCCCTCCAACTCGACGGCGGGCCACCCCTGTTGTTCGAGGCCGAGGCACTTGCCGTGGAGAAGCCGGAGAGCGGCACGCCCGTCGTGCGGTTCGTGCACGAGGGACGCGAGCGGACGCTGAGCTGCGACTGGGTGGTGGGCTGCGACGGCTCCCACGGCATCGCGCGGGCCGCGTTCCCGGCCGGGACGAGCCGCTCGTACGCCCACGACTACCCGTACTCCTGGCTCGGCATCCTCGCCGATGTGCCGCCCTCCTGCGAGGAGTTGATCTACGCGCGGGGCGCCACCGGATTCGCCCTGCACAGCATGCGCTCGCCTTCGGTGTCCCGGCTGTACCTCCAGGTCCCGAATGGCACCGACATCGCCGACTGGCCCGACGAGCGCGTCTGGGACGAACTGGCCGCGCGCTTCGCGGTCGACGGGGACTGGCGGCTGGAACGCGGCCCCGTCACCGCCAAGTCGGTCACTCCGATGCGTAGTTGGGTGCACGAGCCGATGCGCCACGGGCGGCTGCTCCTCGCCGGGGACGCCGCCCACATCGTGCCGCCGACCGGCGCCAAGGGGCTCAACCTCGCGGTGTCCGACGTACGGGTCCTGGCGCGCTGCTTCGCCGAGCTGCATCGCACCGGGTCGGCCGAACTCATGGACGGCTACTCGGAGTTGGCCCTTGAACGGGTGTGGCAGGCGACGCGCTTCTCGTACGACATGACTAGGATGTTGCACGCTCAACCAGATGGGGATGCCTTCGAACACCGGATGCAGCTCGCGCGACTGCGCCGGATCACGGCATCCCGTCCCGCCGCCGCCGAACTGGCCGCGAACTACACGGGACTTCCGCTCGCCCCGAGCCGTACGGGCCCGCTGAGTCCCGCTGGTGATCAGTGAACGATCGGAGAGCCGACATGCCGTTGCTCGACCCCACGACCTGGCAGTCCCGCCCGCTCTCGGGCGATGCGTACACCGTCACCGAGCCCGCCACCGGCGAGAGCCTCGGCACCGTCACGCTCGCCGCCGCCGAGGACATCGCGACGGCCGCGCGGACCTCCGGCGGCGTACAGGCCGAGTGGGCCAGGACCCCGCACTTCGTGCGCGCCGCCGTACTGCGCAGGGCGGGGGACCTCTTCGCCGCGCACGCCGACGAACTGCGCGACTGGATCGTGCGGGAGTCCGGCTCCATCCCCGGCAAGGCGGACTTCGAGCTGCACGTCGCCGCCCAGGAGTGCTACGAGGCGGCCGCTCTCGCCTCACGCCCGACGGGTCAGGTGCTGCCCTCGGAGGCGCCGCGTCTGTCCTACACGCGCCGGGTCCCGGTCGGTGTCGTGGGCGTGATCGCGCCCTTCAACGCGCCGCTGATCCTCTCGATCCGCTCGGTCGCCCCGGCGCTCGCGCTCGGCAACGGCGTCGTCCTGAAGCCGGATCCGCGTACGGCCGTGTGCGGCGGCCTCGCGCTCGCCGCCGTCTTCGCCGAGGCCGGACTTCCCGACGGGCTGCTGCAGGTTCTGCCCGGCGGCCCGGAGGCCGGCCGCGCCCTGGTCACCGACCCGCTGGTCCCGGTCATCTCCTTCACCGGCTCGACCGCCGCGGGGCGGGCGGTCGGTGAGGCGGCCGGCCGTCATCTCAAGCGCGCGCACCTGGAGTTGGGCGGGAACTCCGCCCTGGTCGTCCTCGAGGACGCCGATCTCGACGCGGTCATCTCCACGGCGGCCTGGGGCTCGTTCTTCCACCAGGGCCAGATCTGCATGACGACGGGCCGCCACCTGGTCCACGCCTCGCTGTACGAGGAGTACGTCGAACGGCTCGCCGCCAAGGCCGACTCGCTGGCCGTCGGCGACCCGCACCGCGAACAGGTACACCTCGGCCCCATCATCGACGAGGCCCAACTCGCCAAGATCCGGGGGCTGGTGCAGGCCAGCACGGCCGGCGGCGCGAAGCTGGCGGCAGGGGGCACGCACGACCGGCTCTTCTACCGGCCGACGGTGCTCGCCGGAGTCGACGACGCGACCCCCGCGTACGCGGAGGAGGTCTTCGGCCCGGTCGCGCCGGTCCGCTCCTTCGGCACCCTCGACGAGGCGGCGGCCCTCGCGTCCGCGGGACCCTACGGACTCTCCCTGGGCATCGTCACCCGGGACACCGCACGCGGCCTGGACCTCGCCGAGCGCATCCCGACCGGTATCGCCCACATCAACGATCAGACGGTCAACGACGAGGCCGTCGCGCCCTTCGGCGGTACCGCCGCCTCCGGCACCGGCGCCCGCTTCGGCGGCGAGGCCAATCTGGAGGCCTTCACCGACCTGCGGTGGACGACGGTGCGCGGGGACGTGGCGGCGTACCCGTTCTAGCAACTCGCGGCGCGGACGCACCAGGCCCCGGGAGGCTCCGACGCACCCGCCCCGGGCCCGGGCGTATGCGGTCCGGGGCCTACTCGGCGCCGTCGGCCTGTTCGGTGCCCCGGGCCTGTTCGGCGGCCTTGGCCTGCTGGGCGGCGACCGACTTGCGGACCTCGTCCATGTCCAGCTTCCGGGCCTGCCCGATGACGTCCTCCAGGGCGGCGGCGGGCAACGCCCCGGGCTGGGCGAAGATCGCGACCTGGTCGCGCACGATCATCAGGGTCGGAATCGACTGGATCTCGAAGGCGGCTGCCAGCTCCGGCTGCGCCTCCGTGTCGACCTTGGCGAAGACCAGGTCCGGGTTGGCCTCGGCGGCCTTCTCGTAGACCGGGGCGAACTGACGGCACGGCCCGCACCAGGCTGCCCAGAAGTCGATCAGGACGAACTCGTTGTCCGTGACCGTCTGGTCGAAGTTCTCCTTGGTGAGCTCAACGGTGCTGCTCATTCCTTGTCCTTCTTCCTCACGTCCGGGTCATGCCGGTTTGCACAACGCCACCCACCGGGGGCGTATTCCGCGCCCGTACCCGTGTGGCCACGGGGCACACCAGCAACCAGACTGGCCCCATGACGGAAACGGAATCCATCGCCTACGACGTCGTGGTGCTCGGTGCCGGACCCGTGGGGGAGAACGTCGCGGACCGCGCCCGCGCCGCCGGCCTCTCCTCCGCGGTCGTGGAGAGCGAACTGGTCGGCGGCGAGTGCTCGTACTGGGCGTGCATGCCGAGCAAGGCACTCCTGCGCCCGGTCATCGCCCGCGCCGACGCCCGCCGGGTACCCGGCCTCTCCCAAGCGGTGCAGGGTCCACTCGACGCCCCCGCGGTGCTCGCCCACCGCGACTACTACACCTCGAACTGGAAGGACGACGGCCAGCTCGCCTGGCTGGACGGCATCGGAGCCGACTTCTACCGCGGACACGGCCGACTCGCCGGATCGCGCACTGTGACGGTCGACGGGCCCGACGGCGAGCGCCGTGTCCTGACCGCCCGGCACGCGGTCGCCGTCTGCACCGGCACCCGCGCCCTGCTCCCCGATCTGCCGGGCCTCGCGCAGGTCAAGCCGTGGACCAGCCGCGACGCCACCAGCGCGCACGCCGTGCCCGGACGGCTGATCGTGGTGGGCGGCGGTGTGGTCGCCGCCGAGATGGCCACGGCCTGGCAGGCCCTCGGCTCCCAGGTCACTCTGCTGGTCCGCGGCAAGGGCCTGCTGCCCCGCATGGAGCCCTTCGCCGGGGAACTGGTCGCCGAGGCGCTGACCGAGGCGGGTGCGGACGTGCGCACCGGGACCTCGGTGACCGCGGTCTCGCGCGAGGGCTCGACCGTGGTCGCCCTCACGGACACCGGCGACCGCATCGAGGCCGACGAGATCCTGTTCGCCACCGGCCGCGCGCCCCGCACCGACGACCTCGGCCTCGACACGGTCGGCCTGGAGCCGGGCAAGTGGATCGAGGTCGACGACAGCCTCCGGGTCATCGGCAGTCAGTGGCTGTACGCGGTCGGCGACGTCAACCACCGCGCCCTGCTCACCCATCAGGGCAAGTACCAGGCCAGGATCGCGGGTGCCGCCATCGCCGCCCGCGCCGCGGGGGTGCCGCTGCTGGAGACGGACCCCTGGGGCGCGCACTCCGCGACCGCCGACCACGCGGCCGTACCGCAGTGCGTCTTCACCGACCCGGAGGCGGCGGCCGTGGGTCTCTCCCTCGCGGAGGCGGAGCAGGCGGGCCACCGGGTCCGGGCCGTGGACGTCGACATGGCCTCGGTGGCCGGCGCAGGCCTGTACGCGGACGGCTACCGCGGCAGGGCCCGCATGGTCGTCGACCTCGACCGCGAGATCCTCCTCGGTCTCACCCTGGTCGGCCCCGGCGTCGGCGAACTGATCCACTCCGCGACCGTCGCCGTCGTCGGCCAGGTCCCGATCGACCGCCTGTGGCACGCCGTCCCGTCCTACCCGACGGTCAGCGAGGTGTGGCTGAGGCTCCTGGAGGCGTACCGGGACGCCTGACGTGCCGGGCGGCACGCCGGGCCCGGTCGCGGCGCGCGGCCCCGAGCGGGACACCCTCTCCTGCGGTAGCAGTGCGCGCGCACGCTACGGCCAGCGCGCCCAGGGCCTTCGGGGTGCAGGCGGCGGGCTGGTCAGCAGCAGGGTCGCCCATGGCGCATCTCCTCGGTGAGGTCGGTGAACGGGATGGGGCAGCACGAGCTGGTGGCGCAGAGGGTCAGGTCGTCGCAGCCCGCCGCGACCGCGGCCGTGAGGGCTTCGCGGATGGTGGTGAGGTCGGTGATCTTGGCGTCGACCTCGGCGAGTTTGGCCTGCGCGCGTTCCTGCAGCCCGGGAACGGGGCGGCCGTGGCATTGGCGGCCGTTCTCCAGCAGCTCGGCGGCCTCCTCCAGGGAGAAGCCCAGGCGCAGTGCGGCCTTGATGAGCCGCCGCGCGGTCACCGCGTCCTCGTCGTACAGGCGGTGGCCGCCCGGGGAGAGGTCGGGCTCGGCCAGCAGGCCGCGCCGCTCGTAGTAGCGCAACGTCTGGACGTTCACCCCGGCCGCCTCGGCGACCTGCCCGGAGCGCAGGCCCTCCCCGCTCACCCGCAGGCCGCCCTCGGCCGAAGCTCCGACCCGCGGTGCCTCCAGCACCCCCTCGTGCGGCGGGTCGACCTCGACGTCCAGGTGCACGTCGCCGCCGGTGGCCGGGGTGACGGTGAAGGTGAAGGTGAAGAACGAGCAGCATCCGCTCTCGCGGGCCGCCAGGTCGCGCACCCGCCCCTCGACGCCCTCCCCGGAGGCAAGCACCAGGTGCAGTCGCAGCGGGAGCGGGCGGGTCAGCGCGGTCAGGCGCTCGGCGAACAACGTGTCCGACTCGGCCACCCGCAGCGGCTGCTGTTCGGTGGGCAGGGTGCAGGACGTCGGAACCCAGCTCAGCCGGTCATGGCCCACTCCCATCCGTCCCCCCGCAGCGTGCGGGCGGGGACGTCCTCGACCATAAACCTGTACCTGGGAACAGGTTGCAAGCCCGGGTGCCGCCCTGGCCTGCGGAACCTGCGCCGGGATCAGAGTCCGAAGGCGCCGCCTTCGATGAGGATGAGCAGGCCGATGGCGATCAGGACGACAGGCAGCAGGATGTGGCCCCAACGGGCGAGGGCCTTCGCGACGACGGGTCGGGTGGCGAAGAACCTGCCCGCGAAGCACCACACAGCGACCAGGACCAGGAAGACCACGGCGTACACGCTCATACCGCCGATGCCCGCGGTGGCGAACACGGGGACGTAGACGCCGATGTTGTCGCCGCCGTTGGCGAAGGTCACCGCGGCGACCTCCAGGGGAGAGGGACCACCCTGCTTGACCTCGTCCGCGTCGTCGCTGTCGCCTCGGTGCTTCCACGCCTGCCACGCGGCCTTGAGGCCGAGAGCGAGCGGCAGCAGGCCCAGGTAGGGGATGACGGATTCGGGCAGGAACGTGGCGCCAAAGGCGGCGGCGACGGACACCGCCAGGATTGCCGCAAAGCCGAGGTACTGGCCGGTCACGATGCGCCGGGTCGAGCCGCGGTGACCGGCGCCCTGGGCGAAGAACAGCGACAGGATCAGGATGTCGTCGATGTTGGTGACGGCGAACAGTCCGGCGGCCTGCCCGATGATGCCTGCGTTCACGGGGCTCCCACTCTCTCTCTGCAGGATGTCCCGCGACGCTATCGGGCGCCCTTGGTCGCAGCTGTCCTCCGGGGTGGTCTGACGCGCGGTCAGCAGCGGGCGGATCCCGGGGCCAGCAGGCTGGTCAGCTCGGCGATGGCCTCAGGCGAGTGGCATCGAGTCCGCCTCCGAATCGCCGCCGCCTCCGCAGGCGCGGTCAGAAGAGAGGAGAGGGCGACCAGGGCGGCCACGAGCACGGTCAGGATCCTCGACCCTGTCTGCAGTCCTTCATCATCATGACCACTCCCTTGCGCCACCGAACGTCACTGCGACGTCCTCGGAGGGTCTCACCATATGCCCGAGTCAAAAGGGGTCAAGGGGACGTCAATTCCCTTTGGTTCAGGCGGTGTTGCAACGAAAAGCGTTGACATGACCATGCCTGCACAGCAGAGTGTCGACGTCCCTCAGCACGTCCTGCACGATGTTCGGTTCGGCCGGGCTCCGCCCGCCCTCACGGTGCGGACGTGTACGAGGCATGCTCCCGACCCCACTTCACGACGCACCGATGCCGGACGTGCCCCTTCTGTGAAAGGGAACGGATCATGTTCCTGGCATCCCTGCTCCAGCGCCTGGCGAGACCCGGTCTGGTGACGGTGGCCCTCGCGGCCGGCGCGCTGGCCCTGTCGACGACCACCGCCAGCGCCGCGCCCGCCCTCACCCAGATCAGCACCGACCCCTACACCAACTCCACCAGCCAGCACGCCACCGAGGTCGAGCCGGACACCTTCTCCTACGGCTCCACGGTCGTCTCCGCCTTCCAGGTCGGCCGGTTCAACGACGGCGGCGCCTCCAACGTCGGCTTCGCCACCTCGACCAACGGCGGCGCCACCTGGACCAAGGGCTTCCTGCCGGGGATCACCACACAGGCGGGCGGCACCTTCCAGAGGGTCAGCGACGCGTCGGTGACCTACGACGCCAAGCACAACGCCTGGCTGATCTCCACCATCCCCATCACCTCGTCCGTCACCGTGCCCGACGTCTACACCAGCCGCTCGACCGACGGCGGACTGACCTGGAGCAACCCCGTGGTCACCGCGACCGGTTCGAGCCTCGACAAGAACTGGATCGTCTGCGACAACACCGCCACGAGCGCCTTCTACGGCAACTGCTACACCGAGTACGACAACAACGGCGACGGTGACCGCATCAAGATGACCACCTCCTCCGACGGAGGACTCACCTGGGGTGCCTCGAAGAACACCGGCAACAACGCCACCGGTCTGGGCGGACAGCCGGTTGTCCAGCCCAACGGCACCGTGGTGGTCCCGATCGCCAACGCCTCGGAGACCGCGATCCGCGCCTTCACCTCCACCAACGGCGGCAGCTCCTGGACCAACGCCACCACCGTGGCCACCGTCAGTACGTTCACCGTGCACGGAGGCCTGCGCAGCGGGCCGCTGCCCTCCGCCGAGATCGACGCCGCCGGCAAGGTGTATGTCGTCTGGCAGGACTGCCGCTTCCGCGCCAGCGGGGGCTCCTGCACGTCCAACGACATCGTGTTGGCGACGAGCGCAAACGGCACCACCTGGTCGTCGGTGACCCGCATCCCGATCGACGCGACGACCAGCACCGTCGACCACTTCATCCCCGGCCTCGCCGTCGACCCGGCCACCTCGGGCAGCACCGCGCACCTGGCGCTGACGTACTACTACCACCCGGCCGCCAACTGCACTGCTGCCACCTGCCAGTTGGACGTCGGGTATATCTCCTCGACCAACGCCGGCAGCACCTGGACTGCGCCGACCCAGCTGGCCGGTCCGATGACCCACTCTTGGCTGGCGAGTACCACGCAGGGCACCATGGTCGGCGACTACATCTCGACGTCCTTTTCCGGCGGAACGGCACACCCGGTGTTCGCCGTCGCCTCGGCCCCCAGCGGGTCGGTCTTCAACGAGGCGATGTACACGCCGACTTCAGGTCTCACCGCGGCCACCGGCACCATCGCCGTCACGACCGCCACCGCACGTGACAACGCCTTCTCGGCCCGCCTGGCCGCCATCGCCTACGCGCAATGGCTGGCCAACGGCGGCACCGGGGGCGGCGAGGACAGCCCCTGATCGACAGACCCCGATCGCAACAGCCGCCCCGGCGAACTTGCCGGGGCGGCTCCGCGCCAGGTCTCGTTCCGGCCGGAGGACCATGATCGGGACGTGGCTGCCACCGAGTTGGCGACGGACCCTCGGGCCAGACCGCCACCACGCGTGCGGGCACTCCCCCGGCCGACCACTTGCCGCGCCCAAGGGCAGGCGGAGGGCGTCAGCGGATGCCCGAACCGAAGGGGATGGCGACCGTGGTGAACCGTCGCTCCTGGACGGTGACAGGCACCGGCCGGGCGATCAGGGCAACTGCGCCGGTGAGATTGTCCGGGCGGAAGATATCGGCGCCCGGCGGCAGCGGGATGCGGAAGTGGCCGTCGACGTCGCTGGCACTGAGGTTCCATCAGCCAACGCGGATGGCGGCAGTCACGCGCTGCCGGCTGCCGGCGGACGCAGCCCGCCGCACCGTTGGACGGCGCAGCGCGCCCAGCACGGGCCCGAACGGTGTGTTGACCCTTCAGAAACCGTTCGATTACAGCGAATTCACCGTTCAACATCTACCCGCGTAGCGCGCCATGGGATGTCATGGACACGACTCCGACGATCGTCGCCGGGTCAGTCCTCCCGGGAGACCCCATGCGTTCCATCACCCGAATATCCGCCGTCGGCGGCTCCGTCCTCGCGCTCACCCTCAGCGGCCTCATCGTCGGCGTCAGCGCCGGCACGGCCAACGCCAGCACCTGCTCCCACGCGTACCTGCCACTGCCCGACTCCGGCTGCACCCCCGGCGCCTACAACCCGGATGTCACCCAGTCCACCATCGGCAGCACCATCTGCGTGTCCGGCTGGACCTCCACCGTCCGCCCGCCCACCTCCTACACAAACCCGCTCAAGGCCCAGGGCATCATCGACTACGGCTACGCCGACACCAGCATGTCGTCTTACGAGGAGGACCACCTCGTGCCCCTGGAACTCGGCGGGTCCCCCCGCGACCCGGGCAACCTGTGGCCGGAGCCGTACTCCGGGACAAAGACCGCCTACACCAAGGACGGCACCGAGACCAAACTCAAGAACGCCGTCTGCAACGGCACCATCACCCTGTCCGCCGCACGCAGCGCCATCAAGACCAACTGGACCACCGCCCTCCAGGTCACCGGCATCGGCTGAGAACAACGCACGGCAGCTGGTCACGCCAGCACCGGGCGTCACTGGCCAGTGCCACATCCGGGGCACTGGCCGGTCACTCATGCTGGCCAAGCCGACGACGCAAGGCAAGGTTCGCCCCGCGGGGACTGGAAGAAGAACAGACAGTCCTTAGAGTCGAACCTCCTACGCGATGTGGCCGCCGGTGGTGAGGACGTAGTCGCCAACCAGGTCACCGATCAGTACGACACACCAGCTCCCGGTACTCCTCGCTCCACAGGTCCTCGTCCGCGTCCGGGAGCAGCAGCACCCGGTCCGGGCGCAGGGCGTCGATGGCTCCCCCGTCGTGGGTGACCATGACGAGCGCGCCCGGATACGTGGCCACCGCGGCCAGGACCTCGGCGCGGGAGGCCGGGTCGAGGTTGTTGGTGGGCTCGTCCAGGAGGAGTACGTTCGCGCCGGAGTGGACGAGCCCCGCCAGGGCGAGCCTGGTCTTCTCGCCCCCGGAGAGGACCCCGACCCGCTTGTCGGCGTCGTCGCCCGTGAACAGGAACGAGCCGAGCACCCGCCGCACCTCGCCGTCGGTGAGATGCGGTGCGGCGGCGGCCAGTTGGCCGCGGACCGTGCCGGCCGGGTCGAGCGTGTCGTGCTCCTGCGCGAAGTAGCCGAGGCGCAGACCGTGCCCGCGCACCACCCGCCCGCCGTCCGGGCTGTCGTGACCGGCGAGCAGCCGCAGCAGCGTGGTCTTGCCCGAGCCGTTCGGGCCGAGGACCACCAGGCGGCTGCCCCGGTCGACGGCGAGGTCGACGCCGCGAAGGACGCGCAGATCGCCGTACGACTTGGTCAGGGCGACCGCGCCGAGCGGCATCCGTCCGCACGGGGCGGGTTCCGGCAGTCGGATCCGGGCCACCTTCTCCGCCTGCCGGACCGGCTCCAGCCCGGTGAGCAGGCGGTCGGCACGGCGGGCCATGTTCTTCGCCGCCACGGCCGTCGACACATGGGCGCGCATCTTGTCGGCCTGCGCGTGCAGCGCCGCCGCCTTCCGTTCGGCGTTCGCCCGCTCCCGGGCCCGCCGCCGCTCATCGGCGTCACGCTGGGCGAGGTAGGCCGTCCAGCCGGTGTTGTGGACGTCGAGCGTGGCGCGGTGCGGGTCCAGGTGGAAGACGCGGTTGACGACGTCGGCCAGCAGGGAGGTGTCGTGGCTGATGAGGACGAGGCCCGACTGATGGCCGGTCAGGAACCCGCGCAGCCAGGCGATCGAGTCGGCGTCCAGATGGTTCGTCGGCTCGTCGAGAAGCAGCGTGCCGTCGTCCGCGAACAGGATGCGGGCCAGTTCGACTCGGCGTCGCTGTCCGCCGGACAGGGTGCCGATCGGCTGGTCCATCACCCGGTCGGGCAGCCCGAGGCCCGCGGCGACCCGCGCCGCCTCGGCCTCGGCCGCGTACCCGCCGCGCGCCTGGAACTCGGCCTCGGCACGCGCATAGGCGTTCATCGCGCGCTCGGATCCGTCGGCCATCTCGGTCTCGGCCGCCCGCAGCGCGCGTACGGCACGGTCGAGGCCCCGGGCCGACAGGATCCGGTCGGTGACGGTGACCGCCGGGTCCACCGCGCGCGGGTCCTGGGGCAGGTAACCGACCGCGCCGGTACGGGAGACGGACCCGGCGGCGGGACGCTGCTGCCCCGCGAGGGTGCTCAGGAGGGTGGTCTTGCCGGCGCCGTTACGGCCGACGAGGCCGATGCGGTCGCCGGGGGAGACGTGGAAGGAGAGGCCGGACAGCAGCAGACGGGCGCCGACGCGCACGTCGACACCGCGAACGGTGATCATGGGAAAACGCTCCAGAAGTCAATCGGCTCAAGGACACACGGGTGGCGTGGAAGCGGGTCCTTGAGCTAAGAGACGCGGGGCGTGGACATGCCCCCAGGCTAACCAGCCCGACGGCGGGACGCCTCCGATTTACCGGCCGGGAGACTCCGGCGAGCACCTGCCGGGCGACGTTGCCGCTATACCTGCTGGTGGCTGTGGCTGTGGCTGTGGCTGTGGCTGTGGCTGTGGCTGGTGGCCCGCGCCCCGGGTCGTCCGGCAGCCGGGTGGGGGTCCGGTGCTCGGCAGCACGACAGCCCGGCAGCGGCGCCGGCTTGATGGTGTGACGGCCCCCGTTGGTCCGGCAGTCCGGCAGTCCGGCAGTCCGGCGGTTTGCGCGGGCCGGTCGTCAGACGGGCCGGGCGGCCGGCGGCATTCGCCCATTGGCCGGGCGATGTCCCCCAGTGGGCCGGTGAGGCCCGCCAGGGCGCAGGCCCGGCAGCGTGCAGCCGAGCTGACGCCCGCCCGGGATGTCGGCCCGGCAGGGGGAAGCCGAGCTGACGCCCGCCCGGGATGTCAGCCCGGCAGGGGGAAGCCGAGCGCCTCGGCTGCCGACTGCGGCGTCGGCTGGGCCCAGAGGTCCGCTGTCGCCTGGTTCGAGGACAGTGAGCGCAGCTCCGCGTGGTCGAGATAGAGCGTGCCGTCCAAGTGGTCCGTCTCGTGCTGGACGATGCGCGCGGGCCAGCCGCTGAACACCTCGTCCACGGCCCGCCCGTGCTCGTCCAGCGCCGTCAGCCGCACCTCGGTGTGCCGGGCCACCACGGCCTGCCAGCCCGGAACGCTCAGGCAGCCCTCGAAGAACGCGACCCGCCCCGGACCGATCCCGACGTACGACGGATTGACCAGCACCCGGAACGGCTGCGGCACTCGCCCGCGTACGACGCGCACTTCGTCCGACACCGGCGCCGGGTCCTCGATGACGGCGATCCGCAGCGGCACGCCGACCTGCGGCGCGGCGAGGCCGACCCCCGGCGCCGCGTGCATCGTGGCGCGCAGGGCGGCGACGAACCGGGCCAGCAGCCCCGGATCCAGCTGCCCGTCGAACGGCTCCGCGCCCCGGCGCAGCACGGGGTCACCGGCCGCGACGATCGGCAACGGACCCTCGTGGCCGAGGAGTTCCTCGACCAGGTCGCTCAGAGTGATGCGCGAGGCGCTGCGGTCACGTTCGGATGCCATCGCGCCAGCATGCCAAGCCGGATCGAGCCGATCGAGGCGGCGCAGGGCGAGTCCCGCGACTTTCCGCGTGTGACGCAGGCCACATGTAGGCCCGGGAACTCGCCGCTGCCGCGCCCCGACTACTGGACCGCCACCGGCGACGGGAGCCCAACTCCCCGGCCCACGGCTCCTTTCCGTCCCCTGCCCGACCGGAGAACACCGCCGATGTCCACCACTCCCTCCGCGGCGACGGACGCGTCGCCGCGGCCCGCCGCCCCCGTACCGGCCCGAAGTGTCCGGTCCGCCCTGCGCCCGCTGATCCTGCGCCTGCACTTCTACGCGGGCGTGCTCGTCGCGCCGTTCCTGCTGGTGGCCGCCGCGACCGGCCTGCTGTACGCCGCCTCGTTCCAGGCCGAGAAGATCGTGTACGCGCATGAACTGACCGTCCCCGCCGGTGACCACAAGCTGCCGCTGTCCGAGCAGGTCGCGGCGGCCCGCACGGCCCACCCTGAGGGCAAGGTCTCGGTCGTCCGTCCCTCCCCGGAGGCGGACGCCACCACGCGGGTCCTGCTCTCCGGCGTCCCGGGTGTCGACCCCGACCACACCCTCGCGGTGTTCGTCGACCCGTACACCGCGAAGGTGCGCGGCTCGCTGGAGCAGTACGGCTCCACCGGGGCGCTGCCGCTGCGCACCTGGCTCGACGGGCTGCACGGCAATCTCCGGTTGGGCGAGAGCGGCCGGCTGTACAGCGAGCTCGCCGCGAGCTGGCTCTGGGTGATCGCGGGCGGCGGCCTCCTGCTGTGGTTCGGCCGCCGCCGGGACCGACGCACGGTGCGCGGAACCAGCGGCCGCCGCCGCACCCTCGGACTGCACGGCACGCTCGGTGTCTGGGCGGCCGCCGGATTCCTCTTCCTCTCCGCGACGGGTCTGACCTGGTCGACGTACGCCGGGGCCAACATCGACACCCTGCGGACCTCGCTCCACCAGGCGACCCCCGCGATCTCGGCGGCGACCGGCGGCGACCACGCGGGTCACAGCGGTTCGGGAACCGGCGCCGGAAAGGAGGCAACCCCGCAGGGCCTCGACGCGATCCTCGCGGCGGCCCGCGCCAGGGGCCTCGGAGACCCTGTCGAGATCGTCCCGCCCGCCGACGCGTCCTCGGCGTACGTCGTGAAGCAGATCCAGCGCAGCTGGCCCGAGAAGCAGGACGCGGTGGCCGTGGACCCGGCGAGCGGCAAGGTCGTCGACGAACTCCGCTTCGCCGACTACCCGTTGCTCGCCAAACTGACCCGCTGGGGTATCGACGCCCACACCGGAACGCTCTTCGGCCTGGTCAACCAGATCGCCCTGATGGCGCTCGCGCTCGCCCTGATCCTGCTCGTCGTGTGGGGCTACCGCATGTGGTGGCTGCGCGGTCGTGCCTCCGCGTTCGGCCGGCCGATCCCGCGCGGAGCCTGGCAGCACGTGCCGCCGCAGATCCTGGTGCCGGCGCTCGCGGCCGTCGCCGTCCTCGGCTACTTCGTCCCGCTGCTCGGCATCCCGCTCGCCGTGTTCCTCGCCGTCGACGTGCTCCTCGGCGAGATCGCGCACCGGAGGGGCAGGCGCACGGGGGCGGCCGGATAGCGTGATCCGGCACGCGGCAACGCCTGTTCGGTCCGGTTAGCACCTGCCGCGGTGACGCTTCGTTCGGTCCGGCTCGTACCTGCTGCGGTGACGGGCCCTTCGGCCCCGCCTGCACCCGTGGCGGTGACGGGCCCTTCGGCCCCGCCTGCACCCGTGGCGGTGACGGGCCCTTCGGCCCCGCCTGCACCCGTGGCGGTGACGGGCCCTTCGGCCCCG
>NZ_JBIAIQ010000014.1:221307-227789 GCF_042871525.1 Streptomyces sp. NPDC005784
GCCCGCACCCGTGGCGGCGACGCCCCTTCGGCCCCGCGCACCCGCCAGGGGCCGCTAGGCCGCCCGACACGCGGGAAGGCCGGTCACCGAGGTGACCGGCCTTCCCGGGAGGGGCGCCGAACCCGGAATCACCCGGGGACGGATCGGATCAAGCCCGCTCGAAGTCGCCCGCGAGCGCGGACGCGATCCGCAGGTGCGACGCCGCCTCGTCGGCCCGGCCGAGGCGCTGCAGCGTGCGTCCCAGCATCAGCCGGGCGTAGTGCTCGACCGGGTCGAGCTCCACGAGGGCGCGCAACTCGGTTTCGGCGCGGCGCAGTTGGGCCGAGTGGTAGTAGGAGCGCGCCAGCAGCATCCGGGGTCCGGTCTGCTCCGGCACCTCCTCGACCAGGCTGCCCAGCACCAGCGCCGCCGAGGCGTAGTCCTTGGCCTCGAAGAACAGCTGCGCCCGCTCCCAGCGCTCCGCGGCCGTCCCGTGGTCGTAGTACGTCATGTCCACCGCTGACCTCCTTCGACGAGGCACAACCGCGCGGTTTGGTTGAATATTCCACGAACTGTCGAGGTGTCCCGGGACGCCTCGGGTTGGCTACGCGCTGCCTGGGGGCGGCTACGAGCTGCCCCGGGGCGGCTATGCGTCGGCGAGTTCCGCGTTGGCCCGTTCCGTGACGAGGGCCAGCACGCGCCCGGCGGTCGCCAGGTCCTCGGCCGGGATCCCGGCGTACACCCGGGCCGCGATCTCGTTGCCTGTGGTGCGGATCGACTCGAACAGCTCCCGGCCGCCGTCCGTGAGGGACACCTGCTCGGGCGTCGGCTCCGCCAGGAGCTTCAGTGCCGTCATTTCTTCGACGGTCCGCCGCGCGGCCGATTCCTCGATCTTCAGCCCGCCGGTCAGCCGGCCCACGAGCCGGGCGCGCTCGAGGGTTCCGCCGTTGTCGGACACGGCCCGCAGGGCCACGGACTGCTCGAAGGTGGTGCCGCTGCGGGCCAGCACCCGCTCCAGGGCGGCGCGGCTCGCGTAGTGGGCGAGGCCGATGACCTGGCCGTTGACGGGGGGAACGGTGACGGGGGGAACAGAGGTGGTCATGACTACTCCTCGGATGAAACCTCTTCGGAAGTAAGTGAAGCCTCGCCGGAAGGCGACTCGGCTCCGGTGTGCGGATCGAGCGGTACGTCGAGCAGGACGGCCACCTCGCGGCTGAACGCCCGTGTGCGCTCGCCGCCGAGTCCGCCCAGTGGTTCGAGAAGCTGCTCCAGCAGGCCCTGGACCACGGTGATCGCACGGCGGGTGATCGCGCGCCCGTCCTCGGTGAGGGACAAGCGCACCGCGCGGGGGTCCGCCGGATCCCGGGTGCGGTCGAGAAGGCCGGCCGCCTCCAGGGAACGGGCCAGCTTCGAGACGTACAGCGGTTCCAGTCCGGTGTGGTCGGCGAGCCGGCGCTGACTGGGGCGATGCCCGTCCCGGTTCATGCTGTACAGCGATGCCACCAGCGAGTACTGCGCGTGCGTCAGGCCCAGCGGGCCCACCGCCCGGTCGACCGCGACGCGCCATTTCATCGACAGGCGCCAGACGAGGAAACCGGGCGTCGCGTACTCGGATACCGACTTCGCTGAACTCATGCAAGAAACAGTACATGGCTACTATGTCCATGGCTACTATTTCCTCGAACGGCCCGCCGTATGGCGTACGGACCTGGGGACCGTGTCCCGGGCCGCCGCGCCGGTTCTGAGCCAAGTGCCCCTCAATGGGCGGATCGATGGCCTGACGAGAGGTCCTCGACGGGGCTAGGTTGGGCCCATGAGCAATCTTGATCGGGAGGCGGTTCCCGCCCCCTGCGGTGGCCGCGGGTTCGTGGTGGCCGAGCCGGTGCGCGAACTCCTCAGCCCCCGCCGGGTCAAGCTCGGCGAGTCCACCGAAGTCCGCCGTCTGCTGCCCAACCTGGGCCGGCGCATGGTAGGCGCGTGGTGCTTCGTCGATCACTACGGGCCCGACGACATCGCCGACGAGCCCGGCATGCAGGTTCCGCCGCACCCGCACATGGGCCTGCAGACCGTCAGCTGGCTGCACGAGGGCGAGGTGCTGCACCGCGACTCCACGGGCAGCCTCCAGACGATCCGCCCGCGTGAACTCGGCCTCATGACCTCGGGTCACGCCATCAGCCACTCCGAGGAGAGCCCCCGCGCGCACTCCCGCCTGCTGCACGGCGCGCAGCTCTGGGTCGCCCTGCCGGACAGTCACCGGAACACCGACCCGCGCTTCGAACACCACGCCGAACTGCCCGTCGTCACCGCCCCCGGTCTGCGGGCCACGCTCGTGCTGGGCACGCTCGACGGAGCGGCCTCGCCCGGTACGACGTACACGCCGATCGTCGGCGCCGACCTGGCCCTCGCGAGCGGCGCGGACGTACGGCTGCCGCTGGAGCCCGACTTCGAGTACGCCGTCCTCGCCATGTCCGGCGAGGCCCACGTCGACGGAGTACCGGTGGTCCCCGGCTCCATGCTCTACCTCGGCTGCGGCCGCACCGAACTCCCGCTGCGCGCCACGACGGACGCGGGCCTCATGCTTCTGGGCGGCGAGCCGTTCGAGGAAGAGCTGATCATGTGGTGGAACTTCATCGGACGGTCCAACGAGGATATCGCGCAGGCCCGTTCGGACTGGATGAAGGGCTCCCGATTCGGTGAGGTGGTGGGGTACGACGGGGCGCCGCTGACCGCTCCCGAACTCCCGCCCGGTCCGCTGAAACCGCGCGGAAGGGTGCGCTGACCTGGGGTTCCAGATCTGGCGCACGCCCCTCGCGGGGCACGGCTGTCCCCGCTCGGCACCCGGTGTTCCCGAGGGGCGATCGCTCCTCGGGAACACATCGAGGGACAAAGCTGCGTTCGCATGTCTCGCCATCTGTAGACGGGTTTAGTCAGCCCAGTGCTGACCCAGTGCTGACTTTCCTGACGGGACGTCAGCACTATTGTGTTGCTGTCGCAGCTGTCGCAGCTGTCGCAGCTGTCGCAGCTGTCGCAGCTGTCGCAGCTGTCGCAGCTGTTGGAGCACCCGCCCCGGAGCTGCCGCTCGCGTGTTGGCCAGGCCGATGCTGACCTTGGTGCCTTGTGCTGGGGCAAGGCGCCACCACGTGCCTGGGCAGCGATGCTGAGGAGAGGTCCGTGACGAGGGGGCTTTGTGGGAATCCGCCAATGCCCCGGCGTGCTGCTGCTGCCCTACTCACCCCTTGGGCGGACCGCCACGGGGAGAGTGCAGTTGTAGCGACGGGTCCCGGAAGCGGCATGTCGGCAAGTCGGGCTCTGCTTCGGAACGGGTGAGTGGCAGTCAGCAGATTCTTCGTCTGCTGGTGGTACACGGGTGTGCTGCCTGCGGGGCGCACGGGTGCCGATGAGGGGCAGGGGCGCCCCTGTCCAGTCGGCGTTCTGTGTGTTCGGATCCTTGACCCCCGCTCGGCCCTCCATAATGCTGTGTTGCGACACGTGAGATACGTGCCGTAATAAGCAACATTTGAATCAGATCTCGTACCAGCTGAGGAGTGGCCATGACTCACCAGGTCCGTGCTGTCGTCGCGCGGGGGAAGGGCGCCCCCGTCAGCCTGGAAACGATCATCGTGCCCGACCCCGGCCCGGGCGAGGCGCTGGTGAAGATCGAAGCCTGCGGGGTCTGTCACACCGATCTGCACTATCGCGAGGGTGGCATCAACGACGACTTCCCGTTCCTGCTGGGCCACGAGGCCGCGGGTGTCGTGGAGTCGGTGGGGGAGGGCGTCACCGACGTCGCTCCGGGTGACTTCGTCATCCTCAACTGGCGTGCCGTGTGCGGGCAGTGCCGGGCCTGTCTGCGTGGACGGCCGCAGTACTGCTTCAACACCCACAACGCCAAGCAGAAGATGACCTTGACCGACGGCACCGAGCTGTCCCCGGCCCTGGGTATCGGCGCGTTCGCGGAGAAGACGCTGGTGGCGGTGGGGCAGTGCACCAAGGTCGACCGGGCGGCATCGGCGGCCGCCGCCGGACTGCTGGGCTGCGGAGTGATGGCGGGCATCGGCGCGGCCATCAACACCGGCAACGTCGGACGCGGTGACAGCGTGGCGGTCATCGGCTGCGGTGGTGTGGGGGACGCGGCGATCGCCGGCGCCCGGCTCGCCGGGGCGGCCACCGTCATCGCGGTCGACATCGATGACCGGAAACTCGAGACTGCGAAGAAGATCGGCGCGACCCACACCGTCAACTCCAAGCAGGGCGATCCGGTGGAGGCCATCCGCGAGCTGACCGGCGGCTTCGGCGCGGACGTCGTCATCGAGGCGGTCGGCCGCCCGGAGACGTACAAGCAGGCCTTCTACGCCCGCGACCTGGCCGGCACTGTCGTCCTCGTCGGCGTACCGACCCCGGAGATGAAGCTCGAACTGCCGCTGCTGGACGTCTTCGGCCGGGGCGGCGCGCTGAAGTCCTCCTGGTACGGCGACTGCCTGCCCTCCCGTGACTTTCCGATGCTCATCGATCTCTACCTGCAGGGCCGACTGGATCTGGACGCCTTCGTCACGGAGACCATCGCACTGGACGAGGTCGAGAAGGCCTTCGAGCGGATGCACGGCGGCGACGTACTGCGCTCGGTGGTGGTCTTCTGATGGCCGGCATGGCGGGTGCGCGCATCGAACACCTCGTCACCTCGGGGACGTTCTCCCTGGACGGTGGCACCTGGGACGTCGACAACAATGTCTGGATCATCGGTGACGACACCGAGGCCGTCGTCATCGACGCCGCGCACGACGCCGCGGCGATTGCCGAAGCCCTCGGCGGACGCACGCTGCGGGCCATCGTGTGCACTCACGCCCACAACGACCACATCGACGCAGCCCCCGAACTCGCCGACCGTACCGGTGCTCAGATCCTGCTCCACGGCGACGACCTGCCGCTGTGGAAGCAGACCCACCCGGAGCGGTCACCCGACGGCGAACTGGCCGACGGGCAGGTCGTCACGGTGGCGGGTGTCGAGCTGACCGTGCTGCACACTCCCGGCCACGCCCCCGGCGCGGTGTGCCTGTACGCGCCGGGCCTGAAGGCACTCTTCAGCGGTGACACGCTCTTCGCGGGCGGACCGGGGGCGACGGGAAGGTCGTACAGCCATTTCGGCACGATCGTCGACTCGATCCGGGACCGGCTGCTGACCCTGCCGGGCGACACGGTCGTGCACACCGGTCACGGGGAGACGACCACCATCGCCGCCGAGGCCCCGCATCTCCAGGAATGGATCGACCGCGGATTCTGACCGCTGCCGACCGCGCGGCGGCAGCCTCGTCCCGACATTCGAAGACGCTCGGCACTTGTTGACGTCTCAGCACTCGATGACGTTGACCGCCAGGCCGCCGCGCGAGGTCTCCTTGTACTTCACCTTCATGTCGGCACCGGTCTCGCGCATCGTCTTGATGACCTTGTCGAGCGAGACCACATGGGTGCCGTCGCCGCGCAGCGCCATTCGTGCCGCATTGATCGCCTTGACGGATGCGAGGGCGTTCCCCTCGATGCAGGGGATCTGGACCAGGCCTCCGACCGGGTCGCAGGTCAGCCCGAGATTGTGCCCCATGCCGATCTCCGTGGCGTTCTCGACCTGCTCCGGCGTGCCGCCGAGCGCCTCGGCGAGAGCGGCGGCGGCCATGGAGCAGGCGGATCCGACCTCGCCCTGGCAGCCCACCTCGGCCCCGGAGATCGACGCGTTCTCCTTGAACAGCGCCCCCACCGCGCCGGCGGCGAGCAGAAAGCGGACGGCTCCGTCCTCGTCGGCCCCGGGAACGAAGCGCGTGTAGTAGTGCAGTACCGCGGGCACGATCCCGGCCGCACCGTTGGTGGGCGCGGTGACCACGCGACCGCCCGAGGCGTTCTCCTAGATGATCAATTCCAAGGGGTCAGTGGTCATAGGCGGTCAGTGAGCGAAGGACGCGCGTTCCGGTGTGGTCGTTGTGCCAGATCGCGGCGGTCAGCGCGAGAATGCGCTGCATGACGCGGGCGACGACACCGCCGGGCGTGCGCCCTCGGTGCTGTTCGAGATCGAGTTGGCCCTTGAAGGTCTCGTTGACCGACTCGATGACCTGCCGCAGCGGCTTGAACAGGGGAGCTCCGGGCCGCTCCGGTTCGCCTTTGCGGGCCGGCCGCAGCAGCCGGATGTCCTGCTCGGCCAGCTCGTCTTCGAAGCCCCGGCCGAAGTAGTTCTTGTCGCCGATCAGCGTCTGGGCAGGACGCGCGGCGACGAGGCCGGGTTCGCCGGACAGGAGATCCAGCAGGGTCTCGCGCTCGTCGGCCTTGGCCCCGGTCAGGGCGAACGCGACCGGCAGGCCCTGGAGGGTGCACACCAGGTGCAGCCGCAGGCCCCAGAAGAAGCGGCTGTGACTGGCGCAGTATCCATACTCGGCCCATCCGGCCAGGTCGGAACGCTTGACGGTCTCGCGTGAACGGCCGCATTCCACCGGCGTGGAGTCCACGATCCACACGTCGTCGCT
>NZ_JBIAIQ010000015.1:0-48229 GCF_042871525.1 Streptomyces sp. NPDC005784
AAGACGGGACTCGGGAGCGTCGGGCGATGTCTGGCGCCGGCCGGTTGGGCCGGCGACCAGCGACGACGTCGAACGGTCTGCCCTGGACAACGACTTCGGACCGGCCGACTCGGCCGGGACACCCGACTGAACACCCGACTGAGCGACGAGCCACGCGAGTCGATCCGCGGCAACGTTCGTGGCGTAGCGGCACCATCCGTCGCCGTTGCGTCAAGGGCAAGGACGGCCGAGCCGTCCACACGAGCAAGGGTTCTCATTTGATGTCGAGGACCATGAGCCTCGCCGCGCGGAGTCGACGCCACTCATCCGGTACCGGCCGACGGCCGGAACACCTCGGAGAACCGCGCCGTCTCCCGGTCCCCGACGTCAGGGATGCCGCGCTGAACCGGCTGACCGCGCAGGAGTGATCGGCCGCTCCGCCCCTCGGTGACCGCCGCGGCCGCGAAGCGTGTGCCCGACAAGCCTGCGGCAGCGAAACCCGCGCCCTCGGAGGCTGCGACCGCGAAGCCCACGGTCGGGCGTACGCGTGGGGCGGAGCGGTAGCGCTCCGTCGGCCCGCCGGACATACGCGAGCCCCCGGATCACGTCCCCGCGCGAGGCGGGGCGGCGTGAGCCGGGGGCGAAGTGCGGAGCCGCGTGTTGACGCGGGCCGGCCGCGGAGCCGTGTGTTCATGTAGGGCACGAGCAGTTCCGGGCCCGAGGGGCTCGGCCGGAGGCGCCGTGCTCTCTGGCTCGTGGGCAAAGCCCGGTCCTGATCGACGCTCGATCGGCATCCGGGAGACCGGTGACCGGGAGGTCGGAGCAGCGCCGGCGGTCGGAGCTACGCGTTCGCGCGGGCCGCCATGCGGGCCTTGCGGGTGGCGAGCTTCTCGTCGAACTTCGAGGCCTCCGAGTCGAGACCGCCCATGAAGAGGCCGAGCTCCTCCTGGGCCTTGAGGCCCTCGGGGCCGAGGCCGTCCATCTCCAGGACCCTGAGGTGGCGCAGCACGGGCTGGAGCACGTCGTCGTGGTGGATGCGCATGTTGTAGACCTCGCCGATGGCCATCTGCGCGGCCATGCGCTCGAAGCCGGGCATGCCGTGACCGGGCATCCGGAAGTTGACCACGACATCGCGGACGGCCTGCATGGTCAGGTCGGGGGCGAGCTCGAACGCGGCCTTCAGGAGGTTGCGGTAGAAGACCATGTGAAGGTTCTCGTCGGTCGCGATGCGCGCCAGCATGCGGTCGCAGACCGGGTCGCCCGACTGGTGACCGGTGTTGCGGTGCGAGATGCGGGTCGCCAGCTCCTGGAAGGCGACGTACGCGACCGAGTGCAGCATCGAGTGGCGGTTGTCCGACTCGAAGCCCTCGCTCATGTGGAGCATCCGGAACGCTTCGAGCTTGTCCGGGTCCACCGCGCGCGAGGCGAGAAGGTAGTCGCGCATCACGATGCCGTGCCGGCCCTCCTCCGCCGTCCAGCGGTGCACCCAGGTGCCCCAGGCGCCGTCACGGCCGAAGAGAGAGGCGATCTCGTGGTGGTAGCTCGGGAGGTTGTCCTCGGTGAGGAGGTTGACCACCAGGGCGATGCGGCCGATCTCGGTGACCTTGGACTGCTCCTTGTCCCAGGCCTCGCCGTCCTCGAAGATCCCGGGGAAGTTCCGGCCGTCGCTGAAGGGCACGTACTCGTGCGGCATCCAGTCCTTGGCCACCTTCAGGTGACGGTTCAGCTCCGTCTCGACGACTTCCTCCAGCGCGTACAGCAGGCGAGCGTCGGTCCAGGCGGCTGCCGGGCTGCCGAGGTCAGGAGAAGTGATCGTCACGGGTACTCCAGGGAGGGACGGGAAAGCGAGCGGAACACCTAACCTACGGCATCGTAGGCTACGTCTCCGTAGGTTACGCCTCCGTAGGTTAAGAACCCTGTAAAGGTCGCTGATCTGCGGTGTTACAGGCGAGGGCGCGCACTTTCCGGCCCACACCGGAGGACGCCCTGGACGCCGAGGTCCCAGGGCCGGACGGATGTATCGCTCACTCGTTCAGACGTACAGCTCCCGAAGTCTTACTGAGAGACACGTCACACACCCTTCGAGCTTCTCGAACTCGCTGATGTCCACCAGGACCGGTTCGTGGCCGAGGTCCGCGAGCAGTTCCGCGGTCTTCGGGGCGCCCGCCGACATCAGGAGCTTGCCGCCGCCCAGGAGGACGACATGCGCCCCGGACTCCTCCGGGACCGCCAGGAAGCGCGGGAAGAGCGAGGGGGTGTCCACGAGCGGCTCGTGCCCGATCACCGTCCCGTCGGGCAGCGCGGTGACCGCCGACTTCAGATGCAGCACCTTGCTGACGGGGACGGCGACGACCCGCGCCCCGAGCGGTTCGAAGACCGCTCGCAGCTGCTGGACCCCGGCCGCGTTCGTGCGGCCGCCACGGCCCACATAGATCGTGTCGCCCACCTTCAGGATGTCGCCGCCGTCGAGGGTGCCCGGCTCCCAGATCCAGTTCACCGAGCAGCCGAGCCGTGCCACGGCCTCCTCGACCCCCGGAGTCTCGGCGCGCCGGGACTCGGCACCCGGGCGGGCGATCAGGGCGACGTTGCGGAAGACGACGACGGCGTCCTCGACGAACACCGAGTCCGGGCAGTCCTCCGCCGGGTCGACCTCGACGGTCTCCCAGCCGTGCGTGCGCAGCGCCTCGGTGTACGCCTCCCACTGCTCGACCGCGAGGTCGACGTCCACCGTCGTGCGCTCCATGTGGGTCACCAGCCCCTCGGCGAGGCGGGGGCTGGGCCGGCGTACGAGCGCTTTCTGACTGGGCACGGGTGGGTCTCCGAATCGGCAGGGGGTGTCGGCGCAACATCATGCAGCGCGGTTCGCGCGCGCAAAAGCCCCCCGGCCTGACGTCGGGCGCCACCCCCGACGCTAGGCCGCCTCCGCTCCCCGCACTAGGAGGAATACCCGACAGTTTCCGGCGCGATTTCTTTCAGTTCTCCTCCTTCCAACAGCAGCCGTCGCGTGATGCCGATCGACTCCAGGAACGGCATGTCGTGGCTGGCGACGATCAGAGCCCCTTCGTACGACTCCAGGGCCGTGGTGAGCTGGCGGACGCTCGCCATGTCGAGGTTGTTCGTCGGCTCGTCGAGCATCAGGAGCTGCGGCGCGGGGTCGGCCAGCATCAGAGCCGCGAGCGCCGCGCGGAAGCGTTCGCCGCCGGAGAGCGTCGCCGCCCGCTGGTCGGCCTTCGCGCCCTTGAACAGGAAGCGGGCCAGACGCGCCCGGATCCGGTTGTTGGTGGCGGCGGGCGCGTACCGGGCCACGTTCTCGGCGACGGTGCGCTCGTCGTCGAGAACGTCGAGCCGCTGCGGCAGGAAGCGCAGGGGCACATGGGCGTGCGCCTCACCGGACACGGCGTCCAGCTCCCCGGCGATCGTGCGCAGGAGCGTCGTCTTGCCCGCTCCGTTGCGCCCGGTGAGCGCGATGCGTTCGGGTCCGCGCAGATCGAACACGCCGTCCACCCGTGCGCCGTATCTCAGCTCCAGCCGGTCGAGGGTGAGGACGGTGCGCCCCGGCGGTACGGCCGTGTACGGCAGGTCGATCCGGATCTCGTCGTCGTCCCGTACGGCCTCCACCGCCTCGTCGAGACGCTCCTTCGCCTCGCTGAGCTTCTCCTCGTGCATGATGTGGTGCTTGCCCGCGGACTCCTGGGCCGCCCGCTTGCGCGCACCCATGACGATCTTCGGCTCGCGTTTCTGCTCGAACATCTTCTGGCCGTACCGCTTGCGCCGGGCCAACTTGACCTGTGCGTCCACCAGTTCGCGTTTCTGCTTCTTCAGATCGGACTCGGCGACGCGCACCATGCGCTCAGCCGCCTCCTGTTCGCCGGCGAGCGCTTCCTCGTACGCGGAGAAGTTCCCGCCGTACCAGGTGACCTCGCCGGACCGCAGATCGGCGATCTGGTCGACCAGGTCCAGCAGTTCACGGTCGTGGCTGACCACGACCATGACCCCGGACCAGGCCTCCACGGCCGCGTACAGCCGCTGTCGCGCGTACAGGTCGAGGTTGTTGGTGGGTTCGTCGAGGAGGAGGACGTCGGGCCGGCGCAGCAGGAGCGCGGCCAGCCGCAGCAGCACCGACTCGCCGCCGGACACCTCGCCGATCGTGCGGTCCAACTCGATGTGTCCGAGACCGAGTTCGCCGAGGGTCGCGCGGGCCCGCTCCTCGACGTCCCAGTCGTCGCCGACGACTTCGAAGTGCTCCTCGGCCACGTCGCCCGCCTCGATCGCGTGCAGGGCGGCGCGGACCGCGGAGATTCCGAGAGCCTCGTCGACCCGCAGGGCGGTGTCGAGGGTGACGTTCTGCGGCAGATGGCCGACCTCGCCCGCGACCCGGACGGTGCCGTCGGCCGGGGCGAGTTCTCCGGCGATCAGCTTCAACAAGGTTGACTTACCGGATCCGTTGGCCCCGACGAGCCCGGTGATGCCAGGTCCGACGGCGACCTGGAGGTCGTCGAAGACCTCGGTGCCGTCCGGCCAGGCGAAGGACAGGGAGGTGCACGTTACGGAGGTGGGGAACGCTGACATGAGAGCCTCGCGGTTGCTGGATGCGGTCGGGGGTACGCGTACGGGACACCGCGAGGCGACGACGATCCAGTTCGGAGGAGAGCGAGAAGAAGGCTCCGCACCCAAGGACGGCTCGAACGCCGAGGTCGCACGCTGCGCACACGCGGGCCGGACAGATCACAGATCCGGCTGTGTGTGACGCGGTGTCTCAGACCTCAGACGAGCAACGTCCTTCTCCATTCGACGGCAACAGAACCGCTGAACACCGTACGGGCGGCCCACTGGGCTGTCAAAGGATTAGACGCGCCCCCGACGAACCAAGGAGACCTCGTGCCGAACGGCCCGCTCTCGTTGCCCGCCCGGCTCTACCTCCTGGCCTGGGACACCTCGAAACGGAAGATCACCGGGTCCACCCACCTCCATCACCTGGTGCGCGCCGGCGCCCTCACCGAGCTCGCACAGCGCGGGCTGCTCGTCGACGACGACGGCATCGTCACCCCCGTGGACGCGGACTCCAGGACGGGAGACCTCGTCCTCGACGGGCTCCTGGAACTCGTGTCGGAGTCCCGGCCCCGCAGGTGGAAGCCCTGGGTCACCTCGTGGGCCAGGGTCACCCTGGACGCCGTACGCGCCCAGCTCGCCGCCGAGGGATATCTGCGGGCGGAGAAGAAGCGGGTCCTCGGGATCTTCCCCTCCGTGGAGTACGAGCTGGACCGGGTGCCCGCCGTGGAGGCCCTGCGCGCGGAGGCGCGACAGGTGCTGGGGGGACCGGTGCCCGTCGCCGACGTCTGCGACCGCGACGCGGCCCTCGTGGCCCTCGCCACCGCGGCCGAGCTCCGCACCCTCGCGTCGCCCAAGGACCGCAGGCTCCACAAGGCCCGCATCGACGAACTCACCGAACGCAGCGGCGCGGCGGCTCCTGCCCTGAGGAAGGTCATCCAGGAGGTCCGTACGGCGGTGATCGTGGCGGCCACGACAGCCACGACAGCCACGACAGCGACGACCACGGCCGCGACCACCGCGAACTGAACGGACACGGGCCGAGGCGCCCCCGCGGGAACGCGAGTTCCCGCGGGGGCCCGTCCGCGGCCACGGCGGGGGCCGTCTTTGACGGGCCCCCGTCTGTGGCCCCGGGGTTCCAGGACGGCGGCCTGCCCCACATGCATGTCGGATTCCCGCCAGCCCCCGTCGCGCGGACCGTGCTTGGGTTCTCTCCATGACCAAAACCGAGCAGCTCCGCGAAACCGCCCGCGCCTTCCGCGCCCTGCATGTCCCGGGCCGCCCCCTCGTCCTGCCGAACGCCTGGGACGCCGCGAGCGCCAGGATCGTCGAGGAGGCCGGCGCGGCGGCCGTGGCGACGACCAGCGCGGGGCTCGCCTGGGCACTGGGCGCGGCGGACGGGGACCGGCTGGACAGGGAGGTCGCGCTCGCGGCCGTCGCGCGGATCGCCGCCGCGGTCGGGGTGCCGGTCAGCGCGGACATCGAGAGCGGGTACGCGCCCAACGCACAGGGAGTGGGGGACACCGTCCGCGCGGTGCTCGCGGCGGGCGCCGTGGGCGTGAACATCGAGGATGCCCTCTATGGGGAGGGCGCCGGGCCGCTGCGCCCGGTGGACGAGCAGGCGGAGCGCATCGCTGCGGTCCGCGCGGCAGCCGACGCCGCGGACGTGCCGCTGTTCGTCAATGCCCGCATCGACACGTTTCTGCGCGGCGCGGGCGGGATGGAGGAGACCCTGGAGAGGGCTGCCGCGTTCCTGGCCGCGGGAGCCGACGGCGTCTTCGTCCCCGGAACCGTCGATCCGGCGACCGTGAAGGCGCTCGTCGAGGGCATCGACGGCCCCCTGAACATCCTGGTGGGCCCCGGAGCGCCGTCCGTCGGCGAGCTGGCCGCTCTCGGAGTGGCCCGGATCAGCGCGGGTTCGAGCATCGCGGTGGCCGCGTATGCCCTGGTCCGGCGGGCCGCGCGGGAGCTGCTGGGCACGGGATCCTACGAGACGCCGACCGGCGGGCTCGACTACGCCGGGCTCAACACCCTGATGCGCCGCGTCGGTTGAAGACCCTGAAGGTACCTGCGCCGTGTTGGCTGAAGGTGCTGAAGGTACCAGCGCCGCTTCAGCAGGTGCCCCGCATGAGTTCCGCCAGATCGTGGTCCAGGTCCACCTGGAGGTGCTCCAGGCCGACCGGCACCAACTCGGTGGTCTGCTGCAGGAAGTTCCGCACCTCGCCGGAGCGGATGTGCACCACGGCGGTGCCCTCGGGGGCGTGGAACTCCAGCACGGTGCGGTCGTATCCGTACGGCCGCACCCGTACGTCTCCGACCCCCACCGAGTCGTCGAGGCCCGACACGAGCAGCTCGCGGGCGAAGGTCCAGCAGACCTCCACGCCTTCGAGCGTGGCGGGGGCCGGGAAGGTCATGCGGACGGCGAACGGGTCGGTCCGGTCGTAGTGGAGCGTGGCCGGAATGCTCGGCATCCGCGGCGCGGCGGCGACGAGGCGGGCCTCTACGGGCTGCTCGATGACGGTGGACAACGCCTTGCTCCCTTGTGACGGCTGAACGAACTCCGGGCGGATGAAGCCGGTCAATTGAAGAGACGGAAGAATGACCCGGCGCGTGCACCTCTGAGCCGAGTGACCTCTGTCACCGAAGTCATGCACCGGGGAGATCCACTTACCCCGGCCATGGTGATCTCTTTCCGTTCCGCACTCACCCGACACCGAAGAGGACACCCGAGCGGGCTCCGGGGTTCCCGCGGGAGGCCATATAGACGCCATCGGGCGAGTGGACTAGCTTCGCCCGCCATGAGGGGCTTGGGGAAGACGAGACGTACGAGCCGGACGGTCGGCGTGGGACTGGGGGCGGCCGCACTCGCCGCGGCGCTCGCGGTGGCGGTGCCGGCGCAGGCGCACGAGGCGGCACGGACCACCCCGCACTGGGCGCTCAAAAGCAGCGGTACAGACGTACGGTTCCGTGGACTGTCGGCCGTCAGCAGGGACACCGCGTGGGTGGCCGGCTCGAAGGGCACCGTGCTGCGCACCACCGACGGCGGCGCGCTCTGGCGGAACGTGTCGCCGCCCGGGACGGCGGACCTGGAGTTCCGCGACATAGAGGCGTTCGACGCGCGGCGCGCGGTGGTCCTGGCCATCGGGGAGGGCGAGGCGTCCCGCGTCTACCGGACCGAGGACGGCGGCGCCACCTGGACCGAGTCCTTCCGCAACACCGACCCCAAGGCCTTCTACGACTGCCTCACCTTCCTCGACCGGCGGCACGGCCTGGCGGTGAGCGACCCGGTGGACGGCAGGTTCCGCATCCTCTCGACCAGCGACGGCGGCCGCTCCTGGAAGGTGCTGCCCAGCGACGGGATGCCCGCCGCCGAGGACGGCGAGGCGGGCTTCGCCGCGAGCGGCCAGTGCCTGGTCGGTTCGGGGCCCCGCGATGTGTGGCTGGCCACGGGAGGGGGCGCCCGCGCGCGCGTGCTGCACTCCGCGGACCGCGGACTGACCTGGACCGCCGCCGACACGCCCGTACCCGCCGGCGATCCGGCGCGCGGTGTCTTCGCCCTCGCCTTCCGCGACCGCGTCCACGGACTCGCGGTCGGCGGCGACTACCGCGCCGACCAGGCCTCACCGCAGGCCGCCGCGACCAGCCTCGACGGAGGCCGCACCTGGACCACGGCCGCTCAGTCCCCGCCCGCCTACCGCTCCGGCGTCACCTGGCTTCCGCACAGCCGCACCGCCGCCCTCGCGGTCGGTCCCACCGGCACCGACCTGACGACCGACGGCGGCCGGACCTGGCGCACCCTCGACACCGGCTCGTACGACACTGTGGACTGCACCCCGGACCTGGGCTGCTGGGCCTCCGGCGAGAAGGGAAGGGTCGCCCGGCTGGAACGCTGAACCGTGCGCTGTCCGTCCGGGGCGCGCCCTTGGCCGCGCCCGGACAGCGCCCCGAATTCTGTCCGAATGCCGTCCGGATACGGGGTACTCGTACCGCGCAGGAAGGGAAGTGATCAGCAATGCCACGCGGTGCGAGCCCCAAGCGGGAACGTCAGTACGAACACATCAGGCAGAGCGCGCGAGATCGGGGCGAGAGCGAGAAGCGCGCCGAGGAGATCGCGGCACGCACGGTGAACAAGGAGCGTGCGCGCGCCGGCGAGTCGCGGACCGCGAGCCGCACGTCCGTCGAGGACATGTCGTCCGGTGAACGGGGTGGCAGGCGCTCGCACCAGGGCGCACAGGGGCCCACTTACGACCAGCTCTACGAGGAGGCCAGGCGGCACAATATCGAGGGCCGCTCGGGGATGAACAAGGAGCAGCTCCAGCGGGCGCTCGACCGGGGCTGAGCGCGGCGCTCAGCCGAGCGGCTCGCGGTACCGCTCGAGGCCGGGAGCCGTTTTCGTCGCGACGAACTCGGTGACGCGGTACGCGCACACGCCCGCCGTGACGAACGGGTCGCCCGCGGCGATCTCCTCGATCCGCGCCCGGTCGTCCGCGACGGCCAGGATCACGCCTCCGTCGCGGGGGTTCTTGCGCCCCGAGGCGATGAAGAACCCGGCCGCGTACTGCTCGTCGAGCCAGGCGACATGAGCATCAAGGACGGCGTCGACGGCTTCGAGCGGCGCGGTGTAGGTCAGCTCCAGTACGAACATGATCGCGAGCCTATCCCTGGCCCGCCGACCGGATGCCGTACCCCTTGACGAGTGGCCGGCATCCCCGTCCGAAGCGCGGCCCAAGCCCCTGGGGGCGAAGGTGTAAAGGAATCCTTGACGCGCTCGACCGTGTAAAGGCATCCTTTACATGTGACCGATTCCTCGCTGTCCCTCACGGCCGTATGCGCCCGGCTCGCCGAGCAGGCCTCGGCCCTGGCCGCCTCCATGGGCAGCCCGTTGACCCCACCGGCCTACCTCGACCTGGTGGGACGCGCCCAGGGCATCGATGCCCTGGGGGAACAGGTACTCAGGTTGTGCGTCCAGCAGTCCCGCGACGCCGGTCACACCTGGCAGGAGATCGGGGACCTGCTCGGAGTCACCCGCCAGGCCGCCTTCCAGCGGTTCGGCAAGCCCATCGACCCTCGCACCGGAGAACCCATGGACAAGACAGTGCGGATGACCGACGCCGCGGAACGCGCCCTCACGATCGTCACGGCCGTCCTCGAAGACCGCATGGACGACGCCCGGCCGTCGTTCAACGCGCAGGTCCTGGAGGCCTTCACCGACAAGGTCCGGGCCGACGGCCTGGCCACGGTCGCCGGACTGGTCGGCGCGTTCGAGGGCTTCGCGGAAGGTGAGCCGTTCGTCCGGAGGGTCGGCGACCACACCGTCGTCGACATCCCCCTGAACTACGAGGCCGGTGACATGAAGGCCCGGGTCGCGTTCGACGCCGACGAGAAGGTCGCCGGAATCTTCATCCTCGCGCCCGAGGTCCCGTGAGGTGTCCGTCCATATCCGCCCACATCCGTCCGCGACCAGGACGAGGATCCGCTGGCCCGCTGGCCCGCTGACCCGCAGACGGAAGCGGGTGATCGGCCCGCGATGAGCACCAGGAGATGCAGTTGAGCCACGAGAGTGCGACCCCCTATGACGACGGCGTGATCCGCTGCGACGAGCAGGGCCTCACCATCCGACGCTACTTCCCCTGGGGGGCGAAACGGATCCCCTACGCCTCGATCAGAGGAGTCACCACGCTTTCCCTGACCGGCGTGAACTCGGTGCGGAAGTGGCGCATCTGGGGCTCGGGTGACCTGGTCCACTGGTGGAACCTCGATCCGCGGCGCCCCGGGAAGCACATGGCACTCGTGATGGACGTCGGGCGTCGTGTGCGTCCCACGATCACTCCGGACGACCCGGACGCCGTCCAGCACATCATCGCCCAGCGCATCGGCGGCGGTTGATCGGGACAGCCGCCAGGGTTGATTGCAGTCGTTGGTTTTGCCTTCCCGGGACCGGGGCCGGGCCGAAAACCCGGCCCCGCCCAGGAAGACCTGAACTCATCTGCGACGCTCTTTCCCATCATGACCATCGTGAGGATCCCCGCGGGGTGGCCCGCCACCGAGGAACAAGCCCGGCTCGTGCAGGACGAGTTGCGCGAGCGCGTGGTGCTCGACGAACCGGGGCCGCCGCCCGGCACCGGCCGGGTCACGGGCGTCGACGTCGCCTACGACGACGAGCGGGACGTCGTGGTCGCGGCGGCCGTCGTCCTCGACGCGGCGACCCTCGACGTCGTGGCGGAGGCCACCGCCGTCGGCCGGGTCTCCTTCCCGTACGTCCCCGGACTGCTCGCCTTCCGCGAGATCCCGACCGTCCTGGCCGCGCTGGACGCCCTGCCCTGCCCGCCCGGCCTGGTCGTCTGCGACGGGTACGGACTCGCCCACCCGCGCCGTTTCGGCCTCGCCAGTCACCTCGGCGTCCTCACCGGGCTCCCCACGATCGGCGTCGCCAAGAACCCGTTCGCCTTCTCCTACGAGGAGCCCGGCGCCCGGCGCGGCAGCGTCGCGGCGCTGCTCGCCGGTACCGACGACGTGGGCCGCGCGCTGCGCACCCAGGACGGGATCAAGCCCGTGTTCGTGTCCGTCGGCCACCGCGTGGACCTCGACAACGCCTGCGCGCACACCCTCGCGCTCACCCCGAAGTACCGCCTGCCGGAATCCACCCGGCGCGCGGACTCCCTGTGCAGGCGGGCTCTCCAGGAGGCAACTGCCTGACGTCTTCGGACTGTTGGCAGGCCCGACGTCCCTCACCCGCCGGCCGGCCCGACGTCCGTCACGCGCCGACCGCCCGATCCTCCCACCGGCCGGCCCGCCCGATGTCTCCCATGTGTCGGCCGGGACGGTCTGAGTACGTGTTCTGAGTACTCGTACGGATGCATGAAGTCGCCATGATCGGCAAGCTGATCCGTATGACCACGCACCGTGCCCCGAGACCCGCCGCCGACCCCGCTCGGCCCGCCGGACGCGCCGTGACGGCCGCACTGGTCCTCGCCGTTCCGGCCGGACTCGCCTGGATGGGCGGGATGATCTACACGGTCATGGCCTGGGCGTCGTGAGGGTCGCCCGACCCTCACGCCCGCCTCGCACCCACCGGAGTACCCGGCCCTTCGGGATTCTGCCGGGTCCCACCGGACTTCCCGGCCCTACCGGACCGCCGCCACCCGGAAGGTGATCCCCGCCGCGCTGAGCCGTTCCAGCAGCGCGTCGCCCATCGCCACCGCCGGTGTGACCTGACCGGATGTCTTCGGCAGCTCGTCGAGGGCCAGGGCCAGCGCCGACTCGGCGAGCATCTTCGCGGTCTCGTCGTAGCCGGGGTCGCCACCCGTGACCTCGGTGAACACGCGTCGGCCGCCGCCCTCGCCCACGAAGCGCACCGAGAACCAGCTCTTCGCGCGGCGCGCGGCGCTCGGCCCCTCGCCCGGCTTGATCCGGTCGGACAACCAGCGGCGCGCGGGCGGCAGCTGGGCGGCGGCGAAGACCGCGCTCACCCCGGCGACTCCGCCGAGGGCCACGGGCAACCGCTCGACGGCCGCGTAATGGCGGTAGCGGAAGTCCGGCCCGTACCGCGCCAGGGCCCGCGCCGAACGCTGCACCACCTGGGCGTCGATCGTGGGCAGCGGCAGGGCCCACGCCCCGACCTCCGCGGCGAACCGCGGCGCCCCCAGCGGGGCCGTGACCCGCCGCCCCATCAGGCGCGGCTCGTGGTGCCTGCGCTCCCGCGCCGCGGCGAGCATGTGCCGGCCACGGGCGAACTGGTTGAGCGCGGAGGCGAAGGTGCCGCCCGAGAACATCGCCTGGGAGCGCACGAATCCGTCCACCCTCAGCGGCACGTCCTCAGGGAGCTGCCGCACGGTGAAGTAGGCGCCCAGGTCGTGCGGGATCGAGTCGAAGCCGCAGGCGTGCACGAGCCGCGCGCCCGTCTCCCGCGCGCGTGCGTCGTGCCGGACGTACATCAGGTCCACGAACTCGGGCTCGCCCGTCAGGTCCAGGTAGTCGGTCCCGGCATCCGCGCAGGCGGCCACCAGGTCCTCCCCGTAGGTGATGTACGGCCCCACCGTCGTGGCCACCACGCGCGCGTGGCGGGCGAGTTCGCGTACCGAGTCCGGGTCCGTCACGTCCGCCCGCAGCACACCGGGTGCGCCGCCGAGCCGCTCCCGCAGTCGTTCCAGCTTCTCCGCGCTGCGTCCCGCGATCGCCCATCGGAGTCCCTCGGGCGCGTGAGCGGCCAGGTACTCCGCGGTGAGTTCCCCGACGAACCCCGTGGCTCCGAAGAGCACGATGTCGTACGCGCGGTCCGACTCGATCAGCCTGCTCATGACACCCTCCGCACTGTGGGCTGCGCTCGATCGTGCGGTGCCTGCCCGCCACGTCGTGCGCGAAGCGCCGTTGTCGGTGGCTGAGGCTAGCGTGAGGTACGAACAGTCGGACGACGAGGTCGCACGAACAGGCCGGAGGCAGCCGTGGCCGTGTCGAAAAACGCGCTGAAAAAGTGGCAGAAGGTGCGCGAGTTCGCGCTCGGCCTGCCCGGCGCCACGGAGGAGTTCCCCTGGGGCGAGACCGTCGCGAAGGTCAACAAGAAGGTCTTCGTCTTCCTCGGCCTCGAGGACGGCAGTTACCCCCTGGGCCTCACCGTGAAGCTCAAGGACGAGGCGGCACACGCCCACGCGCTCACCTCACCCGGTGCGGAGCCCGCCGGATACGGCCTGGGCAAGGCCGGCTGGGTGCGCGTGCCCATGGAGGAGCAGGGGGCCCCCGCGGCGGAGCTGCTCTGCGACTGGGTCGAGGAGAGCTATCGCGTGATAGCGCCCAAGAAGCTGATCGCGGAACTGGACCAGCGCCGATGGCGGAATCGGGCCGGCGTGATTGCGGAACTGGACCAGGGCTGATCGCGGAGCTGGATCAGGGCCGGTCGCGGAAATGGGTCGGTGCTGGTCGCGGTACGGGAATTTAACTAAGCGCTTGCTCGCCAGGGGCTTGCCCGGAGTGGAACACGTTCTTAACATCGCTGATGTCACATCAGTGGTGTCACAGTGCTGGGGGCTTGATGACAGCGGCAGGAACACCGGGACACGGCCCGCTCACCGGGGTGCGCGTGGTCGAGCTGGCGGGCATCGGCCCCGGCCCGTTCGCCGCCATGCTGCTCGCCGACCTCGGAGCGGACGTCGTCCGGGTGGACCGGCCCGGCGGGGCCGGGATCGGGGTCGATCCGGCCTACGACATCACCAACCGCAACAAGCGGTCCGTGATCATCGACCTCAAGGCCGAGGACGGGGCGGCCGGCGTTCTCGACCTGGCCGAACGGGCCGACATCCTGATCGAGGGCTACCGCCCCGGCGTCGCCGAGCGCCTCGGTGTCGGCCCCGAGGCCTGCCGTGACCGCAACCCGAGGCTCGTCTACGGCCGGATGACCGGGTGGGGCCAGGAAGGCCCGCTCGCCGACCGCGCCGGGCACGACATCGCCTACATCGCGCTCACCGGCACCCTCGGAATGATCGGCGAGCCGGACGAGCCGCCGGCGGTCCCCGCCAACCTCCTCGGCGACTACGCGGGCGGCTCCCTCTATCTCGTCGTCGGCGTCCTCGCCGCCCTGAACCACGCGCGCGCGACCGGCGCCGGGCAGGTCGTGGACGCGGCCATCGTCGACGGCGCCGCGCACCTCTCCACGATGATCCACGGCATGATGGCCGCGGGCGGCTGGCAGGACCGGCGCCGCGCCAACCTCCTCGACGGCGGCTGCCCGTACTACGGTACCTACGAGACGGCCGACGGCCGGCACATGGCGGTCGGCCCCCTGGAGCGGCGGTTCTACGACGAGTTCGTCGAACTGCTCGGCATCCCCGAACTCGGCCCCGCCCGCCAGGACCCGGCCCGCTGGGAGGAGCTGCGCGAGGGCGTCGCCGCCCGCTTCAGGACCCGTACGAGAGACGAGTGGACCGCCGTCTTCGAGGGCTCCGACGCGTGCGTGGCGCCGGTCCTGTCGCTGCGCGAGGCGCCCGGGCACCCGCACCTCGCCGCGCGCGGCACCTTCGTGGACCACGGCGGCATCACCCAGCCGGCCCCCGCGCCGCGCTTCTCGGCCACCCCCACCTCGGTCCGCGGCGGCCCCGCCCAACCGGGCGCCCACACCGCGGACGTGGCCCGTGACTGGGACGTACCCCGGCTGACGAAGGACGGCGGTTGATGGAGCTCACCCGACCGCCCGCCCGCGGCGAGGACCCGGCCCGTACGCACCCTCGCGAGCCCCAGGAGCACGCTCCACGAGGGTTCCCCGGTATGAACTCCAGGAAGGCGTTTCCCGCATGAAGCGGCAGATCTTCACCGCCGAGCACGACGCGTTCCGCGAGACCGTGCGCACCTTCCTCGCCAAGGAGGTGCTGCCCCACTACGAGCAGTGGGAGAAGGACGGCATCGTCTCGCGCGACGCCTGGCGGGCGGCCGGTAAGCAGGGCCTGCTCGGACTCGCCGTGCCCGAGGAGTACGGGGGCGGCGGCACCACCGACTTCCGCTACAGCGCCGTACTCGCCGAGGAGTTCACGCGCGCGGGAGCGGCGGGTCTCGCCCTCGGACTGCACAACGACATCATCGGGCCGTATCTGACGGGCCTCGCCACCGAGGAGCAGAAGCGGCGCTGGCTGCCCGGTTTCTGTGACGGCTCGATCGTCACGGCGATCGCGATGACCGAACCCGGCGCCGGATCCGACCTTCAGGGGATCACGACCCACGCCGAGGACAAGGGCGACCACTTCCTGCTCAACGGCTCCAAGACCTTCATCTCCAACGGCATCCTCGCCGACCTGGTGATCGTCGTCGCGAAGACCACGCCCGAAGGCGGTGCGCGCGGGCTGTCGTTGCTCGTCGTCGAGCGCGGCGCGGAGGGCTTCGAGCGCGGCCGCAATCTCGACAAGATCGGGCAGAAGTCGCAGGACACCGCCGAGTTGTTCTTCAACGACGTGCGCGTACCCAAGGAGAACCTGCTCGGAGAGCTGAACGGCGCGTTCATCCACCTGATGACGAACCTCGCGCAGGAGCGCATGGGCATCGCCGTCGCCGGGATCGCCGCCGCCGAGCACCTGCTGGAGATCACCACGCAGTACGTGAAGGAGCGCGAGGCCTTCGGGCGGCCGCTCGCCAGACTCCAGCACATCCGCTTCGAGATAGCCGAGATGGCCACAGAGTGCGCCGTCACCCGCACCTTCCTCGACCGCTGCATCGTCGACCACTCGAACGGCGAACTCGACGCGGTGCACGCCTCGATGGCCAAGTGGTGGGCGACCGAACTGCAGAAGCGGGTGGCCGACCGGTGCCTCCAACTGCACGGCGGCTACGGCTACATGACGGAGTACCGGGTCGCCCGGGCCTTCACCGACGGACGCATCCAGACCATCTACGGCGGGACGACCGAGATCATGAAGGAGATCATCGGCCGTTCCCTGCTCGGCTAACCCTCCCCGAAAGGCTTACCAGTGAGCACCGAAGCGTACGTGTACGACGCGATCCGCACTCCGCGCGGTCGTGGCAAGCAGAACGGCGCCCTGCACGGAACCAAGCCCATCGATCTGGTCGTCGGGCTCATCCACGAGGTGCAGCGGCGCTTCCCGGGCCTCGACCCGGCCGCCATCGACGACATCGTGCTCGGCGTCGTCGGCCCGGTCGGCGACCAGGGCTCCGACATCGCCCGTATCTCGGCGATCGCCGCCGGACTGCCCGACACGGTGGCCGGCGTCCAGGAGAACCGCTTCTGTGCCTCCGGCCTGGAAGCCGTCAACCTGGCCGCGATGAAGATCCGTTCGGGCTGGGAGGACCTGGTGCTCGCGGGCGGCGTCGAGTCGATGTCGCGGGTGCCGATGGCCTCGGACGGCGGCGCGTGGTTCGCCGACCCGATGACCAACCTCGCCACCAACTTCGTGCCGCAGGGCATTGGCGCCGACCTCATCGCCACCATCGAGGGCTTCTCGCGTCGCGACGTCGACGAGTACGCGGCCCTCTCCCAGGAGCGTGCCGCCGCGGCAGTGAAGGACGGCCGCTTCGAGAAGTCCGTCGTCCCGGTCAAGGACCGCAGCGGTCTCACGGTCCTCGACCACGACGAGTTCCTGCGTCCGGGCACGACCGCCGACTCGCTCGCCAGGCTGAAGCCGTCGTTCGCCGACATCGGCGAACTGGGCGGCTTCGACGCCGTGGCGCTGCAGAAGTACCACTGGGTCGAGCGGATCGACCACGTCCACCACGCGGGCAACTCGTCCGGCATCGTCGACGGCGCCTCGCTCGTCGCCATCGGCTCCCGCGAGGTCGGCGAGCGCTACGGCCTCACCCCGCGCGCGCGGATCGTCTCCGCCGCCGTCTCCGGCTCCGAGCCCACCATCATGCTCACCGGGCCCGCGCCCGCGACGCGCAAGGCGCTCGCCAAGGCCGGTCTGACCATCGACGACATCGACCTCGTCGAGATCAACGAGGCCTTCGCGGCCGTCGTCCTGCGCTTCGTGAAGGACATGGGCCTGTCGCTGGACAAGGTCAACGTCAACGGCGGCGCCATCGCGCTCGGCCACCCCCTCGGCGCCACCGGCGCGATGATCCTCGGCACCCTCGTCGACGAGCTGGAGCGCCAGGACAAGCGGTACGGCCTCGCCACCCTGTGCGTGGGCGGCGGCATGGGCATCGCCACGATCGTCGAGCGCGTCTGACCTCCCCAACGGATCAAGGATCTACGGAGCATCCCCTGATGAGCACTGAGCCCACCACCATCCGCTGGGAACAGGACGAGACCGGCGTCGTCACCCTCGTCCTCGACGACCCCAACCAGTCCGCGAACACCATGAACCAGGCGTTCCGCGCTTCCCTCGCAGCGATCACCGACCGCCTGGAAGCCGAGAAGGACTCGATCCGGGGCGTCATCTTCACCTCCGCCAAGAAGACCTTCTTCGCGGGCGGCGACCTGCGCGACCTCATCCGGGTCACCCCCGAGACCGCCCAGGACCTCTTCGACGGCGGCCTCGCCATCAAGCGCGACCTGCGCCGCATCGAGACCCTGGGCAAGCCGGTCGTCGCCGCGATCAACGGCGCGGCCCTGGGCGGCGGCTTCGAGCTCGCCCTCGCCTGCCACCACCGGGTCGCCCTCGACACCTCCGGCACCAAGATCGGCTGCCCCGAGGTCACCCTCGGCCTGCTCCCCGGAGGCGGCGGAGTCGTCCGCACCGTACGGCTGCTGGGCATCGCCGACGCCCTGCTGAAGGTCCTCCTCCAGGGCACGCAGTACAACGCGACGCGCGCCAGGGACAACGGCCTCGTCCACGAGGTGGCCGCCACCCCCGAGGAACTGCTCGCCAAGGCCCGCGCGTTCATCGACGCCAACCCCGAATCCCAGCAGCCCTGGGACAAGCCGGGCTACCGCATCCCGGGCGGCACCCCGGCCAACCCGAAGTTCGCGGCCAACCTGCCCGCCTTCCCCGCCAGCCTGCGCAAGCAGACCAACGGCGCGCCCTACCCGGCCCCGCGGAACATCCTCGCGGCCGCCGTCGAGGGCTCTCAGGTCGACTTCGAGACGGCCCAGGTCATCGAGGCCCGCTACTTCGTCGAGCTGGCCGCGGGCCAGACCTCGAAGAACATGATCCAGGCCTTCTTCTTCGACCTCCAGGCCGTCAACTCCGGCGCCAACCGCCCCCAGGGCATCGAGCCGCGCCCGGTCCGCAGGGTCGCCGTCCTCGGCGCCGGAATGATGGGCGCGGGCATCGCCTACTCGTGCGCCCGCGCGGGCATCGACGTCGTCCTCAAGGACGTCACGGCGGACGCGGCGGCCAAGGGCAAGGCGTACTCCGAGAAGCTCTGCGCCAAGGCCGTCTCCCGGGGACGTACGACCCAGGAGAAGGCCGACGAGCTGCTCGCCCGCATCACGCCCACCGCCGACCCGAACGACCTCGCGGGCTGCGACGCCGTCATCGAGGCCGTCTTCGAGGACACCTCGCTCAAGCACAAGGTTTTCCAGGAGATCCAGAACATCGTCGAGCCCGACGCCCTGCTCTGCTCCAATACCTCGACGCTGCCCATCACGGCGCTCGCCGAAGGCGTGGAGCGGCAGGAGGACTTCATTGGGCTGCACTTCTTCTCGCCCGTCGACAAGATGCCGCTCGTCGAGATCATCAAGGGCGAGCGCACCGGCGACGAGGCACTGGCCCGCGCCTTCGACCTCGTACGGCAGATCAAGAAGACCCCGATCGTCGTGAACGACTCGCGCGGCTTCTTCACCTCCCGGGTCATCGGGCACTTCATCAACGAGGGCGTCGCGATGGTCGGCGAGGGCATCGAGCCCGCCTCCGTCGAGCAGGCGGCCGCCCAGGCCGGCTACCCGGCCAAGGTGCTCTCCCTGATGGACGAGCTGACGCTCACCCTGCCGCGCAAGATCCGCAAGGAGTCCAAGCAGGCCGTCGAGGAAGCGGGCGGCATCTGGGAGACCCACCCGGCCGAGGCCGTCATCGACCGCATGGTGGACGAGTTCGGGCGCCCCGGACGCAGCGGCGGCGCGGGCTTCTACGAGTACGCCGAGGACGGCAAACGCGGCCTGCTGTGGCCGGGGCTGCGCGAGCATTTCGGGGGTTTCGGGGGTCGCCCCCCGGGCCAGCACGGCACGAAGGCGGGGTACGAGATCCCGTTCGAGGACATGAAGGAGCGCATGCTCTTCTCCGAGGCGCTGGACACCGTCCGGCTCCTGGAGGAAGGCGTCCTGACCTCGGTCGCCGACGCCAACATCGGTTCCGTCTTCGGGATCGGCTTCCCGGGCTGGACCGGCGGTGTCCTGCAGTACATCAACGGCTACGAGGGTGCTTCCGGCACCGGACCGGCCGGATTCGTGGCCCGCGCGCGGGAGCTCGCCGAGCGCTACGGAGACCGTTTCCTGCCGCCGACGCTGCTCGTCGAGAAGGCGGAGAAGGGCGAGCGGTTCACCGACGCGTCCTGACCCGGCACACGACACCCGCGGGCCCACACCACATCCAGGCCCACGCGACACCCAGCCCCACGCCACACCCGGGCACATGCCACATCCCGCCGCACGCCACGAGGTGACGTGTCGCTGAGTGGTATGGGGGACTTGCTCCACGGGGGACGGGCACCGGACGCTGACCGGCGAACCGGTACCCGTCCACGCCGAGGAGCCCCCATGGGTCGCCGTCCCGCCCTCGCTCTGCTGGACATCCTGCGCGGCGAGGGCGTGGACCGCGTCTTCGGCAACCCCGGCACGACCGAACTGCCCTTCCTGGCCGCCCTCGCGGAGGCAGAGGACGCACCGGAGTACGTCCTCGGCATCCACGAGGGCGCCGTCGTCTCCATGGCCGACGGATACGCCCGCGCGACCGGGCGGCCCGCCTTCGTCAGCCTGCACATCGCCGCCGGGCTCGCGAACGGGCTCATCGGTCTGCTCAACGCCCGCCGCTCCCGCACCCCGTTGGTGGTGATGGCGGGCCAGCAGGACCGCCGCCATCTCCAGCAGGACCCGATGCTGTCGGGCGACCTCGTCGGGCTGGCCCGTCCCGCCGTCAAGGCGGCCATCGACGTCCAGCACGCCCGTGACCTGCCGCTCGCCGTGCGTCGCGCCTTCGCCCTCGCGATACGGCCGCCCGCCGGGCCGGTGTTCCTGTCCGTGCCGATGGACCTGCTCGCCGAGGACACCGAGGTCGAGGTCCCGCCCCGCACACCGACCCCCCGCGCGGGTCCCGCCGTCGGCCTCGACCGCGCCGCCGTGCTGCTGGGCGGGGCCACCCGCCCCGCCGTGGTGGCCGGCGACGGCGTGGGCCGCGACCACGCCGTCGCGGCGCTCGTACGCGTCGCCGAGGCCTGCGGTGCCCCCGTCCACCACCAGCCGATGGCCGACTGCCTCGACTTCCCGACCACGCACCCGCTGTACGCGGGCATGCTGCCCCCGCGCCACGAAGCCATCCGCGAGTCGCTCGCGCCGTACGACACCGTCCTGATCGCCGGCACACACGCGTTCACCCCGCACCACTACAGCGCCGGACCCGCGCTGCCGCCCGGTATCACCGTCGTCCAGCTCGACTCCGACCCGGACGAGATCGGCCGCAACTTCACCGCAGACCTAGGGCTGGTCGGCGCCCTCGCCCCCTCCCTCGACCGGCTGGCGGACCTGCTGCGCGACCAGGTGCCCGCGCATACGGCCAAGGCCAGGGTGCTGCGCGCCGGTGAGCGGCACACGGCGGAACGGGGCCGCGCGGAGGCCGCTGCCCGCGCCGCCTACTCGTCGGCGCCGCTCGCACCCTGGGCCGCCGCCCACGCCGTGGCGCACGGACTGCCGCCCGGCGCCGTGCTCGTCGAAGAGGCCATCACCGTCGGCCTGTTGCTGCGTCGGCTGGTACGCATGGACCGTCCCGGCAGCTACACCCACACCGTCGGCGGTGGGCTCGGCTGGGGGATCGGCGCCGCCGTCGGGCGGGCGCTCGCCGAGCCGGGGCGGCCCGTGATCGCCGTACTCGGGGACGGCTGCGCCCTGTTCGGCCTGCAAGGGCTGTGGAGCGCGGCACGGTCCGGGGTACCAGTGCTGTTCGTGGTGATGAGCAACGGCGCCTACCGCACCCTCCAGGACACCTACGAGGCGATGGGCGGCCGGGGTCCCTGTCCCGGGACGGAGCTCGGCGCACTCGACTTCACCCGGGCGGCGGGATTCTTCGGGATCGACGCCGTCCGGGCCGAGAGTGCCGACCATGTACGGGAGATCGTCGCGGGAGCGGGCGATCTGACGCGCCCGATGCTCATCGACGTACCGTTGAGATAACCGACCGGGAGCATCAACATCCCTTGCAGGTGCTGGAGTTGTCCGTCCGAAGCCGACCGGCCCACCACTTCGGAGTCGGCCGGCGACTCACGGTGACCCACGCCTTGTCATCCGGCGTCGCGGGCCCGATCATCGGTCCATGACGGACGCAGCGGTCCCGAAGTCGGTGCTCGCGCGGGGTGCGGCGCTGCTGCGCGCCTGCGGGGAGTCCGAGGACGCCCTGAGCCTCGCCGAACTGGCGCTGCGCACCGGGCTGCCCAAACCGAGCGCGCACCGGCTGATCGGCGAACTGGTCCGGCTGGGGCTCCTCGAGCGCACCTCCGCAGGTCGCTACCGAATCGGGCTCGCCCTCTTCGTCCTCGGCCAATCGGCGCCGTCCGCCCGGGAGTTGCGGGACGTCGCCCTGCCCTACCTCGGCGATCTGCACGAGGAGACCCACGAGAACGTGCACCTCGCCGTGCCCGACGGGCCCGACACCCTGTTCCTGGAGAAGATCACCGGCCGCCGAGCCACCCCGATCGTCTCGCGCACCGGCGGCCGGCTGCCCGCGCACTGCACGGCCACCGGCAAGATCTTCCTCGCCCATGACCCCCGGCCACCGCACCGGGCCCTGCCTCGGCTGACCCCGCGCACCCTCGTCCTGCCGGGCCAGCTCGCCCGCGACCTCGCCGCGACGCGGGCCCGTGGCTACGGCGTCAACCTGGAGGAGGCCGAGATCGGCGTGTCGGCCGTCGCGGCCCCCGTCTACGAACAGGGCCCCGACGGACCGCGTCCGATCGCCGCGCTCTCGGTCACCGGCAGCACCCGCCGCCTGGACGTGGACCGCGTCGGGGCGCGGGTCTGCGCCGCGGCACGAGCACTGACACGCGCACTGTCCGCGTGACCGCCGGAACGGTCAGTGGTTCCGTCCCGCCCGGCACAGAGCCGCGGGTCGCCGACGGGCGGACCGAACTCCGCCACGATGAAGCCCGTTGGCGGTCCGAACCGACCGGTGAGGTCGCTCCGGCCTCCGGCACCGACGACGCCGGGCGCGGTCGCGGACGGCGCCCGCACGGGTGCCCGTCGGACGCACTCCCTGTCACCTGGCCCAGCTCACCCCCGACTGCATCGCCACCGCCAGGGCGTGCTCCGTGAGTTGCTCGCCGTGCACCTCGCCGACGAGCCGCCCCCGCACGAACACCAGCACCCGGTCGCACAGCTCGGTCAGTTCCGCCGGATCTGTCGAAGCCGTCAGCACCGCCGCCCCCGAGGCGGCCAACTCGCCGACGATCCGGTGCATCTCGGCGCGCACGCCGACGTCCACACCCCGGGTCGGATCGTCCAGGACGACGATCCGTGGCTCGGTGGCGAGCCACTTGGCGAAGACGACCTTCTGCTGATTGCCACCGGACAGCCGGGCCACGATGTCCTCCGGGGTGCCACGCAGCCGTAGCCGGTCGGTCAGAACCTCCGTGCTCCGGATCAGCCGGGCGCGCGAGGGCAGCATCCCGCCGCGCCCCAGGGCCAGCCGGCTCACCGCGGTGGCGTTCTCCCAGACCGTGCGATCGGTCATCAGCCCGTAGCGTTTGCGGTCGCTCGGCACGAAGGCCACCCCCGCGCGCACCGCCGCCCGCAGGGATCGCGGCAGCCCCCGGCCGCCCACATCGACGCGCCCGGCCGAGATCGCCGTACGCCCGCAGACCACCTCCAGCGCGGTGAGATGGCCCGCTCCCTGGAGCCCGGCCACCCCCACCACCTCGCCCGCCCGGACCGTGAACGTGACGTCGGTGAGCCGCCCCGGCACGCTCACCTCGGACAGCACCACCGGCGGCGGGCCGTCGCCCACGACGCGCGAACGGCGTACGGGCCCCGGCGGAGCGCCACCGAGCATGGCCGTCACCAGCTCCGGCACATCGACGTCGGCGCGGTGAGCGCCGGCCAGCGCGACCCGTCCGTCCCGCAGCACCGTGACGCGCTGCGCGAAGCGCATCACCTCCTCCAGGAAGTGGGTGACGTACAGGACGGCGATGCCCCGTGCCGTCAGGGCGCGCAGCACGCGTTCCAGCCGGTCCACCGCGGCGGCGGGCAGCGCGGAGGTCGGTTCGTCGAGCACCAGCACCTGGGGGCGCCGCAGCAGCGCCCGGGCGATCTCCGTCAACTGCTGGTCGGCCAGCGTGAGTTCGGCGAGCGGCGTGCCGGGGTCGAGGTCGAGACCGAGCTCGGCGAGCACCGGCCGGGCCGCGCGGTCCATCGCGCCCCGGTCGAGCAGGCCGAACCGGCTCGGGGGGAGGTGGGGGTAGAGGTTCTCGCGGACGGAGAGATCGGGAAAGAGGCTCAACTCCTGTGACACGACGGCGATTCCACCCGACCGCGTTTCCCGCGCCGCTCGCACCGTGCCTTCGTCGGGCGTCACCGTGCCGGACAGGATGCCCACGAGCGTCGACTTGCCGGCGCCGTTCTCGCCGACCAGCGCGTGCACTTCGCCGCCGCGCAGGCTGATGCCCGCTCCGTCCAGGGCCCTGACCCCGCCGTAGGACTTGACCAGGTCGCACGCGACCAGCAGCTCGCCGTCACCCATGTCAGCGCGCGTCCTTCAGGGGCTTCAGCTGGGCCTTCTGGTCGCCGAGCAGCTTGTCGATCGTCGGCTTGTACCAGTCGTAGGCGGCCTTCGCGGATTTCTGGCGGGCGATGATCTGGTCGATGTCGGACCGGTCGACCACTGCGCCGGGGGACAGGAACCAGCCCTGGAGGAGCTTGCCCTGGTGATCGCGGACCGCCTCGATCAGCATCGACGTGGACAGATAGCCCTTGAGGAAGTGCTGGGGGTCGATGGTGACGAAGTTCGAGCCGTCCTTGACCGCGTCGAGGGTCTTCGGGTCGACGTCGAAGCCCGCGGTGAGCCAACTCCCGTGCTGGGCCTTCTTGATCTTCGCGAGGTTGTAGCTGTCGGCGTCACCGACACCGAGGAAGGCGAGTGCCTTGGGGTGCGCGTTGACCTGCGCCGACCAGGAACTGTAGTTCTGCCCCGGGTCGCTGTACGTCTGGAACGGGCCGAGGATCTCGACGTTCGGGGCCTGCTTCCTGAACGTGTCGGCGATGCCCTTCGCCCGGTTGTCCAGCACCGGCGTCCCGGGGTTGGGCACGCCGATCACGATCTGCCCCCGGGGATCCTTGCCCAGCCGCTTGAGCGCCTCCTTCGCCATCAACTCGCCCAGCCCGTAGTTGTCGTTGCCCACGTAGAAGCCGACCTTGCTGCCGTCGGTCGGTGAGGTGTCCAGGGCGACGATCGGGATGCCCTGGTCGACGGCGCGCGCGGCGGGCCGGGTGAAGATCGGCGGGTCGAGGTTCTCCAGGACGATGCCGTCCTTGGCGCGGGCGGTCAGGTTCTGGAAGAGCTGCACCTCGGCGGGCCCGTCGGTGTTGGGCGGCCCGACCGTCTTGAAGTTCACGTCGCCCTGGTGGCTCGCGGCGCTCTCCGCGCCGAGGACCATCTCATGGGCGAAGTTCAGGCTGATGTTGGCCACGGCGATGCCCATGTCGAGCCGGCCGTTCCTGCCGTCGGAGCCGCTGCCGCCGCCACACCCCGCGGCGGCGAGCAGGGCCAGCGCGGCGGGTACGGCGAGCAACATACGCGATCGGGGGTGCATCACGGCCTCCAAGCGGCTCCGGACGGGATCTGAGGTCCGAAGGGGGGAAGTCTTCGGACCGGGGTACTTCACCGGGGTACTTCAACGACGTCGGCGGCCGGTTCCGCGCAGCGCGCTGTCCGCCGCGACCGCGACGAGGATCACGCCACCGGTCGCGAACGACGTCCAGTTGATGGGTACTTCGAAGAAGACGAGTCCGGAGGCCACCACGGCCAGGATCATCGCCCCGGCCACCGCGCCGACCACCGAACCGCGCCCGCCGGCGAGCGGTGTGCCGCCGATGATGCACGCGGCGATGGCCTGCAACTCGTAGCCCTGGCCGAGCGTCGGGTCGCCGGCCCCGTAGAACGCGAGCGCGAGCGCCGCAGCGCAGGCCGTGGTCAGACCGGACAGGGCGAGCGCCTGCACCCGGGTGCGGACGACGGGGATGCCGCTGAACTCGGCCGCGTCGGGGTTGGATCCGATCGCCCGCACCCGCGCTCCGTAGCGCGTCCGCGTCAGCACCACCGTCAGCACGACGACCACGCCGAGCAGCACCCACAGCGCGAACGGAATCCCCGCCGCGTCACCGCCCGCCAGCGTGAAGAACGAGTCGTCGAGCGGCAGATCGGTGATCTGCTTGCCGTCGGCGAGCGCGAGACCGACACCGCGGTAAAGCATCAGCGTGCCGAGGGTCACGATGAACGAGGGCAGCGAGAGCAGTGTCGTGACCAGCGCGTTGAAGACGCCGAGCGCGATGCCGGTGGCCAGCATTACGGGGACCGCCAGCCACGGCGGCGTACCGTCGCGCACCAGCAGCGCCCCCACGACCAGGCACATGGCGTAGGTGCCGCCCACCGACAGATCGACCTCTCGCATGGCGAGCGCGAAGACCATCCCGCACGCCATCAGTGAGATGTAGACGGAGTTGTGGGCGGTGGTGAGCAGGTTGTCGCCGGTGAGGAAGTCCGGGTAGGGGATGCCGATTCCCGCGACCAGCAGCCCGAGCACGACGAGCACGCCCAGTTCGTCGCGGACCAGCCGGCGGGAGAGCGTGCCCAACCGCCGTCGCCCGCCGCCCAGTTCGCGGGCGCGCTCGGCGTCGTCCACGGCATGCTCGGTCTCGGTCATCGGGCACGGCTCCCGTACGTACGGCTGACGCTGGGCGGTCGCCCCGCAGCGTGGGCCCGGCGAACGCCCGCGGCAACAGGGCCGTTCCGGCGAGTGGAATGCGCCTCTGCCCAGCACGGTTCCGGTACGGAGGGGGCGCTCCGCCCCAGCACGGTTCCGGCGAGTGGAACGCGCTCTTGCCCGGCGACCGACGGCTCTTCACACTCGGCGCATGGAGACACGTACCGCGCTGGTGACCGGAGCGGCACAGGGCCTCGGGCAGGAATTCGCCGTGGCGCTCGCCGGGCACGGCTACCGGGTCGCGGGCCTGGACCTGGTCCCGCAGCCCGAGACGGCGAAACGCGTACTGGACTATGTGGAGTTGATCGCCGACGTCACCGACGAAGCGCAGATTGCGTCTGCGCTGGAACACGTCATCGAACGGTTCGGCACCCTGCACGTGCTCGTCAACAACGCCGGTGTGTACCCGGAGTCGGCGTTCGAGGACACCACGCCCGAGGAATGGCGGCGGGTCATGCGCGTCAACCTGGGGGCGCCGTTCCTGATGGCCCGCGCCGTCCTGCCGCACCTGAAGGCGGCCGGCTGGGGCCGGATCGTGAACATCACGTCCGCAGCCGTCCTCACGGCACCGCCCACGATGGTCGCGTACGTCTCCTCGAAGGCCGGACTGATCGGCTTCACAAGGACGTTGGCGTCCGCCCTCGGACCGTACGACATCACCGTCAACGCGATAGCGCCGAGCATGGTGCGCACCGCCACCGCCGAACGGACCGTCGGCGCGGACGGCGGCTTCGAGCACGTCCGCGCCCAACAGGCCGTCCCGCGCACCCAGCGGCCGTGCGACCTCGTCTCCACTCTCCTGTACGTGGTCGACGAGGGCAGTGGCTTCCTGACCGGCCAGACCCTCAACGTGGCGGGCGGGTCAGCCTACTTGTGAGCGATCGCGCCGCCGGGGCGGGCCGACCCGGAATCAGGAATCGGATTCCTTGAGCCACTCCCGCAGCTCGTCCTTCAACGAGCGCTGGAACGCGGTGAGAAGCGCCTGCACCACCAGCGGCTGCATGTGCGCCGACAGCGACTTCACCGCGGCCACCGACTCCCGTTCGCCCACTGCGTCGCGCAACAGGACGGACAGTTCGTGGGCCGCCGCGCGCGAGTGCTCCAGCAGGACGGTCCGCGCGGCGAGGATCGCCTCGTCCGCGATCGGTACGTCCAGGAGCTCCACGCCGAGCTTCAGCAGCCCGGGGTCCAGCCGGACGGAGTCCCCCGTCCGCTCGATGACGCCCATCGCGGCAAGCCGCTCCAGGTCCGCGTCGCCGAGCGCCCGCCCGGCCCGCCGCTCCAGCTCCGCCCGGGTCACGTCCTCCATCGCGTCGGGCGCCCAGGAGGCCACCACGGCACGGTGGATGGCGAGGTCGTGCGCGCTCAGACCGGGCGGCAGCCGCGTCAGATGGCGCTCGATCGCGGCCAGCGTCATGCCCTGGTGCTGCAGCTCCTCGATCAGCGCGAGCCGGGCCAGGTGCTCCTGGCTGTAGTGGCCCACGCGCCGGGGGCCGATCACGGGCGGCGGCAGCAGGCCCCTGGCGCTGTAGAAGCGGACCGTACGGACCGTGACGCCCGCCCGCGCGGCCAGCTCGTCGACCGTGAGCGTCGGTTCCTCGGTGTCCGTCGTCATGGCAGGTCCTCGCCTCTCGCGTCGTGCGGCGCGCGTCCTTGGTGACCGGCGACGGCGCGGTGCAACAGTATTGCTGTCCCACCAGTGTTGTGAAAGCGCCTGTCCACGAGCGACGCGGGTCGCGGCCCTTGACCTCCAAGAAGGAAGCATCGGTGCCGGAAGGGTGTGGTCACCGTTGAGCAGGTTCACCGAATCCGGCCCGATGCCTTCGCCCGCCGCGCCGTCGGCGGTGCGGTCCACGACCACGCTGATGGGGCGGAGAAGCAGCCGCGCTGTTGGGGCCGGTGAAGTCCGCCCGCACCTGCACCGTGCCGTCCGGGTCGACGACGAATGTCGCTCTCCACGTCGGGCTCGGGCTCTTGCCACTGGTCAGAGCCACCGGCCGGCCGGTCAGGGCCTCGCCGCCCGACGGCACGTCCGAGGCCGTGATAGGCGTCAGCCGTCCGCGTCGCCGCGTCGCCGCGTCTCCAGGAGAAGGTGACCTTGTCGTACTTGGAGGCGTCGGCCTCCGCCTTCAGCGGGACGCGGGCGGCGGGGCGGTGCCGTCGTCGAGGGCGGTGACGCCACTGGGACCGAGGTGGAAGGTGCAGGAGACAGGATCGGACTTGTTCTCCGCCTTGTCGGTGGCCCGTACCTCCAGTGTGTTGGTGCCGGGGTGACGGTGAACTTGCCCGTCTGGTCGGCGCCCTTGACCCACCAGGCGGAGGGACAGTCGGTGGAGGTCACCGAGGCAGGCGCGGAGGTGTCGACGGTGAAGTTGGCCCACGCCGACCAGTCGGCGAGCAGGCCCCGGCGAAGAGGTGTGCCGACCATCGTCAGTACGCCGTTACATATCCCTCTGTCCACTGGTCTTCGTTGATCACGGCCTCTTCGATATAGAAGCAGTTGGGTTCGTCGGCGAACCCGGGAAGGGTACGGGCGCGCTCGATGCGTTCTTGTGCCAGCTCGCGGCTCGAATAGACGCCGAGGTGTTTGACGTTGTCTCCGTCTTCTTCATCGGCCCAGAAGTCATCGGGATCCGCGAAGTGCCGAATCATTCCGTCTTCCTCGGCCTTGTGATGTACGTGCGACAGCAGGTAGACCTTGCCGGACTCGTCCATATCGTTTCGCAGCCTTTCTTGTATTTCGACTGGGCAAAAGATGGGTGCCTGTGGATGATGCACGGGCAGTCGGCGCAAACCCGGGCCACCGGACGGCCGGCCACGCGGGCCGACCGTCCGGTGCGACTGATCGTCGCACAGGCTATTTCAGTTCCTGGACAGGTACTTCCGCACCTGGTTGTAGATCGACTTGGGCCCCTTCTTGTACGGAGGTCGGTATTTTCCGTGCCTCATCACTCGGTCCACGGCCTTGTCAAGCGATTCCCCCGTATGCCTCCGCTGGCCCTTCGCGAAGTCGGGTACATCGTTGCCCTTCTCCTTGCCGGACTTCTTGGAGTCCCTCCACAGGACCCGGACCTTGTGGATGGCCCAGTTCTTTCCGTACCACCAGATGAGAGCGATGATCGCGACGACCGCGGCGACGCCGATGATGGTGAGTGCCGTGCCGGCGCTCACTCCGAGGCCGGCGGCTCCGACGAGGGCGATCGCGGCCATTCTTCCGTCGAGGTCGACCATGTTGACCGGGTCGCCGCAGACGTAGTCGTAGCTGTTGCAACTGCCGCCTGCGACCGGGTCGACCTGGAGGAACCGGCCGGAGTTCGCGTCGTACAGGCGGACGCCCATCAGGGTGAGGCCGGTGACGGTCTCGGACGAACGCTGCTTGCCGCCCAGCCAGTCGTAGCGGGCCGCCGGCTGATCCGCCCGCGGGTTGCCGTACTCGTCGGCGTCGAAGACGGTCGGCGCCACACTGGTGTCGACCGGCAGCGCGAGAATCACGTCGCTGTGCAGGTTCGACAGCAGAAGGACCGTGTCACCCGTCTTGCCGGTGGTGGCGGCGAGGGCGCCGTCGGGTCCGTCGACGTTGCGGCTGAGGGCCCCGCCGGCGGTGTCCTCCACGATCCAGCGCGGGTCGTCCCCGTCGGAGTCGTAGTGGTTGAGCTTGGATCCGGTCTGGGTCCAGGTGCCGGAGGCGTTGGACTCCGTGGTCCAGGAGCGGAACCGCAGACCGGAGTCCAGGGTCCAGGTCTGACGTTGAGTGCCGGCGGTCTGCTGCTGGACGAGGTCGTTGGCGAAGTAGGCCAGCGTGGTACCCGGCAACGTGGTGGTGCGGCCGAAGGCGTCGTAGGTGTAGCCGGTGTTCATCAGCCGGTCGGCGCTGTCGTAGGTGTTGGAGGTGCTTGTACCCCCGGTGGTGGTGCAGTCGGTGCCCGGGGTCGCGACGGAGGTCGCGAGCGCCTTGCGGTTGCTGTTCTTGTCGAAGGTGTAGGAACGAGTGGTGCAGACCGCGTCGGCGCCGGTGTCCTGCACCTGGGTGAGGCGGCCGACCTTGTCGTAGGTGTAAGCCTGGGAAGACGTCACGCCGGGGGTGCCGGTGTGGGTGGCCAGTTGGCCCTGCACCGTCGCGGCGACGCTGTCGGACACGAGCACGGTGCCGTCGCTGTCGCGGGTGTAGGTACGTGCGACGGGACGTCCGGCCGGATCCAGGTCCTGCTGCATGGTGTAGCCACCGGGCAGGCCCTGGCTCGCCACCGCGCCGTCGGCGTCGTAGCGGGCGGAGAAGGTGCCGGCGACGGAGTCGGTCACCGAAGTGGCCAGCCCCCGCGGGTCGATGGCGGCGTCGTAGGTGTAAGTGGTGCTCGACGGCACGTTGTCGGTGACGACGGTGGGCCTGTCGAGCGTGTCGTACTGGGTGCTGGTGGTACCGCCGTCGGCGTCCGTGTAGGACATCTGACGGCCGAGCCGGTCGAACGTCTGGGTGATGGTGCCGCCGGCCGTGGAGGTCTGCTTGACCTCATCACCGGTGGTGGGGTCGTACGACTTGGTCGTCGCCGGGACGGCTGCCCCGACCCCGCCGGAGACGGTCACCGTGGTGGGCCTGCCGGCGGTGTCGTAACCGTTCGTGGTGGTGCGGGTGACGCTGTTGGCGGTCTCGGTGACCTTGGTGGTCTGCCCGAGCGTGTCGTACTCGAGAGTTTTGACAGGCAACTGCGTCGGGTTCGAGCCGCCGTCCGTGATAGCCGCGGCGGGGCCGGTCTGGCAGACCGCGTCGGCCCATTCCGGCCTACCGCCGCAGGTGCCGGTTCCGTCGCCGGTGTAATAGCTGGTCTGGGTGGTTCCGGCGTCGGTGCCGGTGGAGGCGGGCAGCTGGGTCTTGGTGACGCGGCCCTGGCTGTCGAAGGTGGTGGTCGTGGTCAGCGCCAGCCCGCCCGGGTCGGCGGTGCTGGTGGTGGCCACGCCCTTGCCCCAGTCGTAGCCGATGGCCGTGACCTTGGCGTCGGCGGTCAGCGTGGGCCAAGCCCGAAGCTGGGCGCCCACGGTCTGCTTGGTGACCTGGTCCTGTACCGCTGCGGTGCCGTCGGTGGGGCGACCGCTGTCGTGCTCCTTGAGGGTCTGGGTACGAGCGATGACGGTGCTGCCGGCCTGTGCGACGGTGGTGGCGCCGCTGAGCAGCTTGGATGCGAGGACGACCTGGTGCAGGGGCCCGTCTTCTTCGAGCACGCGGGTGCCGGCGCCGTTGTAGACGGTGCTGGCCGACAGCAGCTGGGCGCGTTCGGCGGAGGCCAGGTTGACGATGCCGAGCATGGTCAGCCGGGTCCGCTGGTCGGCGGTGACGCCGAGGGCCAGTTCGCGGTTGCCCGCGCTCAGGGCGCGGACGGTGTTGCCGAACTGGTCGTACTCGGTGGCGGTGATGTGGTGGCCCGGGGTGGCCTCGTCGACCTCATGGCCGGAGGCGTCCAGGTAGTGGATGTCCGCCCGGGTGTAGGCGGTCGCGGTCAGGGTGCTGCCGTCGTTGTCCGCGGGCACCTGGTCGGTGGGGAACACCGCGGTGGCGTCACTGGGCTTGTCGGTCTGACCCCAGGAGTCCGTCGCGGAGGAGCCGAGGTTTTCCGGCGCCGTCGTGCCGGTCAGCGGGACGCCGTAGACGACGCTGGTGGTGGCGGTGCCGTTGGTCTGGCCGGCACTGCCCGGGGCGAGCGTGGGCCGGCTGGCCTTGAGCAGCATGCCGGCGCCGGCGGCCGGGTTGGATCCGGCCTGCCCGTAGGTGAAGGTCCACGGCAGTTGTCCGGCCGGGGTGAGCGTGGTGACGCGGCCGGCGCTGTCGTAGGTGTAGGCGGTCTTCAGCGGGGGGCTGACGCGCGGGTCCCACTGCTCACGCAGTCGGCCGCTGTCGTCATAGGCGTAGGACGCGACGGTCTGCGCGGTGGCCGCAGCGGCCCCGGGCGCGGTCGACCACAGCTTGATCGCCGACACCTGGTCCTTCACGTCTCCCAGCGCGGAGCCGGTCGCGGTGGTGGAGGTGGCGTAGACGAACTCCAGGACCCGGCAGCCCTTGGTCGACGGCGCGGACGCGCACGCCGATGAGGTGACCGCCGAGGTGGGGGCGATGAGCAACTTCGGGCGGGAGGTCTTGTTCTCGCCCAGGGTGACGGCCTCACTGACCGTGGTGGTCGTGGTGCTGGCCAGACCGTCCAGGTAGGAGGTGGAGGCATTCCACAAGGTGGTGCTGCCGGTCACCGCGGTGAAGGTGGTGGTCTCGCCGTCGCTGTTCTTCAGGGTGAAGTTGCCGCTGAAGTCGCCGGTGAGATTGTAGTCCTCGGCGCCGACCTCCGGGATCCAGCCGGTCTTCGCCGCGTTCTGGGTGAAGTTCAGGTGCGTGTCATCACCCGACGCACCAATGCTCACCGAAGTCGCCGACGTCTTCATCAGCACCGTCCACGGGGTGGACGTCTGGTCGCCGGCGGCGCCGTAAAGCCATTCCTTTCCGAAGATCGGCGCCTGTTGACCGGTGCCGGCCGCCGCCTGCGGGGAGCGGGAGGATGCGGTGCGGTCGACGGACAGACCGAAGAAGGAGGCGTCGTTGTCGGAGAGCGTGTAGTCGCCGGTCAGCAGGCTCAGCGAACCGGGACCCACGGCGTCGGAAGCGGCACCGTCGGCTGTGCGGTCGATGGTTGCGTTGACCGGATCCGCAGAAGCCGAAGCGCTGGAGGGGCCGGTGAAGTCGGCCCGTATCTGCACCGCTCCGTCCGGATTGACGGTGGAGGTGGCGTTCCAGGTCAGCTTCGGGCTCTTGCCGCTGGTCAGAGCCACCGGCCAGGCCGTCAGCGGCTGGCCTGCCACTGTCACGTCACCGGTGGGAATGATGGTCCAGGTGTCGGCCTCGCCGCGGCGCCAGGAGAAGGTCACCTTGTCGAACTTCGAGCCGTCCGCCTCGGCGGTCAGCGGCAGCCGGGCGGCGGTGCGGGTGCCTTCATCGGGATTGGTCACACCGCCGGGGCCGACGTGGAAGGTGTAGGTCGTGGCCTCGGACTTGTTGTCGGCCTTGTCGGTCGCCCGCACCTGCAGGGTGTTGGTGCCGGCCTTGGCGGGCTTGACGGTGATGCTGACCGGGGTGGTGCCGGAGGTGGGCACCTTCGTCCAGGTCGTCCCGTCCAGTGACCACTCGATGCCGTTCTGGTCCCCCGACGGGGGCGTCACCTTGAACACGCCTGCCTGGCCGGCACCCTTGACCCATGAGGCGGAGGGATAGTCGGTGGAGGTCACCGCGGTCGGGGCGGACGGGGCGGAGGTGTCGACGGTGAACGTCGCGTACGCCGACCAGTCGTTGTTGTAGTGCAGCCCGTCGTAGGGGTTGGTGCGGAACTTGTAGGTCTTGCCGTTGGTGAGCAGACCCGAGGGAACCGTCACCGACGCGGGCTGCCCGGAGGGCACGTAAGGAGAGACCAGATAGTTGCCGACCTGCGCATTGGTGGTGGCGTCATCGACCTCGAAGGTGCCGTCGACCTTGTCGTTGTTGGCGTCGATGAAGGTGTCGCTCAGCGTCGGCGTCGTGGTGTTGACATACCAGGCACCTGAGGCGTCCTGGAAGAACGGTGGGCCGGCCTGCTGGTCGGTGCCGGTCTTGGGCCGGTAGTTGTACGTCACCGTCAGCTTCGGCGGATTCGACGCGGCATTCGCCGAGTTGAACCGCTTCCACTGCGCGGTTGCCGTCTCGCTCGGCGCACGCAGGCCCATGCCGGAGGTGACGTTCTTCGCCGATGCCCACGTCTGCACCAGATTGGTGACATCCGCGTTCACCCAGCCGTCCGGCGCCGAGGTGCAGCCGGGATTGCCCTTGGTCTCCGTCGACGTCGCCGAGGCGGTGGCCGGCCAGGTCGGCTGGGAGGTCCAGCGCGAGGCGGTGGACGCCGTGGCCGTGCTGTACACGCCCCACGGGTAGGCCGCACAGTCGGTGTTGCCCGAGTGGAAGTTCCACAGGCTCAGCTTCGCGCTGGAGACCAGCGAGTCCGAGATCGGCTTGGTGTTCCAGTTGATGAAGGAACGGGCCGTGCGCGGTGTGCCGTCGCCGTTGGTCGTTCCCGGGTTGCCCATGTCGAGTTCGACGTCGGTGGACCAGTCGACCGTCTCGCCCTGCTGGACGTAGGTGTCGAACACGTTGGACAGCGCCGAGGTCGAGGGGTCGACCGTGACGGGGTACTGCGTCTTCGGGTCGGCGAGGAACTTGGCGTCAGGGGTGAAGACCAGGTTGATGGTCCCCTTGGCGCGGACGACCTTCACCTTCACCGGTGCCCGGTGCGTGTGCTCGCCGGAGACCTTGTCCACCTGCGCGTCCCACATCACCGGGGCGGGCATGGTCGCCTGCTTCTTGCCCTTCTTGTCCGTGAACAGCAGGCTGCCATCCTTGAGCTGACGCACCTTCAGGCCCTTGGCCTTCAGCGGCAGCGTGTAGGAATAGCCCCCGCCCGGACGGGAGTTGAGCACGACGTACTGCTCGAAGCCCGTGCGTGTCGCCTCGACCACCACGTCCGCACCGGACGCGGCACCCGCATAGGTCGCGCGGTTGCCCTTCAGCTTCGGCTTGGGCAGATCGCCCTTCCACTGCAGGGCGATCTGCCGGTCGCCCTCGCCCAGCGTCACCAGATCATGCGTCGACGATTCCGGCGAAACAGACCGCTTCACGGCCGACGCGGCTTGGCCGCCGCCCAGACTCAGGCCCCGCGGATGGGCCTTGGGCTCCACCCGCCCGCCGACCGCCCGCAGATCCAGGTCGACCGAGCGCCACTTGCCCGCATCCTTGAACCGCACCGGGCCTGCCGATAACTCCGTCGTCAGCGAGCCATTGGCATTCACCCACGTCGTGGACGTCTCCGTCCGCTCCGACAAGGCCTCGACCTTCTTGCCGGACAAGCGGGCCAGCACCCGCGCCGATGCCAGGTCCGCCGCCGACGCGGGGTAGTGCTTCGCCGGCTTGCTCGCAACATCAGACCGTGCAGCATCACCCACACCCCAGGCATTCTCCGTACCCGCAAGCACGGTCACCGCCATCGCGAGCGCGAGCGAACCGGCTATGCCCCGGCTCCATGCAAACCCAGACAAGCCAGGTCTGTGCCTTGCCCATACTGTCTTGCCCATTCAAACTCCCATGTTCACAGAAGCCCCATAGATCACAAGGCAGTCGCAAAGCTAGCCGAGCTTAAAAGGTGACAAAAATGCCCACAGAGGCACCAAGATCACTTGCGTTCAAATTTAATGAGTAAAGTATTCGTAAAAAGAAAGACGGAAGGGTGGTAAAGTGCCCCTGGTGGATTCGATCCAGCCATCCGTAAACGCAATCCGGCCACCGCCGCACCTAAAAAACAGCATCGAGAGTGATGTGCGGCGAATTGCTGCATATCGGGGTGGCGCTTCATGCCGTGTTGGGCTGATCTGATCCAGTAATCTGAACGGAATGTGTCCGTACAGCTGACTCCTCAAGGCTTGCGGTTCTGTCGGTGAGGGTTCCGGCGTCATGGCTCGATGTGTTCTTCCGGTCACAACTTCCCTGGGATCTGCTGGCGTGCTCGCGAATTTGTACACGATGGCTTGCTGGTACTCCGCAACAGGTGCGCACCTCTCCATTTTCCCGGATGGTGGATCGCCCGAACGGAAGCCGACAGGTGTTGAGATCGCCTTGGGTGGTGCACTGGAGCTCTTGTGTCGATGAAAGCCAGTCGTGTGACCGTAATCACTTCCACCGCCATGGCCGGTGTCCATTTCGGCATGTAATGAATACACGGATTTTCCGCTACTCTGACGGCCGATAATTGCGGCACATGCCGGTTGAGGAAACCTCCCGGCTTGCGATGCCGTCAGACGTGGAGGGGCGTCCGAGCAATATGAACAAGCGAAGAGTGTGGGCTACTGCCGCCGCCGTGACAGCGGGGCTGACCGGCCTGGCTGTCTTACAGGGCTTCGCAGGGGGATCCAAGGGGAACGACACCGGCCAGGACAAGCCGGTCACCGGGCCGGTTCAGGCCCACGTGCGATCCGCTGCCCTGCAGGTCGACGGCGACCATGCCGTGATACCCCAGCGCGACACCGACCCGTTCAGCCTGGTGGGCCTGTCCTGGACGAAGCCGGCCGCCGAACTGCCCGGCAGGGTCGAAGTACGTACCCGCAGTACCAGCAGTGGCGACTGGGGATCCTGGACTTCTCTGTACGTCGGAGGCCACGGCGCCGCGGCGGAGGAGAGCCGGCGCGGTGCCACCGAACCGGCCTGGGTGGGTTCGTCGGACGGCGTGCAGGTGCGTGTCGACGGTCGGGGCTCGGCTCTTCCTGCCGGACTCCGGCTGGAGATGGTTGATCCGGGCAAAGGTACTGCTGCCGTCCGCCCCGCTCCAGTGGCGTACGCCGTCGACGCGGAGCCCAGTGACGAGGCCACCCCGACTGCGTCCGACGCGGTGACCACAACACCGGACGAAGGCGAATCCGCGTCCACGCCACCGGTGGACGACTCCGCGTCGCCTTCGCCCAGCGAGAGCATTTCGAGCAGCGCCCCGGTAGTGACGGACACCCCCAGCGCCTCGGTCAGCGCTTCGCCCACCGCGACCGTGCCGCCCGCGCCGACGTCGACGGCACCGCGGCCCACCATCGTGACCCGGGCCCAGTGGGGAGCCGACGAGTCGCTGAACGATGAAGCGCCCGGCTACGGCACGGAGATCAAGGTGGTCTTCGTCCACCACACCGTGGACGCCAATACCTACACCTGCACCGAGTCGGCTGCTCTGGTTCGCGCCATCCGCGCATACCACATCAAGACCAACGGGTGGAAGGACATCGGCTACAACTTCCTGGTGGACAAGTGCGGCACCATTTTCGAGGGGCGCAAGGGCGGTGTGGACCAGCCGGTGATCGGGGCCCACAACCCGGGCTTCAACACCAACTCCACCGGCATCGCCGTCCTCGGTGAGTACTCCTCGATCGACGCCTCCGCCGCCGCCAAGGCCTCGGTCGCGCAGATCGCCGCATGGAAGCTCGGCCAGTACGGCCACGACCCGGCCGGCAAGGTCGACCTGACGGCCAGTATGACCAACGGCAAGTTCACGCTAGGCCAGACGGCATCGTTCTACCGCATCTCGGGCCACCGCGACGGCTACTTCACCGAGTGCCCCGGCAACAAGCTGTACGCCTCCATCCCCGGGATCCGTGCCCTGGCCGGCGGCCCTGTCACCGGGCTCGCCCTCAAGCCCCTCACCGGGGTAGGCCTCTCCGGCACCACCGCCTACACCAAGAGCTCCCTCACGGTGAACTGGACGACAACGACGCCGTCGGCCTTCATCCGGCGCTTCGACGTGCTCCTGGACGGGAAGGTCGCCGCGACCGGCGGGCCGACAGCCACATCGGCCCCGTTGACTCTCACCCCGGGCAGTCACACCCTCGCGGTGCGCGTCACGCACATCTCGGGGAAGACCACGGTGACGCCCAGCACCGCCGTGGTCGCCGAGACCACCGCGCCTTCCTTCACCACCAAGCCGTCCCTCTCGCTGAGTACCGGAACGGTCAACACCACCGCCGTCCCCGTGACGCTGAACTGGAAGGCCGCCGACAACGGCGCCCTGAAGGAGGTCCGCGTCACCAAGCCGGCCGCGCACACCTACGGACCGACCGTCAGCAGCGCCGCGCTGACAGCCAACTCCGGCACGGCCGGCACCTGGTCGATGACCGCCTACGACTACGCGGGCAACACCGCCTCCGCCTCACTGACCGCCACCCCGATGATCCTCCAGGAGACGTCCGCCACCCGCACCGGAACCTGGACGACCAAGGCTTCCAGCAGCTATTTGGGCGGCGCGTCCTACAGCAGCACATCCAAGAACGCCTCACTCACCTGGAAGTTCACCGGCCGCTCGGCGGCATGGGTGGTCTCCCGCGCCGCAGGCTCCGGCCAGGCGGACATCTACGTCGACGGCGTCAAGGCCACCACCGTTGACATGAAGTCGGCCACCACCGCCTACCGTGCCGTGCAGTGGACGAAGTCCTGGTCCACGAGCGGCACCCACACGGTCAAGATCGTGGTCGTGGGCACCCCGGGGCGTCCGACCGTCACCACCGACGGACTGGTCTACCTCAAGTAGGACCCCGCCGTCCCCCGGCCGAGCGGCGCCTCGCGCGCCGCTCGGCAGCCCCGGGACAGCGACCCGGGCCCACTGTCAGTGGCGGCCTCTACGGTGGTGTCATGTCGGAGATCATGTACGTCCGGGGTGATGCCACCGTTCCGTCGTGCAAGGGCGTCAAGCTGATCGCGCACGTCTGCAATGACATCGGGGGCTGGGGAAAGGGCTTCGTGCCGGCCCTCTCCCGCCGCTGGCCGGAGCCGGAGGCCGCGTACCGCGCCTGGCACCGCGACCGGGCGGGCAACGACTTCGGCCTGGGTGCCGCCCAGTTCGTCCAGGTCGAGCCGTGTGTGTGGGTGGCGAACCTGGTGGGCCGGCGGGGGATACGCACCGGCAGCAAGGGCGTGCCCGTGCGCTACGAGGCCATCGATGCCGCACTCGGACCGCTCGCCGACAAGGCCGTCGAACTCGGCGCGTCCGTGCACATGCCGCGCATCGGGTGCGGTCTGGCCGGCGGCAAGTGGTCGCGCGTGGAACCCCTCGTCACCGAGCGGCTGGTGCGCCGCGGCCTCCCGGTGACGGTGTACGACCACGGGGACTGACCGGCGCGACGAGCGAGCGGTGCGCCGGACGGAGTGGAGTCGACCGACGTGCGTACGACCATGGGGTGACCGGGGTGCACCAGCCGCTCGGTGACGGGATCGGGGTGACGAGAACCTGGCGACGGGAGCGCGGTGACGGGAACGGGCGCGTCGGCTCGGCCGGTGTCGACCGGCTTGCGGATGGCGGGACTTGCGGAAGTTTCTGCAACTCCTTGCCGTGGCCGTCGGAGGCCTGCTTGACTCGCTGCTCGCATCCGAGAGGGAGAGTCATGAGCCGCGACATCGATGTCCTCGTCCTGGGTGGTGCGGGTGTGGACACCATCGTCCACGTCCCCGAACTGCCGCTCCCCTACGCCGACAGCTACATGATCCGTCCCGGGATCGAGAGCCGGGCCGGGCAGACCGGTGACTTCGTCGCGCTGGGCCTCCACAACCTCGGCCTGCGCACGCACCACCTCGACATGCTGGGCGACGACCCCGAGGGCGACCTCGTACGAGCCCTGCACCACGACCGGGGCATCGCGCTCACCGAGGTCCCCCAGCCCGCGGGTACCAAGCGCGCTGTCAATCTCGTCGGCCCCGACGGGCGAAGGCTGTCCCTGTACGACGACAGCCGTTCGCGCGAAGAGGACCGGCTGCCCGAGAAGACGGTGCGGGACCTGGCCGCGGCGAGCCGTCACGCCCATGTGTCCATCACCCACCCGTGCGCCTTCGCCCTGCCGGCCCTGCGGGAGGCCGGGGTGACCCTCTCGACCGACCTGCACAACTGGGACGGCGAGAATCCGTACCACGAACCGTTCGCGTACGCCGCCGACATCGTGTTCGTCTCCACCACCGCGCTCGCCGACCCCGAGCGCACCATGCGACGGGTCGCGGAACGGGGCCGGGCCGAGGTGGTCGTCGCCACGGCCGGTGCCGAGGGGGCGTACCTGCTGGCCGACGACGAGTTGACCCATGTCCCGGCGGTCTCGCCGCGCGCACCCGTGGTCGACTCGAACGGCGCCGGAGACTCCTTCGCCGCCGGTTTCCTCTACGGCCGGCTGACCGGCGAACCGGTTCGGCGCTGCGCCCTGTACGGCGCGGTGGCCGGCGCCTACGCCTGCACCGTGCCCGCGACCCGGGCGGATGCCATCGGCCGTGACGAGCTCCTGTCCCAGATAGCCGAGTTGGAAGAGAAGTCCACCCACCACTGAACCACGCCGCCCGTCGACGGCCGATGCCCGCCCGCCGGCGGCCGACGCTCCCGTCAACGGCCGGTGCCCGCTCGCCGACGGCCGGTGCCCGCCCGTCAGTGGCCGCTGCCCGCCCGCCGGTTGCTCGCGGTCGGCGCCCACCCGCCCTCGGCGCGCAGCCGGCGTCCGAGCCGCCGCCCGCTCGCCGGTGGTGCCCGCCCGTCCCCGACGAGCAGGGGCGGGCGGGGGAGTCCCCGACGGGCGGGCGGCCGTGCCTCAGCCGGAGTGGACCGAATCAGTGGCGGCGATCTTCTTCCACGACTTCGGCCGGGCGAGGGCGCCCTTCGCTGCCGAGGCCGGGGCGACCCCGGCGCTCCGCGCCGCGGGCGCCGCCGGCTTCGACGGCTGGAACAGCCAGGTGTCGAAGAGCGCCGAGAGCGACGTGCCGGACACCTGCTCGGCGTACTTCTGGAAGTCGCCGACCGACGCGTTCCCGTACGCGTGCTCCTTCGGCCACCCCTTCAGGATGGCGAAGAACGCGTCGTCCCCGACCTGGTTGCGCAACGCCTGCACCGCCAGCGCGCCCCGGTCGTAGACCGCGATGTCGAACTGGTTGTCCGGCCCCGGGTCGCCGGGCGCCACCGTCCAGAAGGCGTCGTCGGCCGGATGCGAGGCGTACACGTAGTCCGCGAGCTCCTGCGTCGTGCCCTCGCCCTCGTGCTCCGACCACAGCCACTGCGCGTAGCGCGCGAAGCCCTCGTTGATCCAGATGTCCTTCCAGCCCTTCAGTGACACGTCGTCGCCGTACCACTGGTGCGCCAACTCGTGCACGACCACGGAGGTGTTGGAGCCGTTCGCGAACTGCCGCGGGCTGTAGTACACCCGGGTCTGCGTCTCCAGCGCGTACCCCGTGGTGGTGTTGGGGACGTATCCGCCGGCGGAGCTGAAGGGATAGGGCCCGAAGTAGCCGCTCAGCCAGTCGACCAGCTCTCCCGTCCGCTCGACACTGGCGCGCGCCGCCCCGTCGTTGTCGCCGAGGTCCTTGCTGTACGCGTTGACGACCGGGACGCCGCCCTCGGACGTGCTGGTCGTGATGTCGAACTTCCCGACCGCGAGGGTGGTCAGATACGTGGCCTGCGGTTTGTTGGACCGCCAGTTGTAGCGGGTCCAGCCGAGCCGTGAACTCGTCGACTGCAGGGTGCCGTTGGAGATGGCCTGGGTGCCGTCCGGGACGGCCACGGACACGTCGTACGTCGCCTTGTCGAGCGGGTGGTCGTTGCTCGGGTACCACCACCACGCCGATTCGGGCTCGTCCGCCGCGACCGCCCCGTCAGGGGTGCGGTGCCAGGTCGAGAAGCCGTACGCGCTCTTCGTGGACGGCACTCCGCTGTAGCGGACGACGACGGTGACCGGCGTGCCCTTGGCCAGTGGCGCGGCCGGCGTGATCTCCAGCTCGTGCTGGCCCGAGGTGGCGAACGACGCCTTCGCGCCGTTGACCCGGACCTCGCTCACATCGAGCAGAAAGTCCAGATCGAACCGGGACAGGTCCTGTGTGGTGGTCGCCAGAAGGGTGGCCGTGCCCTCCAGTTCGTCCGTCCGCGGCTGATACGTGAGCCGCAGGTCGTAGTGCGAGACGTCGTATCCGCCGTTGCCGTAGGCCGGGTAGTAGGGGTCGCCGATGCCCGGTGCTCCCGGTGTGTAGCTTGCCGCCGATGCCGGGATCGCCAGCAGCAGGGAGGCGGCGAGGGCGCCCGGGGCGATGAGTCTGCGGTGCACGTCAAGCTCCAAGTCGTCGGGGCGTGAAGTCGGTCCGGAGCCTATTCAGTCCCGGTGGCCCCAGTCATGTCCACGGCCACCCCTGTCACACGATCGCCATTCGGCCGACATGAGCCATCCAGCCCCGCGGGCCTCATCTGCCCTCTTTTGCACGGGAGTTGACCGGGGTACGTTCCGCGCATGCCGATACCAGTACGCCGCATGCGCTTCATGACCTGGAGATCGCTCGCGACGGCGGCCGTTGCCGCCCTGATGGCCGCCTTCCTCGTCCCGGTCGCCGCACACGGCGCTCCGCGGGAGAGCGCCCCGGTCTATTCGTACGAGAACGCGATCCGTGAGTCCGTCTGGGTCGACACCGGTCTCGACGGCGACAGCGACGGAAAGAACGACCGGGTCGCCGTCGACATCGTCCGGCCCCGCGAACTCGCCCGGCAGGGCCGCAAGATCCCCGTGATCATGGACGCCAGCCCGTACTACTCCTGCTGCGGGCGCGGCAACGAGAGCCAGATCAAGACGTACGACGCGAACGGCCACGTCGTCCAGATGCCGCTCTTCTACGACAACTACTTCGTGCCGCGCGGCTACGCCTTCGTCGGTGTCGACCTCGCCGGCACCAACCGCTCCGACGGCTGCGTCGACGTGGGCGGCCGCTCCGACATCCAGTCCGCCAAGGCGGTCGTCGACTGGCTGAACGGCCGGGCCAAGGGCTACACCACGCGCACCGGCGCCGCCACGGCCAGAGCAACCTGGACCAACGGCAGGACCGGCATGATCGGCAAGAGCTGGGACGGCACCATCGCCAACGGCGTCGCCGCCACCGGCGTCAAGGGCCTGAAGACCATCGTGCCGATCAGCGCCATCTCCTCCTGGTATGACTACTACTTCGCCAAGGGCGCCCCGCTCTACGACTCCGGCCCCGACTGGCTGTCCGGCTACGTCGACAGCCCCGACGCCCAAGCCAAGTGCGCGGCCGTGCAGCGGAAGTTGGTCGACGAGGCGCCGCGCACCGGCGACTGGACGTCGCTGTGGACCGAGCGCGACTACGTCAAGAACGCCGCGAAGGTGAAGGCCAGCGTCTTCCTCGTCCACGGCATGGAGGACCTCAACGTCCGCACCAAGAACTTCGGCCAGTGGTGGGACGCCCTCTCCAAGCACGGTGTAGAGCGCAAGATCTGGCTCTCCCAGACCGGCCATGTCGACCCCTTCGACTTCCGCCGCGCCGCCTGGGTCGACACCCTGCACCGCTGGTTCGACCACGAACTCCTCGGCTACGACAACGGCATCGACCGCGAGCCCATGGCCGACATCGAACGCCACCCCGACCAGTGGGCCACCTCGACGGTCTGGCCGCCCCGCACCACCAGCGCCACGACCCTGCGTCCGGGTACGGGCGCGCAGCCCGGCGTCGGCACTCTCGGACTCCGCGGAAACCGCGGGACCGAGACCTTCACGGACGACCCGCGGCTGAGCGAGACCGACTGGGCCGCGCACATCGACCTGCCGACCCCGGACAAGGCCGGCTTCGCAACCCGGCCGCTCGCCCGCGACCTGCGGATCTCCGGCTCCTCCAAGGTGACCGTCACCGCCACGCCGACCACCTCGACGGCCCATCTCTCGGCGGTGCTCGTCGACCTCGGTCCGGACACCATCCGTGACTACGCCGGCTCCGGCGAGGGCATCGCCACGCTCACCGACCGCACCTGCTGGGGCGCGAGCACAGCCGGCGACAGCTCCTGCTACAAGGTGACCGAGGCGGCCAAGACCGACGTCGACTACACGGTCCTCAGCCGCGGCTGGGCCGACCTCGGCAACTACGCCTCGGACCAGGGCGTCCCGCTCACCCCGGGAACGGCGTACACCATCACGCTGGACCTGGCGGCCACCGACCACGTCGTCCCGAAGGGCCACCGGCTCGCGCTGATCGTCGCCGGCACCGACAAGGATCTCATCGACCCTCCGTCCACCACGCCGACCCTGACCCTCGACCTGTCCCGCACCTCGGCCCGCGTCCCCCTGGTGGGCGGCGCCGACGCGTTCACGCGGGCGACGGCGGGTTCCAGGGCGGCCCCGGCCGCGTCCGTCCTCGACGGCGTACGCAACCCCCGCACCGCGCTCCGCGTCCCGGGGGAGAGTCACTGACCCCCTGACGGAGGTCAGACGGAGGCGGTCGGGCCGACGAGTTCGGCCGCCTCCCGCGCGCAACCCCACGCCACGGTGACGCCGGCCCCTCCATGCCCGTAGTTGTGCACCAACACCCGTCCGTCCGGCAGGACTTCGCGTTCCAGCCGGACCGCGTCGCGTACCGGCCGCAGCCCCACCCGGTGGCCCAGCACGCGCGCCCCGGCGATCTCGGGGCGCAGCGCCGCGCACCGCTCGACGATCTCCGCCGCCACCTCCGGGTCGGGGACCCGCGACCAGTCGTCGTCGTCCGTGGTGCCGCCGAGGACCACCCGGTCCGGTTGCGGGAAGACGTACGTGGTCGTCCCGGCCGCCGCGTCCGTCGAGACGAGCCACTCATGGATCCCGGGGTTCTCGACGATCACGAGCTGCCCGCGCACGGGCCGTACGGCCGGATCCGGGACGAGATCGCGGGCGCCGAGACCCGCGCAGTTCACGACGACCGGCGCCTTCGGTTCCGAGAGGTCCGTCACCGTCCGCTCCTCGACCGTCCCGCCCGCCCGCAGAAGCCGTTCGCGCAACAGGCGCAGATGCACGGGCATGTCGATCAATGGCAGCCGCGCCCGCAACGCGGTCCCCGGGTAGTCCTCCGCCGTCGCCGCGCGCAGTCCGGGCACCCGGGCCGCCCACGACCCCAGCTCGTCCAGCCGCGTCTCGCCCATGACCCCCTCGACCAGGCGTACGCCACTCTCCTCGGGCCGCTCCGCCAACTCCTCGTACACGGAGAGGGACACGAGCGCCCACTCGCGGGCGAGTGCCTTCGGCTCGATGCGGTACGGCCACCACAGCGCCCCCGCAACCGCCGAGGTGGTCCGCTCGGCGGGCTCCCGCGTCCACACCCGGACCCGCCTGCCGGCCTCGGCCAGCACGACGGCCGTCGTCAGGCCGACGACCCCGCTGCCGACCACGATGACATCGTCGCTCCCGGGCTTCTCCATGCCGGGACGTTAGCGGAATATGTCATGCCGTGGTCGTATCACTCTCAGTCTGGGGATACTCACAGCATGTCTGCCCAGTACGCCACGTTCGGCCTGGCACCGGCGATGCGTGCCGGTGGGGTCCTCGCCAATGGTGACTACCAAGTGCACCGGGACTTCGTCGACTTCATCGTCGACGGACGCCCGCTGCTGTTCCAGCTCTCCGACCTCGACGCGGTGTCCCCACTCGCGTCCGACGTACCACCCGCGATCTTCACCGCGCACGTGCGCCGGCTTCTCCTGGAGGCCGACGCCCCACTGGAAGGGGGCAGATACGTCATCTACGGCTGTCCCGAGTGCGAGAGCATCGAGTGCGGTGCCGTCACCGCACTGATCGAGAGGGACGGCGACGACTACGTCTGGCGGGATTTCGCCTGGCAGACCGGCGAACGGGCCGACCTGGAACGCAACGGCTATCACGGCATAGGGCCATTCCGCTTCCACGGCCCCGAGTACCGCGACGCGCTGAACTCCCTGCTCGACGGCGACGCGGGCGCCCGCCGCCGCGTCCTGCTGATCGGTGCCCGGGGCGCCCTCCTCGCGAAGCCGGCCGCCGCCCTGCGCGCCGTCGGCATCGGCGCCGACATCGCCCGCGACGCCACGGGGGTCGCAGGGGTCGCGGCGGACGAACTGCGCACCTACGGCGCGGTGGTGTTCGGCCGGGCCGTCCCCGAGGCGGAACGGGCCGCCGTAAGGGAGTCCTTCCGTGGCGCGGGCGTGGACGTCGCCCATGTCGAGGGCCTCGCCCCGATCGTTCCGCTGCTGGTCGCCCAGATCGAGCACGCCCTGGACCGCAGCCCCCGGGAGCTGCGCCGGCTCACCCGTCTGGTCGCCGCCGACGGCGAGGCCGGAGTCGAGGTCACCTCCACCTGCCGGGTGCGGTTGACCGCCTACCGCCTGGACCGCCTCTCGCGCACCCGCGCGCACGACGTGTTCGACGGAATCCTGGACCCCGGGCACCACCGGATCCCGCTGGAGGCCAGGGCCGTGAAAGGAGAGTCGTTCATCGTGGCCCGGACGTCCGGCAGCGTACTGGTGACGCCGATGCCGCACTGAGCGACGGCCCGGTGGTCCAGGTGGATCGGCGGGCGTGGTGCTTCGGGGAACCGGTGGCCTCAGACGGCGGGCCGGGTGGTCCGGGCACCGTGGGCCGGGTGGCCGGGTGGCCGGGTGGCCAGGTGGCCAGGGGATCGGTGGATCCGACAGTTCGGCAAAGCCGCGGGCCCTGGATCGAAGCCTCCGCCCCCGACTCCGCGGACATCCTGATCGCGGACGTCTTCGGCGGCCCGGGGGCACGGCACCGGAGGGCCGGGGGGAGCCGTGGGCCTGGCGGGTCGGGGGAGCCGTGGCCCGCCGGCCGGGGAGCTGTGGCCCGCCGGCCGGGGAGCTGTGGACCCAGTGGTCGGGGCAGCGGCGGGCCCGGTGGCCGAGGCTGCGGCGGATCCAGTCGTCGAGGCTGCGGCGGACCGACCGGCCGGGGCAGCGGCGGGCCCACTGGCCGAGGCGGCGGCGACCCCGGTGGGCGGGGTGGTGGCGGACCCCGGAGAGCGGCGGCGTGGGGCGACCCGGTGGGCCGTTAAAATCGGCTCCCTGATGACTGCCACTCTCGTCGCCAAGAATCTCACCGCCGGACACGGCGACCGCGCGCTCTTCGCCGGACTCGACCTCGTCGTCGCGCCCGGCGACGTGATCGGACTCGTCGGCGCCAACGGCGCGGGCAAGTCCACCCTGCTGCGGCTGCTCGCCGGCCTCCTCACCCCGGAGGAGGGCGAGCTGCGGCTCTCGCCGCCGTCCGCGACCGTCGGGCACCTGCCCCAAGAGCCGGAGCGCCGGGAGGGCGAGACCGTACGTGACTTCCTCGCGCGCCGTACGGGCGTCGACGAGGCCCAGCGGGTGATGGACGAGGCGACGCAGGCGCTCGTGGACGGAGCGCCGGGCGCGGACGACGCGTACGCGACCAGCCTGGAGCGCTGGCTCGACCTCGGCGGCGCCGACCTCGACGAACGTGCCGAGGAAGTCGCCGACACCCTGGGGCTCGGCGTCGGTCTCGACCAGCTGATGACCTCCCTGTCCGGCGGCCAGGCGGCCCGCGCCGGACTCGCCTCCCTGCTCCTCTCCCGCTACGACGTCTTTCTCCTCGACGAGCCGACCAACGACCTCGACCTCGACGGTCTGGAGCGCCTGGAGCGCTTCGTCTCCGGACTGCGTGCCGGGACCGTCGTCGTCAGCCACGACCGCGAGTTCCTCACCCGCACGGTCACGAGGGTCCTCGAACTCGACCTCGTACAGCAGCAGATCACGCTGTACGGCGGTGGCTACGAGGCGTATCTCGAAGAGCGCGACACCGCCCGTCGGCACGCCCGCGACGACTTCGAGGAGTACGCCGACAAGCGCTCCGCCCTCGAAGGCCGGGCCCAGATGCAGCGGGGCTGGATGGACAAGGGCGTCAAGAACGCGCGGCGCAAGGCGAACAACGACAACGACAAGATCGGCCGCAAGTTCCGCAGCGAGGCCAGCGAGAAGCAGGCCGCGAAGGCCCGGCAGACGCAGCGCATGATCGAGCGGCTGGACGTGGTCGATGAGCCGCGCAAGGAGTGGGAGCTGCGGATGGAGATCGCGGCGGCCCCGCGGTCGGGCGCGGTCGTGGCCACCCTGCGGGACGCGGAGGTGCGGCGCGGCGACTTCACCTTCGGTCCGGCGACCCTCCAGATCGACTGGGCGGACCGGGTGGCCGTCACCGGCGCGAACGGCGCCGGCAAGTCGACCCTGCTGGGCGCGCTGCTCGGCCGGGTCCCGCTGTCCGACGGCCATGCCACGCTCGGTTCCGGCGTGATCGTCGGCGAGGTCGACCAGGCCCGCAAGCTCTTCCACGGCTCCGAGTCACTGCTGGACGCGTTCGGCGCGGCAGTCCCGGACACGGAGCCCGCCGAAGTCCGCACGCTGCTGGCCAAGTTCGGCCTGAAGGCGGACCACGTCCTGCGTCCGGCGGCCACCCTCTCCCCGGGAGAACGGACCCGCTCGGCGCTGGCTCTTCTCCAGGGCCGGGGCGTCAACCTGCTGGTCCTGGACGAGCCGACCAACCACCTCGACCTCCCTGCCATCGAGCAGCTGGAATCGGCCCTGGACACCTACGAGGGCACGCTCCTGCTGGTCACCCACGACCGCCGCATGCTGGACGCGGTCCACACGACCCGCCGCCTGGAAGTGGCGGACGGCAAGGTGACAGAGCACTGAGCCGCATCACGGAGGGGGGGGGGGGGGGGGGGGGCGCCGCCCCCCCCCCCCCCCGCCCCAGGGGAGGCGCCGCCCCCCGGCGGTCTCCCCGGGCCGCCGCCCCGCCCCCGGCGTCCCCCCCGGCCGCC